>CAZDPA010000097.1:0-15290 GCA_964507195.1 uncultured Salinisphaerales bacterium | reverse complement strand
TCAACCGCGCCGGGCTGTACCGCCTGCGCAAGCGCATGGGCATGCTGTTCCAGAATGGCGCGCTGCTGACTGACCTCACCGTGTTCGACAACGTCGCGTATCCGCTGCGCGAGCACACCAGGCTGGCTCCCGAGCTGATCCGCGACATCGTCCTGCTCAAGCTCGAAGCGGTCGGCCTGCGCGGCGCGCGCGATCTGTATCCCGAACAACTGTCCGGTGGCATGTCGCGCCGCGTTGCCTTGGCGCGCGCCATCGCGCTTGATCCCGACATGGTCATGTACGACGAGCCGTTTACCGGCCAGGATCCGATCAGCATGGGCGTGCTGATGCGCCTGATCCGTTCGCTCAACGAATCGCTCGGCATCACCAGCGTCGTCGTCTCGCACGACGTCGACGAAGTGCTGTCGATTGCCGACTACGCCTATCTGATTGCCGACGGCCGTGTGCTCGAACAGGGAACGCCAGATGCAATCCGCCAGTCCACTTCGCCGCTCGTGCGCCAGTTCCTCGACGGCAGACCCGACGGTCCGGTGCCGTTCCATTACAAGGCGGCGAGCCTGGAGCAGGATCTGATGGGGATCAAAGCATGAACGGCATCTGGCAGGTGCTGTCAGGCTTTCTCGCCGGCCTCGGCCGTGCGCAGTTCTTCCTCGTCTCGATCCTCGCAGCCGTGCCGGCCGCGCTCGCGCGTCCGCGCATTCTCGTCCAGCAGCTGTACAGCGTCGGCGTGCTATCGATGATCATCATCGTGATCTCCGGCAGCTTCGTCGGCATGGTGCTGGCGCTGCAGGGCTTCCGTACGCTGGTGCGCTTCGGCGCCGAGGAATCGCTCGGCGTGTTCGTCGCGATGGTCATCGTCCGCGAGCTGGGGCCGGTCGTCACCGCATTGCTCTTCGCCGGTCGCGCCGGTTCTGCGCTCGCCGCCGAGATCGGCCTGATGCGCGCCACCGATCAGCTGTCGGCGATGGAGATGATGGCGGTCGATCCGATGCGTCGCGTCATCGCGCCGCGCTTCATCGCCGGCGTCATCGCAATGCCGCTGCTCGCCGGCATCTTCTGCGTGATGGCAATCGGCGTTGCCGGCGGCCATGCGATTGGCGTTGAACTGCTTGGCGTCGATGCCGGCAGTTACTGGTCACAGATCCGCTCGACCGTCGGCGCTGAAGACGTCCGGCAGAGCTTCATCAAGAGCATCGCCTTCGGTGCCACGATCAGCTGGATCGCGGTATACCAGGGTTATCACGCCGCACCCACGTCTGAAGGGGTGTCGCGCGCAACGACGTCGACGGTGGTGGTTTCATCGTTGTCGATCCTTGCGCTCGACTTCATCCTCACAGCGTTCATGTTCAATTAAGCGCCACACGGTAAAACGACGATGCAATCGAGAGCTTTGGAGATTCTGGTCGGCTTCTTCGTCTGTCTGGGCGTCGCAGCCATCTTCGTACTGACCTTCCGGGTCGCCAGCCTGGATTCGTACGGCGACGGCGACACGTATCGCGTCACGGCCAAGTTCGCCAATATCGGCGGACTGAAGTCGGGATCCGCGGTGACAGTCGCCGGCGTGAAGGTCGGACGGGTCGACGCTATCCAGATCGAGCCGGCCACTTTTCAGGCTGTCGTCTCACTGGACATTGCGAAGTCCTACGACAAGATCCCCGAAGACTCGAGCGCGAAGATCCTGACCGCCGGATTGCTTGGCGAGCAGTACATCGGGCTGGAACCGGGTGGACTGGACGAGTATCTGACGGACGGCAGCGAGCTGACGCTGACACAGGGCGCGCTGGTGCTGGAAAATCTGATCGGCCAGTTCCTTTCATCGAACAATGACGGCGAGAACGACAAGCTCGCCGAAGCACTGGGCAAACTGGCTGATGCGGTCACCACGAAAGGTGCCGAGCAGCCCAAAGGAGCGACACCGTGATCAAGCGTTCAGGCACTCTGGGCACATTGGCAGGCATCTTCGTCGCAGCGACGCTGAGTCTGGCTGCGGCTGCGCATGCGGAGAGCGTCGCGCCGGACAAGATCATCCGCTCTGCCATCGATGAGGCGCGTGCGGACATCTCCACCAACGTCGCAACCTACCAGAAGGACAAGAATGCGCTGTACGCGATGGTCGACAAGACCATCGTTCCGCACTTCGATACCGAATACATCGCCAAGGTCATCCTCGGCACGCACCTGAAATCGGCGACGCCGGAACAGATCAGCCAGTTCGGCGATGCGTTCAAGGACATGCTGATCCACGCCTATGCCGACAAGCTGCTCGAGTATTACGACGGCATCGAGATCGAGATCAAGCCGGCGCGCGTCGACGGCAAGAAGGCAAACGTGGATACCACGATCGTGCGCAAGGACGGCAAGCCGCCGATTCCGATCCAGTTCTCGATGCGCGACTCCAGCGGCGAGTGGAAGATCTGGGACATCAAAGCCGAGAACATCTCGCTGGTGCTCAACTACCGCACGCAGCTCGATTCCGAGATCAAGAGCAAGGGCATTCCGACCGTCATCGAGCGCCTGCGCAAAGGCGAAGTGAAGATCGACGCCAGCGCGTCGCCGGCACCCTGACATCATTCATAACCGAGCCCCGCATGACGATCCAGGTCGCCGCTGATGCACTGAGCTTCGAGAAGGCTGCGCAGTGGTATGCGCGTCTCGATGAATGGACTGCAGACGGCCAGATCGATCTGGCCGATGTCCAGCAGGTCGACAGCGCCGGAGCGGCGCTGCTGCTGGAGCTGGCGCGACGCATCCGTCGCAAGGGCGGCCGCCTGGCCATCAGCAATCCGCCGCAACAGCTGCAGGACCTGCTGAAATTCTTCGGCATCAGCCAACTGCTTGGAACAGGCGCGACGACTTGATGCGATCCGGGGGGATTCTCACGATGCGCGCCGCTGTCGTTCTGACGACGGCCCTGCTCGGCGCCTGTGCGCACAACTCGCCGTACGAGCCGAATGATCCGCTGGAAGTCGTCAACCGGCCGATCTACAGCTTCAACATGACCGCGGACAAATACGTGTTGCGGCCTGTCGCCAAGGGCTACGTCAAGGTCGTGCCCTCGCCGATCCGCACCGGCGTCGGCAATTTCTTCGACAACTTCTTCTACCCGCGCGTGATCCTGCATGACCTGCTGCAGGGCAAGCTTGTCCAGGCGACGCAGGACACCGGACGCCTGCTCCTCAACAGCACGTTTGGCCTCGCCGGGTTTCTCGATCCCGCATCGATCGTCGGCCTCAAGAAGAACGACGAAGACTTCGGCCAGACCCTTGGCCGCTGGGGCGTCGGCGACGGCTGGTATCTGATGCTGCCGTTCTTCGGCCCCAGCTCGAATCGCGATCTGATCGGCCTGGTCGGTGACAACTGGACCGATCCGCTCGAATACATGGACAGCCTGCAGTTCGAGGACCGTGCAATCATCACCGGCGTCACGGCAATCGACTCGCGCGCCGGTCTGCTCGATTTCGACTCCATCCTTGAACAGCAGCTCGATCCCTACGTGTTCATGCGCACGGCCTATCTGCAGAAACGCCTCAATGAGGTCTACGACGGCAATCCGCCGGCCGAGCTGATGGAGCCGGAATTGCCGGAGTAATGCTGCGGTGCTTGCCCACCGCAGCCGTGCTGGGCATGCTGGTGCAACGCGGTGACCTGCCGCGCCGGCCCACCGGGGGGTGGAATGGCCATAGACCTTCCTGCGCCGATCGAGCCACTGCTGTACAGCGGCAGTCCCGCTGAATTCCGGCAACAGGCGAAAAGCGAACCGACGCTGAGCTTCGGCGTCTACCGGATCCACGCGCTGGGTGACGCAGGCCTGTCCGGCGATCGACACGCCGAGGCCATTGCCGACGCCGAAACCCTGTCGGACGCCGTCCGCGCCATCGCGCTTGCCCACTACCTTGCAGGCTACCCCGCAACGCAGCTGCGTTATCTGCTGCTCGATCAGGACCTGTACATCACCACCTCCGCCGCGCCGATTCAGGCTGTGCGGGGCCGCGACGAACTCACACGCTACTTCGCGCCACTGGTCGGCCGCGAAAACCTCCGCGCCGCCGATCTTGAGCCGGCACGTGCGCTGGCGAGCATCGAAGCCGACCGCCGGGGCATCAGCAGCCAGCTGCGTTTCGCTCCGGCAGACCGCGGACTGACGCTGGAGATCGATGAAACGGAAACGCAGCCGCAGCCTTTCGGCGCGCGCCTCAATGTCGGCAACCCCGGCAACCGCTATGCCGGGCGCAAGTTCGTCGAAGCCGAAGCGCGCCTGACCAGTGGCGCGATCGAATGGACCGGCAGCCAGCGCAGCGGCGTGCGCGAAGATGGCGACTACGACGAGCAGTCCGTCGCCGTGAGCTGGGTCGCGCCGCAGGGTGTGTTCGGTTTTTCCGGGCGCACGGCACGCTACGTTCTCGCGGTCGATGCCGGCGGTTTCGAAGGCCAGACCCGGCATGTCGGTGTGCAGTGGTCGGTCCTGCCCTATGCCGATTTCAGCCGGCGCTGGCTGCTGACGCTGCGTATCGACTCCATCAATGATCGCGTCTCGGATGCCGCAGGCACGACAGTGATCGACGAGCGTTTCGACTCGCTCGGCGCGGATCTGAGTCGCGCCCAGGTCTGGGCCGACGGCGATCACAGCGCGCAGCTTCAGCTCACGCTCTCTGTCGACGCCGGTCAGGGTCACACACGGGGCCATCCAGCACTGATCAGCGCCGACGAGCAGTTCCTGTCGCTGAGACCGCGGATCAGCTTCAGCGACGCGCGGACCAGGAGTTGGGCCGGCACGCTGGAACTCAGCGGACAGTACAGTGCCGACACGCTGCCGCAGCAGCAGCAATTTGTGCTCGGTGGCAGCCGCATTCTCGGCGCATGGCTGCCGGGCGTCGCCGTCGGCGACAGTGGCGCACTGGCACGGGCAGAACTGGGCTATGCGCTCGATGCCTTTGGCCTGACGCTGACCCCACGCCTGTTTGCCGAGGTCGCCACCTGGGAACTCAACGGCGAGGCTGCCTCAGCCGCCAGCGATACCAACTGGCTCGCAGACGCCGGTGCCGAACTGGCGATCCGCGCCTCGACGTGGCTGGAGGCCAGCCTGAGCACCGCAATCCCGCTGCCTGACGCCGCAGGCCGGAATGCGGCGTTCGACGAGGCCCGGGCCGACGCCTACTTCAGCATCACGCTGCGCTACTGAGCAGGTCGTGCGGCACCCAGGGTCAGGAGATGTGCACTAAAGTAGGCCACTGTTGGCATAGCGTCCCGGAGGATCCGATGTCGCAGCTGCATCGCGTCCATGGCGATCACATCGCCCATCCGTACTCATTCCCGAGCAAGGGATAGCAACCCATGGCCGGCAGCGGACTCATTGCGGACATCATCACCAAAGCCGAATCCGCGCTGCGTACCGGCAACGCACTGCTCTGCCACGACATCGTCAGCAGCGCCGGCCATCTCGGCCCGCACCCGCCCGCGCTTGCGCAACGACTGGACTATCTGGCGATCCTCTCGCTCGCCCACTGCGGCAGCACCCAGCGCGCGCTGAGCCGCTATCACGCCACTGAAAGACCCAAGGCCGACCGCGATCAGGACTGGCTGGCGCTCGAGGGCCGGCTGTTCAAGGACCTGGCGCGACAAGGCGGCGCAGCCGCGCAGTTCATGTACGCACGCGCTGCCGAGTCCTATTGGGAGGCGTTCCGCCAGACCGGCGGCTACTTCAGCGCCATCAACGCGGCGACGATGTTCATGCTCTCGGGCGACGCCAGCCGTGCGCAGGCGCTGGCACGTGAGGTGCTTGCGCAGACCGAAGACTCTCCCACCGCCAGCGAGCTGGAACGCTACAACCTGCTGGTCAGCCAGGCCGAGGCCGCACTGCTGCTCGAAGATCTCGACAGCTGCCGTGCAGCCTTGCGCAGTGCCGATGCGCTGGCGCGCAGTCACCGCACCGCACGCGCGCGCACCGTGCAGCAACTGCAGCTGATCTGTCAGCACCGGCGCCTCAGCAAGACCATTCCTGCGCTGCTGACCGTTCCACCGCAACTGTTCATCTATCGCGAGCATGATTTTGCTGTGGGCGACTTGCCGCCTTTGCATCAGCGCATGGCCAGTTCATTCGCAGTGCCGGACGTCGAGCTCGCCGGTGCGACCGCCTATGTCGGCCTGCTCGATCCGATCGATCTGTGCGTCGTCGAGCAGCTGATCGATCGCGGCGTCCACGTTTCCCTGTCGATTCCCGGCACGCGCGATACGCTCAGCGCAGCCTGGCATGCGCAGTATGAAGCCGGCTGGACGATGCGCCTCGCGCGCACGCTCGAACATGCGGGCGAAGTGAATCCGACGCGCGGCTTCCTGCCCGGTGAACCGCGCTGGTTGCGCCAGCACGTGATGGGGAAGGTCCTCGGCCTGTCGCGCCACTCGCCAGACGGAATCCGCTCGCAATGGCTCGGGCTGACGGTTGAACCGGATGACAACGCGCTGCGCTTCAGGCTGCGCACGTTGGACAACGCGCAACTTCGCACGATCGAGCGTTCACTCGCAGACCGTCACTGTCCGCTGTCCGAGCAACCGCGTCAGATCGGCATGAAGGAGCGACGCCTGTGTGCGATTCTGGTCGCACAGTTCGGTGAAGACAGCGTCGTCGACGATCCGACCATGGCGCGATTGCGTGCCCGCGTACTCGCGCCGATCGGGCAACACCTGACAACCCACGGTGCCAAGGTCCTGATGCGCAGGGTGCACGGTCGCAACCTGCTGGTCGTCACCGACGATCCGGAAACTGCGGCGCGCATTGCTCTGAGCATCGTCAACACGCACAACCACGCGCAGGCGGCGGCCGATGCCGGTGCCGCGCTGCCTCAGGAAGTCCGCCTGCTGATCCACATGGCACCACTGTCGCAGGGCGATGATCCGGTCGAAAACCTGCCGTCACTGTTCGGCACCGAACTGCTGTTCTGCGAGGCGCACGCCATGCACATTCCGCCCGGCGGCGTGTTTGTCACCGAAGCCTTCGTCGCCGCACTGGGTCTGATCGGCAGTGCCCACTATCGCCTTGAATATGTCGGCGAATCGCTGCCGCCCGCTGTCAGAGCGGACGCGCGCCTGTTCAACCTCAAGCCCGAAACCTGAGCGGCGCGGCGCGCACGACCACGTCGTGACCGTCGGTGGCAATTACCCCGTCGGTTTGCAGCGTACGCAACCCGCGCGCAATCATCTCGCGCGAACAGCCGAGCATCGATGCCAACTCCAGGCGATTGATGCGCAGTGCCACGCCATCTTCCGTCGACTGCGCTTCCGGCTTCTGGCTGAGCCAGATCAGGGTGCGATGCAGGCGCTCGGTGACATCCAGGAAAAAATGGTCGGCGGTCTTGCGGTAGCCGCCTTCGATGCGCGTCGCGAGCTGGCCGATAAGGCAGAACGCCAGTTCCGGCTCCTGCATTGCCATGCGCCTGAAATCCTCGCTGCCGACGCTGCCCACCAGCGCGCTGGTCCGCGCGCGGACGATGGTTGTCGACTGCAGGCGCGGCGAGCACAGCGCGCTTTCGCCAAAGAAGTCGCCTGGGTGAAGAATATCGAGGATCGCCTGCTCGCCGACCTCGTGCTCGATGATCAGGGAAGCCGTTCCCTCCAGCATCAGATACACATGGCGGGCGTCGCTGCCGCGGACAATCAACTGCCGCGGCCGGAAGCTTTGCTTCGCCGCCATCGCAATCACCCGGTGTATGACAGGCTGCTCGAAAAGCATGGCCACCCCCCGATAGCAGAAATTAATGTACACCCGGCACCCCCTTCCGAGAAATCGATCCAAGCTCCCCTCTCGGAACAGGGCTCTGTACGGGCCCCAAACCGGATGCCCCCATCATTCATGAGCCTGGCCCAGCCGACTGTGCCAAGCAGTTGGCAAAACCCGGCGAGCCAGACAGGGCTACGGTGTTCGTCAATGCCACGACAGACGTTTCGGAATGGCAGGAACGAACAACGGAGTACGGGACATGAAACACAGCAGCCTCTACAGCCTTCTGACCGCCGCCGCCCTTCTCGTCATGGCGATGACGGACGCAGGCGCACTGGCCAGCGCCCCGGTCTACCCGGTCGGCGGCATCGCAGAGGCCAGCGTGCCGGCCGCATTTGCGTCACTGGTCTGGGGGCCGGTGGTCGCGCTCACGTTCGCCCTTGGTCTGGCGCTGTTCTGGCTGCTGCGGACGCCCCGCGCCGCACGCAAACCGCAGACCCAGGTCACTCGGGTCGCGGTGCGCAAGCCACGCCCGATCCGCCGTATGCACGTTCCGGTCATGGCCCAGCGCCGTATGCACCGGCGCGCCGTGGGTTGGGCACCGTCGTCGGTCTGAATACGACAGCGACCTTTCCTTCCCCCCTGCGTGACCTGAGTTGCGTTGACGAGACCTGCGGTAAGCTGGGATGACTCGTCACGGTCAGGTCGGGGGGCATGGCCGAGCACTACAAATACTGGGCTTTCATCAGCTACAGCCACCAGGATCGCGCCTGGGGCGACTGGCTGCACAAGACCCTCGAAACCTACCGCGTACCCGCGCGCCTCGTCGGCCAGCCTTCGCGTGACGGCCAGGTACCAGCGCGGCTGTTCCCGATCTTCCGCGACCGCGACGAACTGCCGAGCTCCGCCAACCTCGGCGACGCGCTGAACGAATCGCTGCGCGACTCGCGCTACCAGATCGTCATCTGCTCGCCACGCGCGGCCGCATCGAAATGGGTCAACGAGGAGATCAAGTACTTCAAGTCGCTGGGCCGCGAAGACCGCGTGCTGTGCCTGATCGTCGACGGCGAGCCGAACGTCTTCGACATCCCCGGCCGCGACATCGAGGAATGCTTTGCGCCGGCGATCCGCTATCGCGTCGACCGCAACGGCCAGATCACCAACGAGATTGCCGAACCGATCGCCGCCGACGCGCGGGAACACGCCGACGGCAAGCGCGGCGCCAAGCTCAAGCTGCTATCCGGCCTGCTCGGTGTCGGCTACGACGAACTCGTCCAGCGCGAACGCCAGCGACAGTTCTGGCAGCGACTGCAGCAGACCGCGCTTGCCGCTGCCGTCGTCGGCATGTTTGTCGGCGGCTGGCAGTGGTTCGCCGCGCAGCGCGCAGCGCGCGAACACGAGATCGTCGTCGAACAACTGACCGAAAACGGTCGGCTCGAACTGCTCGCCGGCCACCACGCGCGCGCGGCTGTTCTGCTCAACGAAGCGTACAAGCGCGGCAACGATTCCGTACCGCTGCGCTACATGCTCGCGCAGGCGATGAAGCCGGTCGAGGCGCTGACCAACGTGCGGGTCAAACACGGCGGTGTTGCCGTCTACAAATCGGCCTTCAGTCCGGACGGCAAGCAGTTCGTGCTGCATGTGCTGACTGATGGGACCAGCAATCAGAAAGCGGTTGCCAAAATCTATGACGCAACGACTGGCGCGGAACTCACGACACTCGCCGATGCTCCGCCAATGCCGCTGGCGATCAGGTTTCTGCGCGGTGGCTCTCACCTGTTGATGACCGGCTTTCCCGACGATGATCGCGCGGGCCCACCACAAACATGGATCTGGCAGCTGAGCACGCCAGACAAGCCAGTGCGCATCGACGGCATCAATGGCTTGGCCGGCGTTGCAGTAGACGCTGATGACAGCGGTGTATTGATAGCCAGCACAGAGGGCTTGGAAATACGTGACCCGCTGAGTGGCAGTTTGTCGCGTGTACTGCTGAAGGGACAGCCGATTGAAGCGGCGAGCTACAGCACAGACGGCCAGAAGATCGCTGTAGGTCGTGGTGGTGGCATCGTACAAATCCTCTCTGCAAACGACGGCCACATCATCGAGACCCTGCGTGACCCGAGCGGCTTTCGTATCGGCGCACTGATGTTCACGCCTCAGGACAATCGCTTGATTGCCCTTTCCGGGCGTCCCGATGCTGCATTGCTGCAGGGCGATATACGTGTCTGGGATATGGAGACCGCCGAGCTGCGAATTGCATTTGCGGCGGATCCCTCCTACCTCAATGAATTGCAGTTCGACAGCAAGGGGCAGACCTACCTGACCGTTGGCAGTGAAGGCTACAAAGTCTGGAGCACCGGTCGGGCGAGTCTGCTATTTTCAGTGCCGCGAACATTGACCCCTTATGGAAGCGCCGGACTCAGCCCCGACGGTCGAACACTCGTTACGGCAGATTTCAATAACAAAATCGCTGAAGCTTGGGACATCTCGTCAAAGCGTTTGCTCTACACATTTGATCTTCACAGTGACGGTATCAGCCAGGCTTTGTTCGATAGTCGTGGCGAGAAGATCCTCGTTGCCAGTCGTGATGGAACCGCAGAGCTCTGGCAGCGGCCTCTACTACCGACATGGCAGCTGGAGTCCTTCGACACCCTGCCGTTCTCAGTGCGCTTCAACCACCGCGGGGATCGCTTATACGTTGGTGGTGGCGGCGCAAAGGGTCAAGTGCAGGTATTCGATCCTGCAACACGCGAGGTCAACAATACATTTGTCGGCCACGAAGGAGTGGTGTTCGATCTTGCGCTTGCCCCGAACGAGCAAAAACTGGCAACGGCGAGCCTTGACGGTACCGGCGCACTCTGGGACGGCAAATCCGGGCAAAGGGTGGCACGGCTTGAACACAATGCGCTGGGAACTTTTCGCATCAAGTTCAACAAGCCCACGGACCGTATCCTCACCACTACCCACTTTGAGACCTATGCCGAAGAGGACGCGGCAGGGCTATGGGATGCAGCAGACGGGCGTCGCATAGCGTGGTTGCGGCATTCTGGCATGGTATACACGGCTTACTTCGACAGCGATGGTGCGCGCATAGTCACTGCCGGCACCGATGGTGTTGTGCGCATTTGGAATGCAGCCAATGGTCAGCCGCTGCTAGAACTCCCGAAATTGGGAGAAAGAGCCAGAAGTGCACGGTTCAGCGCTGACGGCAAGCACGTGCTCAGCACCTGTCACGACGGCAGCGTCCGAATCAGCGACAGCCGTAGCGGCCGAATGTTGTATGAACTGCGCGATGAGGCGATCGGCTTGCCAGAGGAAGCTGTCTATTCACCGGATGGGCGAACCGTCGCAGTTGCCACTCAATCTGGAAATATCTGGCTATGGTCACCGATACAAGATCATAAACAGACGCTGAAGGGACATCAGCAGTCAGTCGAACGCTTAGTCTTCTCCGAGGACGGTTCCATGCTATTTAGCGATAGCCGCGACGGAAGTGTACGCGGCTGGGCAACCGCCACCGGGCGTGAACTCGGCGTGCTGCTAGGCTTTGATCGCGGCGTGGACGGCATGGACATCAGCTTCGCTACAAATCAGCTGGTTGCCAGCGCCTGGGGCAGCATTGCCGTCACAAATATCGCGGCAGAAACGCGCAGCCCAGCTGAAATCGGCTTGCAGCTGAAGTGCAAGGCCCCCTGGACGCTTGAACAATCAAATCTTGCGCTGATTTCCCAGCGGCCGGCACAGCGCTGCGAATAACTCGCCAGGTCAAGATAGAGCCCCGGCACGAACCCATCCCGGGTTCGTGCCGGCCCTATCCGTACTTCAGCTCATCCCGTAGGGGCCAAATAGCATCGAGTTGATGCCCTTGATCGTAGGCGTCAGACCCGACAGTGCCTCCGGCCGCTTCGGAATCGGCGCTGGCCCAACCTTTGTCGTCAAACCGGCACCGCGCGATACACCGAAATCCAGAACGGCAGTCAGGAAGTAGGTCGCGCGATCAACAACATCAAGCGGCGTACCGCCAGCGCAGTTGCAAGGCCCATTGCCGAGAATGCCGGTCGCCGCCAGCACCTGGGCACCCAGCTCGGCCGAGAACTCCATGGTGACCGCCTGAGCGTTGGCGATGTACGGATTGACGTGGACCGGAACCCAGTACGTCTGGTTGTAGGCCAGCCAGTCGTCGCCGCTGCCCGGATCGTACGGATAGTAATAGTTGTAGTCCGCGCCGGCCTTGGCTTCGCCCTTCAACCCTGGCAGCGATGCTGCCGACAACGCCGGAGCGCTCAGCGCCGGCAATGCCTTGATCGAAGCCAGGCTGCGTGTCGTCGCGACGACCGGTGCGGTCAGCGCCGGCAACTGCTTCAAGCCTGACTGCAGCCGCGGTAGCAACGGCCCGCCCGCCTATGCCGCAGTACCAAACATCACCGCGACAGCTGCAACCACCACACTGAGTCGTTTCATGATCCACCCCCAACGCGTTGTTAAGTACATCGCCCGATTGCGACCTATCCTGACATTACCGGCGAGTAACACAACGCGTTCTGCCAACCAGTAGGCAATTTCCGACGTCGTGTCGGCAGCCTGCTTGCGACGGAGGTCTCCGGACCGATCTTTCCGAAGGTTTTTCGGGGTTTAGCCGACCCAGCGACGGGCGTTCGTGAACATCTGGAACCACGGCGTCTTGCTGGCATTGCGGTCCGGCCACCAGGAGCCGGTCACGCCATGCACGCTGCGCTCGGGGTGCGGCATCAGGATCGTCACGCGGCCGTCGGTGTTGCAGATCGACGTGATGCCGCCGGGCGAGCCGTTCGGGTTGTGCGGATAGCGCTCGGCGACTTGGCCCTGCGGGTTCAGGTAACGCATCGAGACCTGGCCGCCGAGCTCGATCGCACCCTGCTGGGTCGCTGACTCGAACACCGCGCGGCCTTCGCCGTGGGCGACCGCGATCGGCAGCTTCGCGCCGGCCATGCCGGCGAAGAACAGCGACTTCGATTCAAGGATCTCGACCTGCGACCAGCGCGCCTCGAACTGCTCGCTGCGATTGCGGCGGAAAGCGGGCCAGTTCTCGGCACCCGGCACGATGGACTTGAGCGCTGCCATCATCTGGCAGCCGTTGCAGACGCCGAGCGCGAAACGATCTTCGCGGGCGAAGAACTGGGCGAACTCGTCGCGAGCACGTTCGTTGAACAGGATGGTCCGCGCCCAACCCTGACCGGCGCCGAGCACATCGCCGTAGGAGAAACCACCGCAGGCGACGAGGCCGGCGAAATCGTCGAGCTTGACGCGGCCACTGAGCACATCGGTCATGTGCACGTCGACAGCCTCGAAACCGGCGGCATGGAATGCCCAGGCCATCTCGTAGTGGCTGTTGACGCCCTGCTCGCGCAGGATCGCCACGCGCGGGCGGCGCGAGACGTGAGGCGTGAGGGGAGAGGCGTGAGGCGTGAGGCTCAGCTGCACCTGCAAACCTGGATCATTGGCCGCACCGAAAGATTCGAACTCCTCGCGCACGCAATCTGGATCGTCACGCAGCGAGGCGATGCGGTAGGAGACTTCCGACCAGGCGCGCTGCAGCGTCTCGCGTGCCTGCACGAACAGCTCGCTGCCGGCAGCGGTCACTTTAATTCGGTCCGCCGCATTGAGCGTGCCGACATCGCTGATCGCAAGGCCCGCATCCGCGCCGCGCTTGAGGATTGCGGCAGCATCGGCCGCACGCACCTGGACGACGTAGCCGAGCTCTTCGTTGAACAGCGCAGCGATGCCATCGCCGGCATTCGCACCCAGATCAAGCGAGACGCCGCAGTGACCGGCAAACGCCATCTCGGCGACAGTCACGAACAGGCCGCCATCACTGCGGTCGTGGTAGGCAAGCAGCTTGCCTTCGACGTTGAGCTGCTGCACCAGCTCAAATGCAGCCTTCAGCGATGCGGGCGTATCGAGGTCTGGCGGCACATCGCCGGTCCTGGCGTAGACCTGCGCGAGTGCGGAGCCACCCATGCGGTTCTTGCCGCCACCGAGATCGACGAGCAGCAGACGCGTATCGCCGGCATCGGTGATCAACTGCGGCGTCAGGCTGCGGCGCACATCGCTGACCGGCGCGAACGCGGTGACGATCAGCGACAGCGGCGCGGTCTGCGCCTGCTGCTGTTCGTTCTTGGTCCACACGCTCTTCATCGACAGCGAATCCTTGCCGACCGGAATCGCGATGCCGAGCTGCGGACACAGTTCGGCACCGACGGCCTTGACCGTGTCGAACAGGCGCGCGTCTTCGTCGTACTGGCCGCAGGCGGCCATCCAGTTCGCGGACAGGCGGATGTCGCCGATCTTCGCGATCGGTGCGGCAGCGATGTTCAGCACGGCTTCTGCAACCGCCATGCGACCTGACGCCGGACCATTGAGCAGGGCCAGCGGCGTGCGCTCGCCCATCGACATCGCTTCGCCCGTCGTCGCCTCAAAGCCGGTTGCGGTGACTGCGCAGTCCGCGACCGGAACCTGCCAGGGACCGACCATCTGGTCGCGCACGGTCAGGCCGCCGACGCTGCGATCGCCAATCGTGATCAGGAAGTTCTTCGACGCCACCGCTGGCAACGCCATCAGCCGCGCGACGGCTTCGTCGATCCTGATGCTCGACGTATCGAGCTTAGGGAATTGCGTCACCGCACGCTGAGTCTTGCGCTGCATGCGCGGCGGCTTGCCGAGCAGCACCGGCATCGGCATGTTGACCGCGGGCTGCGTGCCGAGCGCATCTTCGACCAGCAAGGTGCGCTCCGCGGTTGCAGTGCCCACCACTGCATACGGGCAGCGCTCGCGTGCGCACAGCGCAGCGAAACGCTCGACGTTCTCCGCCGCGATCGCGAGTACATAGCGCTCCTGCGACTCGTTGCACCAGATTTCCATCGGCGACAGCGCGGCGTCCGCGGACAGCACGTCGCGCAGCTGGATGCGGCCGCCGCGATCGTCGGCGTGGACGATTTCCGGCAGCGCATTGGAAATACCGCCGGCACCGACGTCATGAATCGACAGGATCGGATTCGCATCGCCGAGCGCCCAGCAGGCGTCGACGACTTCCTGACAGCGGCGTTCGAGCTCCGGATTCGCGCGCTGCACGGACGCAAAGTCCAGCGCCTCGGTGCTGCTGCCGGTCGCCATCGACGATGCGGCACCGCCGCCGAGACCGATCAGCATCGCGGGACCGCCAAGCACGATCAGCTTCGCGCCCTCGGTGACTTCGAGTTTCTCGACATGGCCGGCGCGGATGTTGCCGTAGCCGCCGGCAATCATGATTGGCTTGTGATAGCCGCGATTGCGGCCGTCGGGCGTGACCTGCTCGTAGCTGCGGAAATAGCCGTTCAGCGTCGGCCGGCCGAACTCATTGCTGTAGGCCGCAGCGCCGATCGGGCCATCGAGCATGATCTGCAGCGCGCTCGCCATGCGCGATGGCGTGCCCTGCTGTTGAAGCTCGGGCGTGGTTTCCCAGGCCTGCTCGAAACCCGGAATGCGCAGGTTCGACACCGAGAAACCGGAGAGGCCGGCCTTGGGCTTGCCGCCGCGGCCGGTCGCCGCTTCGTCACGAATCTCG
>CAZDPA010000096.1:0-15329 GCA_964507195.1 uncultured Salinisphaerales bacterium | reverse complement strand
TGCTTGGTCAGCGGTTCCTTCATGCCGCGCAGCACGTAGCTCTGCGACAGGCGGAACAGCACGCCCATGATGTAGTCGAGCAGCACCTTCTCGTCGACATCATCATTGAGCACGCCGCGCGCGCGGCCTTCGGCGAGGACGCGGATGAAGGTGCCGAACAGTTCCGGGTTCTCGTACTGGCCCTGCTTGCGCCAGGTGTTGATGTACACCGAGCTCATCATCAGCTGCACGATCTTCGGATTCTTCTCGGTGAAGTCGAGAATGACCCAGAACACCTTGCGCAGGCGTTCCTTGTAGTCCTCGATGCCCTGCAGGTGATCGATCATCCGCGCCGCGAGTTTCGCCAGCCAGGAATCGAGGCTGGAGAACAGCAGCGCTTCCTTGCTGCCGTAGTACTTGTAGATCGTCTGCAGCGAGACGTTCGCGCCGCGCGCGATCTCGATCAGGCCGACGCGATGGAACTCGCGCTCGGCAAACACGTCGAGCACCGCCTGTTCGATGCGGGCCCGGGTTTCCGGATCGATCTGGCTGCGATCGAGGCTGATAGGTTCGGTCTTCGCCATCCGTCGCCACTCCAACAAATGTGTCTTCAAACAAGGCTTCAGTAAGAACTGTTACTGAGCCGGATAGATCGGTGACCCGATCTGCAATTGACCGCCATATCAAGGGTGATTAAGCTGCCGGCCGAGGCCATAGCGCAACTCGCTGGCTTTACGGCCTCGCTCCCATCGCTCGCCGATGCGCAAATGGTAATTTTAGTTACCGCGCACTGCAAGCACCGCGATCATCCGAAGTACGAGAGAACCATGGCCGAAGCACTGATCTATGACGCTGTGCGCACCCCGCGCGGCAAGGGCAAGAAAGACGGCAGCCTGCACCAGGTGACGCCGACCCAACTGGTTGTGACCTGTCTCAAGGCGCTGGCACAGCGCAACGGGCTCGACACCTCGCTGGTCGACGACGTCGTCCTCGGCTGCGTGACGCCGGTCGGCGAACAGGGCGCGGACATTGCGCGCACCGCGGTGCTCGCCGCGGAATGGGACCAGAGCGTCGCCGGCGTGACGCAGTCGCGCTTCTGCGCATCGGGCCTCGAGTCCGTCAACCTCGCGGCAATGAAAGTGCTGTCGGGTTTTGAAGACCTCGTCGTCGGTGGCGGCGTGGAGAGCATGTCGCGCTGGGCGATGGGCTCCGACGGCGGCGCCTGGGCAATGGACCCGAGCATCAATCAGATGACCGGCTTCGCGCCGCAGGGCATCGGTGCCGACACGATTGCGACGCTGGAAGGCTTCAGCCGCACCGACGTCGACAACTTCGCGCTGCGCTCGCAGCAGAAGGCAACCAAGGCCCGCGCCGAAGGCCGCTTCGCCAAGTCGCTGGTGCCCGTCAAGGACCTCAACGGCATGACCGTGCTCGACCATGACGAGTTCATCAAGTCGGATACGACACTCGAAGGCCTCGGTCAGCTCAAGGCTTCGTTCGACCAGATGGGCCAGATGGGTTTCGATGCGACCGCGCTGCGCAAGTACACGACGCTGGAGCGCATCAACCACGTCCATCACGCCGGCAACAGCTCCGGCATCGTCGATGGGGCCGCTGCGGTGCTCGTCGGCAATCGCAAGATCGGCAAGAAGATCGGCCTCAAGCCGCGCGCGCGCATTGTCGCCACTGCGGTGATCGGTTCGGAACCGACGATCATGCTGACCGGCATCGGCCCGGCGTCCGAGAAGGCACTGAAGCGCGCCGGCATGAGCGCCAAGGATATCGACCTGTTCGAGATCAACGAAGCGTTTGCCGCGGTCGTCATGCGCGCGGCGCGCGATCTGAAGATCGACATGGATCGCATCAACGTCAACGGCGGTTCGATCGCGATGGGCCATCCGCTGGGCGCCACCGGCGCGATGATCCTCGGCATCCTGCTCGACGAGCTGGAGCGCCAGGACAAGCAGGTCGGCCTCGCCACGCTGTGCGTCGGCGCCGGCATGGGCATCGCCACAATCATCGAGCGGATCTGACGATCCGCTCGCGTGAGGCGCCAGGCGTGAGGCATGAGGCGCGAACAAACGCGCTCCCCTCCGCATCGCTGCTCACGCTTCACCAATTACGGAGAACACAATGTCTGCAGTAAAGATTGACAAGGATAGCGACGGCATCGTCACGCTGACGCTGGACATGCCGGGCCGTTCGATGAACGTGCTCAACGAAGAACTCACCGTGCCGTTCGCCGCCGCGATCACGCAGATCGAAGGCGACGCCGCGGTCAAGGGCGTGATCATCACGTCCGGCAAGAAGGAATTCCTCGCCGGCGCCGACATCGAAGGCGTGTTCGCGATCACCGATCCGGCACTCGCGTTCGAACTCGCCGAAACCTACAAGGCCTTCCTGCGCCGCCTCGAAAAGTGCGGCCGCCCGGTTGTCGCCGCGCTCAACGGCACCGCGCTCGGCGGCGGCCTCGAACTGGCGCTGGCCTGCAACTACCGCATCGCGATCAATGACCCGAAGGCCAAGTTCGGCCTGCCGGAAGTGAAGCTCGGCTTGCTGCCCGGTGGCGGCGGCACCCAGCGTCTGCCGCGCCTGATCGGTATCCAGGCCTCGCTGCCGCTGATGCTCGAAGGCGAGGAACTCAAGGCCGACCAGGCCAAGGCGCAGGGCATCATCAACGAGCTCGCCGACAACCGCGACGACATGTTCGCCAAGGCGCGCGCCTGGATCCTCGCCAACCCGAAGCCAGTCCAGCCCTGGGACGACAAGAAGTTCAAGTGGCCGGGCGGTGACTCGAAGTCGCCGGCGAATGCGCAGCTGTGGGCGATCGCGCCATCGATGGCTTCCGCGAAGAGCTTCGGCAACTATCCGGCGATCACCAACATCATGTCCTGCGTGTTCGAGGGCGGCATCGTCGACTTCGATACCGGCTGCGAGGTCGAATCGCGCTACTTCGCCAACCTGGTCGTCTCGCAGGTGTCGAAGAACATGATCGGCACGCTGTGGTTCCAGCTCAACGGCATCAACAAGGGCAGCTCGCGTCCGCAGGGCATCGAGCGTTCCAGCGTCAGGAAGCTCGGCATCCTCGGTGCCGGCATGATGGGCGCCGGCATTGCATACGTGTCCGCCAAGGTCGGCATCGACGTGGTGCTGCTCGACACGACGCAGGACGCTGCAGACAAGGGCAAGGCCTACTCGGCCGGCATCCTCGACAAGGCGATGAAGAAAGGCCGCATGACGCAGGAAGGCAAGGACAGCCTGCTCGCGCTGATCAAGGCGACCACCAGCTACGACGATCTCAAGGGCTGCGACCTGATCATCGAAGCCGTGTTCGAAGACCGCAAGATCAAGGCCGATGTCACGCGCAAGGCCGAGGCCCAGCTCGCGAAGACTGCGGTGTTCGCGTCGAACACCTCGACGCTGCCGATCACCGGCCTCGCCGAAGCCAGCGAGCGTCCGAAGAACTTCATCGGCCTGCACTTCTTCTCGCCGGTCGACAAGATGCCGCTGGTCGAAATCATCGTCGGCAAGAAGACCAGCAAGGAAACCCTCGCACGCGGCTTCGACTTCGTGCAGCAGATCAAGAAGACGCCGATCGTCGTCAACGACTCGCGCGGCTTCTATACCTCGCGCTGCTTCGCGACCTACCCGATGGAAGGCCTGACCCTCCTCGCCGAAGGTCAGCATCCGCGGTCGATCGAGATGGCGGGCCTGCAGGCCGGCATGCCGGTCGGCCCGCTCGCACTGCAGGACGAAGTCTCGCTGTCGCTGTCGATGCACGTGCTGGAGCAGACACGCAAGGACTACGCCGCCGAAGGCAAGACCGTTGCCGAGCATCCGGGCGTCGCCGTCGTCGAGAAGATGTGCAAGCAGCTCGACCGTCAGGGCAAGAAGGCCGGCAAGGGCTTCTACGACTATCCGGCCGGCGGCCAGAAGGCGCTGTGGCCGGATCTGGCGAAGCACTTCCCGCTCGCCGAGCAGCTGCCGCAGCAGGAAATGATCGACCGCATGATGTATGCGCAGGCCAACGAAGCGGCCAAGTGCCATGAGGAAGGCGTGGTCGAAACGGTCGCCGACACCAACATCGGCTCGATCTTCGGCTGGGGCTTCGCGCCACACCAGGGCGGCGCACTGCAGTTCATCAATGCAGTTGGCGTCGAGAAGTTCGTCAAGCGCAGCAAGGAACTCGAAAAGAAGTACGGCGCGCGCTTCAAGCCGGCGAAGATCCTCGTGAAGATGGCCAAGGAAGGCACCCGCTTCACCTAAGCGCAGCTACCTCGGCTTTACCCGTTTGATGCACGTACAGACTCCGTTCGTGTCGAGTGCCGTGCCGCAGGCACGGTGTATCGAGACACCAGTGCCGCAGTAGCGGCATCTCGATACACCGCTCGCTGCGCGCGCGGCACTCGATGCGAACGGGGTTTTGTTTCTGACATCGCAGTCAACAAACACTTTCAGCAGGACATTCATTCATGCTCAACGCCGCACTTGCACAAGGCAGCTACGTCACCGACGAGCTGCGCATGTTCCAGGAAACCGCACGCCGCTTCATGCAGACCGAGGTCGGTCCGAACGTCGCGCGCTGGGACGAACAGGGTTGCGTCGATCGAGACCTGTGGACCAAGGCCGGCGCGCTCGGCCTGCTGTGCCCCAGCGTGCCGTCGGAGTATGGCGGCGGTGACGGCAATGTTGCCTTCGAAAAGGTACTGATCGAGGAGCAGGCCAAGGTCGGCTGCTCGTCGTGGGGACTGTCGCTGCACAACGGCATCGTTGCGCACTATATTCTCAACTACGGCACTGAGGCGCAGAAGCTGGCCTGGCTGCCGAAGCTGGCGTCCGGCGAATGGGTCGGCGCGATCGCGATGACCGAACCGGGCACCGGCTCCGATCTGCAGAGCGTGCGCACGACGGCGCTGGCCGACGGCGACGACTATGTCGTCAACGGCCAGAAGGTGTTCATCACCAACGGCCAGCAGGCCGACCTGATCATCGTCGTCGCCAAGACCAACCCGGATGACAAGGGCAAGGGCATTTCGCTGGTCGTCGTCGAAGCCGGCAATGCCGAAGGCTTCCGCCGCGGCCGCAACCTTGAAAAGGTCGGCATGCATGGCCAGGACACCTCGGAGCTGTTCTTCGAGAACGTGCGCATTCCGAAGACCAACCTGCTCGGCAAGGGCGAAGGCATGGGCTTCATGCAGCTGATGGAACAGCTGCCGCAGGAACGCCTGATCGTCGCCTGGGCCGCGGTAGCGGCGATCGAGCTGGCGCTCGACATCACGACCACCTACGTCAAGGACCGCAAGGCCTTCGGCAAGCGCGTCATCGATTTCCAGAACACCCGCTTCCAGCTCGCCGAGGCGCGCACCGAAGCCATGCTCGGCCGCATCCTCGTCGAGAAATGCACCGAACTGCTGCTGAACAGGAAGCTCGATGCAGTGACCGCGGCGATGGCCAAGTACTGGACCACCGACAAGCAGTTCGAGATCGCCGATCTGTGCCTGCAGCTGCATGGCGGTTACGGCTACATGGACGAATACCCGATCTCGCGCCTGTGGCGCGCCTCGCGCGTGCAGCGCATCTACGGCGGCACCAACGAGATCATGAAGGAGCTGATCGGGCGGTTTCTGTAAGGCAAAGCGCCGGTTCCAAAGGCGGCGCGGCGGGACGAGGCAGGCCAGAAATGGCCTGCTTTTTTTCTTCAAGCCTGACTCCCCTTCCCCCGGAAATGGGGAGCGGGAGATTTCTTTGCCAGGCGCTAGAATCGTGATCAACCCGGCAGGCGATCTCCGCGCATGAATCGATTCGTGGTGGAACGAGCGTACGCAGCGGCCTATGCGGATCCGATCTGCTTCGACGCAGGCGATCCCGTCGAAGTCCAGCGCGCCGACGCCGAGTTTCCCGGTTGGTACTGGTGTCGCAGTCAGGCCGGCAAGGAAGGTTGGGTACATCACGCGTTCCTGTACGGAAGCAGCGGCATGACCCACGCGCTGCGCAGCTATTCGGCGCGTGAGCTCACTGCGCAGGTCGGTCAGCAGGGCACGGTGCTTGAACACCTTGGCGGCTGGCTGCATGTGCAGCTGGATGGCGGCGACATCGGATGGCTGCCGGAGACGCATGCCGCCCGGATTTCTCGCTGAGGGGACCGCGCACCGATCAGGCTTCGCGAATGACCGGCTGTCTCTGTCCGAACCACGCATCCGCCATCGTGACGTAGCGCGCTTCGATCACGTTGCGGCGGATCTTCATCGTCGGTGTCAGCGTGCCGTTCTCCATCGTCCACGGCATCCTGACGACGGCGATAAACGCGAGCTTCTCGTGATCTTCGAGCGTCGCGTTGACCTCATCAAGCAGCGCCGCCAGTTCGCCATCGAGCACTGACTGCGACGCCACTGAATGGGAGTCGGCGGACAGCATCGCCAGCGCATACGGCTGCGGCATGCCGACGCCGGTGACACAAACCGCCTCGATGCGCGGATGTCGAGCGAGCCGGTTCTCGATCGGCACCGGTGCCACGTACTTGCCCTTGGCGGTCTTGAACAGCTCCTTCACCCGACCGGTGATGACCAAGTAGCCGTCTGCATCGATGCGCCCCATGTCGCCGGTGCGGAAGTAGCCGTCCGCGGCCATCACTTCGGCAGTCAGTTCCGGCTGCTTGTAGTACCCGGTCATCTGCGCCGGACTGTGGACGAGAATCTCGCCGTTGGCATCGATGCGGCAGCGCACGTCCGGATTGCAGCGACCCACCGTGCCGACCTTCGCCGTGCCCGGCAGGTTGCCGTGCGAGTACGCAAAGTTCTCGGTCATCGCATAGCCTTCGAGCAGCTCCAGGCCGATCTCGCGATACCAGGCGACCAGCGACGGTGCGAGTGGCGCCGAGCCGGTGATCGCCATGCGCGCGTGCTGCAGGCCGAGCTGCCTGAGGATCTTGCGCTTGACCAGCTTCGAGACCAGCGGAATGCGGAACAGCAGCGCCTGCTTCTTCGGCGGCAGCTTCTCGCAGACACCCTGGTAGAAACGCGTCCACAGGCGCGGCACCGAGAAGAACACCGTCGGCCGTGCACGCTGCAGGTCCTCGACGAAGCTGTCGAGCGACCACGCAAAGTAGAGATGCACGCCGAAGTACAGCGACGGTACTTCCAGCACGGCGCGCTCGGCGGCATGGGCCAGCGGCAGATACGACAGGGCGCGGTCTTCGGTGCTGATCGAGAACATCTTCGACATGCCGCGCGCGGCGGCGAGCATCGTTGCGAACGAGATCATCACGCCCTTGGGTTGACCGGTGCTGCCCGAGGTGTAGAGGATCGTCGCCAGTTCGTCCGGTTCACGCTGCAGCGGTGCGCTCAGCGGCACAGTGCGCGCGATGATCGCGTCCCAGTCCTGCTGCGCCGCATCCGGTGCCAGGGGCAGTTTTATGCGTGGCAGCGCTGCCGATATGCCGGGCTCGACGATGGACCACAGTTCATCGAGCTTGCCGATGAAGATCAGCTTCGCCTCGCAGTGCTCGAGCACGTAACGGACGGTCTCGGCGCTCGCCGTCGGATACAGCGGCACCGACACGTGACCCGCCATCCAGATCGCGAGGTCGGCCATGATCCAGTGCGCGCTGTTCTTGCCGAGCAGCGCAATGTGACTGCGCGGCGGCAGATCCAGCGACACCAGGTACGCCGCCATGCGCAGCGACTGATCCGCGACCTGCCGCCAGCTGTAATCAACGACCTCGCCGCGGCGCATCGGCTGCGTCAGGTAGATCGCGTCCGGGCGTTTCTGCGCCCAGTGCAGCAGGCAGTCGACGGGAGTCTTCGGATCAGGCGCGGGTGAATTCACATCAGGCTCCGAGCAGGTTCTGTCCGCAGACGCGCAGTGTCTGGCCGCTGACACCCAGCGCGTCCGGCGCGACAAGAAAGCCGACGGCATCGGCAATGTCGGCCGGGATGCCGGCCTGCGACAGCGAGTTCATGCGGCGCGCCACTTCGCGGAACAGGAAAGGCATCGTCATCATCATCGGCGTCTCGATCAGTCCCGGTGCCACCGCATTCACGGTGATGCCGCGCGCCGCGAGGCGCCTAGCCTGCGCGGCAACGTAACCGATCAGCGCCGCCTTCGTCATCGCGTAGTTGGTCTGGCCGACATTGCCGGCAACACCGGCGATGGACGACAGGCAGATCACGCGACCGTCGTCGCGCAGCAGATCAGCGTCGAGCAGCGCGGCGTCGATCCGCAGTATGGCGGCGAGATTGACCGCGACACACTGCGCCCAGTGGCGCGCATCCATCTTGGCCAGCGTCCGGTCGCGAATCACACCGGCGTTGTGGACGACGATATCGACGCCGTCGCCCAGCGCCCTGACCTGGGCTGCAATCCGCGCGCCCGCATCGGCATCGGTCACATCCAGCGGCAAGGCGATGCCGCCGAGACGCTGCGCGGTCACTTGCAGCGCTGCGGCATTCGCTGGCACGTCAATGCACAGCAGCTGCGCGCCTTCGTCGGCGAGGCGTTGCGCGATCGCCGAGCCAAGACCCTGTGCGGCGCCGGTCACCAGCGCGAGCTTGCCTTGCAAGCCTGCGCTGCCGGCACCGATTCTCGAAGCACGCACTGCGTTGCCGACCTGCAGTGCCTGTCCGCTGACGAACGCCGCGCGGGCCGAGAGCAGATAGCGCAGCGGACCATCCAGCCGATCTTCGGCGCCGCGCGCCAGATAGATCAGGTTGGCGGTCGCGCCGCGCCGGCCCACTTCCTTGGCCAGCGAACGCACGAAGCCTTCGCAGCCGCGCGCGAGTGCCGCAGCCTCTGGCGTCTCACAATCAACGGGATCGCGCGCGATGACGACGATGCGTCCGTTGGCCCCCAGCCTTGGCAGCGGTGCGTGGAAGAACGCGTACAGCGCTTCGCTGTGCGCGACCTCTTCAAATCCACAGGCGTCGAACAGCAGCGCATGCACCGGCGCGGCTGGGTCGTCGATCTGAATGAGCGTTGCTCCGGTGCTTTCCAGCACCGAGCGGATGCCGCGCGAACGCGCGCCGTCGCCGGCCAGGTTGGTCAGCACGCCCACGCCGCGCAAGGGCTCGCTACCTTCCGCACCGCTTGCGCGTTGCAAGGACACCGGCGCCGGCAGACCCAGGCGGCGGATCAGGCCGCGTGCCATCGGATTTCGGGACAGGCTCAACAGCGCATCGGACATGGGGCTCCCTTTTTCGCGAGGTTCAGTGGCAGCGAGTAGCCCGGTTCCGCAAAGCGGAGCCGGGACGCCTGGCCTGCAGCACGACGCGCCCCGGCTTTGCCTGCGGCAAAACCGGGCTACGTTTGCTGCAGTGCTTCAATTGCAGCTTTGCGTTCCCACCGGCACGACCGGCATCGGCAGATTCGAGAAACGACTCGCCAGATACAGATACATGCTCGGCGCCGCCGTCACCGCACCGGCGAAGTGCTCGCCGGTCAGATCCTTGTAGTAATGAATGCGCGCGCCGGCCTCGCACCAGGCATCGACGACCTTGTCGGCCTCGCTCGCGAGCGCGAGCTGATCGAAGCGCTGGTGATAGAAGTACATCTCCGCGGTCGGTACTTCGCCCGGCTGCGGCAGACTCAGTTGCGGCATGACGTCCTGCGCGCCGGGCGTCGCGTAGACATCGTCGCTCGTGACGTAGTCGGCCAGGTATCCGCCCGGTGCGGGCGAACCGTCTGTCGTGCCGCCAAGGCAGCCGTCCTTGACAGCGTTTGCCGCACGCTCGCCTTCGGCATTGAGCAAGCCCGGTGGCAGGAGCTGCGGAAACACGCGATTGATGCTGATGATGGCGCCGAAGGCGATATCGAAGAACGCCGTGCCATCAAAGGCCTTGATCAGCAACTCCGCATTGGCGGGTAAGCCACCGGCAGCAACGCCGACCAGATTCAGTTCCGGCGCGTAATCCGGCTGCAATGCGGCGCTCCAGGTCGTCGCCAGGGCGCCACCGGAGTACCCCATCAAGCCGACCGGCGTGTTCGCCCCATCGAGACCCAGCGGCTCGAAACTTTCTGCGGCGCGGATGCCGTCGAGCACGATCGGCGCAGCGATGCGGCCGACCGCAACGGATGATGTCGGTCCCAGGTGATCCGGAAACACCAGCGTCCAGCCGAACACTTCGAGCAGCGGCAGGTACTGCAGCGTTTCAAGCTGCGAGTTCAGGTTCTCGCGACTGCCCGTGACCTGATGCGAAGGCGCGCACTTGAGACCGGCGCTGTTGATCGCGAACTGATACGACAGCAGCGGCGCACCGCCGGTGAGCGACGGGATCAGCGGCTTGACCACCGTCGCGATGGCTGCCTGCGGCCTGCCGTGAAGGTCGGACGACATGTACTGCAACTGCCAGGCCGGATTCGGCAACGGCACGCCGTAGGGCGCGAACTGCACCGCTCTTGAATTGAGGATCGTGCCCACAGGCACATCGGGCAGGGGCTGCGGCTGTGCATAGAACGCGTCGGCATTCGCTGTCGGTGGATAGCGCATTTCCGCTGTCCCTGCTCCTTCACTTCCAGCGTCGTCCCCGCCACAGGCGGCCAACATCAGCGGTGCCAGCAGCGCAATCCATGCACCGGCTGATCTGGTCCGTCGTTCCCCAACCATCGCACTTCTCCTGCGCCGACGCTCATGGCGCCAGCTTCAGGAAAGTGTTGCGCGTAGCAGCTGCCCGCAGTGAGCCCTGCCGGGGACAGCCTGCTTGGCAGATCAGGCCAGTTGCGCCGGCTCGATGCCTGCCGTCTTGGCTCTACTGATGTTGCCGCTACCCGTCGTTGAAACCACCAGACCTACGGACTTCCAGACCGGCAGCGTGTGTTCGATGAAATCCCTGGCGAGCTGCGTCGCGCGGTCGAAGCGCTCTTCAGGAATGTCGATCGCCTTGCCGTCATTCATCAGGGTTCGGCCGGAAGCGAGCAGGCGATCCAGCACGCGTGCACCGAGCTTGTAGGGATCGTCGGTCGCCTTCAGCGCGTGGACTTCCTGATAGAGCAGCATGTCGATGTCGCTGGCGGCGAGTGCAGTCGGCACGCGCGCGGTGGCGAGACAACCGTAAGGCGCGAAATCATCGACTACGCGCTGTGATACCGCCGAGTTGAATGCGGCGATGCCTTCCGCGCTGGCCTCCTGTGAACCGCCGAGGCTGACGAAGCCTGCGGTCAACAGCAAGGTTGCCACTTGGATCGGCTCGTTGAGCGCCTTGTCCTTGAACACCGGCAGCGCGGCAATTTCGGCGATGCAGAGCGGCGCCTTGTTCAGCGCTTCGAAGATCGCCGCGATGAACTCCGCGCCAATGGTCAGCGCTCCAAATGTCGTCTGCACCTGCAGGGCGCCGGCCGGAGGTGTGCGGTTGGCGTACAGCTTGTAGGCACCCAGTGCCTGAATCGAGTTGCGCATCGCACGCGGCCCGCGGCAGTACAGGTCACGGCGGAACGACTGATTGATCGCCAGATCGATCAGCTCCTGCTGCATCGTCACTCCTTCGCCGGTGCGCACGATCTCGGCGAGCGCGGGACTGAGCAATCCAGGCAGATAGTTCTCGGGCAAGGTCGCCGAGCCAACATAGCTGAGCTTTGCGCCGGCAAGTTCTTCAACGACCTGCGAGAACCACAGCGGATGCCAGTTCTCATGCAGGTATTCCTGAACGAGGTACGCAGAGTTCTGCGTGCGCAAACTGTCGAGTCTGGATTTGAGCGGTGGCATTGCCTGGGCAACGCCGGCGTTGGCCTTGACCAGCGCATCCATCAACTCGCTGCCCTGCTTGATGATCTGCGGACCGGAACGCGCGGACTGCATCTGCAGGCGCCGCAACATGTGCTGCAGCGGCATCGCCGACGTCCAGCCCGGCAAGGTGTTGTACGACACGTAGACCAGGCCGCCTGGCACCGTCGCGCTGTCGAGATTGCGCACCAGCGCCTGACGCACCGGCACCGGCACCCACGAATAGATGCCGTGCATGACCACGTACTCGAACTTGCCGAAATCTTCCGGCCACTGCTGGGCAAGCACCGAGAAATCGGCTTCTTCAAAGCGAACATTGCCCAGGCCGGCGGCACGCGCGAGATCACGCGCATGTGCAACGTGCTCGGGATTGAAGTCGACGCCTACAAACTCGGAATTCGGATACCCCGCAGCCAGCAGGCACAGACCAAAGCCCTGACCGCAGCCCAGCTCGAGATATCGAAACGGCGCGGCGGCATCCGGCACGCGATTGCCGTGCAGCAAGGCGCCGAAGTTCAGCCAGTCCGGCGTCAGCTCGCGATAGAAGCCGTAGGTATAGCCTGAGGAAACGTTATAGCCGTGTGACCAGCTCATAAGTCGTGCTCTGTTGTTCGTCCTGGAAACGGTGCCGCTGTATCTACTCGCGCCTGTCGGCATGGTGATGCCGACCTACAACAACTCGGTAGGGTGGCAACACCTTGCCGCCGGGGGTGCCACAACACTCAATCCAGCAGGAACAATGAAGCGCTCTGGTCGCTCCAGCCGAACTGGCTCAGCACCCACCCGGCATTGGTCAGATAGAAGTAGAACGTCCAGGCCAGCGGGTGATTCGCGCCGCGCTCGACATATGTCATGCGCAACAGTGTGGTGCCGAGCTTCTTCTTGCCGATGTAGTCCGCACCGATCGTCTTGCCGTAGCGCGCGATGAATTCTGGAGTGTGCTGGTCGCGCGTTGCCTTCAGGCCGGCATCGACCTCCTCCGGCGGCAATGCGGAGTAGACCTTCATCGCCGTGTACGCGGCACCCAGATCACCGCGACCGACTGCCTGCATGACCCGGCCGGTGAAGGCCTCAACCTCCAACTCCGATTTCAGGGCGTTTGCGGCAGCCATTGTCGGCGCGACCTGAATCGAGAACAGCACCAGGACTGCCGCACCAAACCACTTGCTTAGCTTGCTCATTGAAAAATCCCCGAAACCATCGCGTCACAGCGCCCGCCAGTGCCTGACGTGCGGTTACGTTTTGTGAGGTTTTGTGGCAGCTACCATCCGGGATTCCTTCGCAGGTCGGCATCACCATGCCGACGCGGCTGCAGGGAAGACCGCACAGGACAACTGAAACCCGGGAGCTGGGGCACAGCTCCCGGGTCTTGCCGCCGTGTAACCTACCAGCCGATCGTGAAGCCAGCGCCGACGCTCGTCTCGCCGCCAGTGGCATACGATCCACCGATGCGCAGCGCGAAGTTGTCGTTGACCAGCTGGCTGTAGGTCGCGGCGACAGCCTGCGCATCGCGGTAGTTGCCGAAGCCGACCGCCAGCTGGTCGTCATGCTTGACGCGCGGATCCGGGATGGCCATTGCCAACGCGGCGCCCATCGCACCGACCGAGTTGATCCGGCGGCCCTGCTCGTAGATGTTGTAGTTGGTCTCTTCCTGATACTGGTTGAGCTGGCTGAGATTCACCGCATCGGTCGGGTCGACACCCGGAGCAACATTGGTGATGCGACGCTGCTGCGTGGCATTGCCGACCGAGAAGGTGTTGTCCTCCGTGGCCACCGAGCCGTTGCCGACTGCAACACTGTTGGCGCCCGAAGCCACCGAGTTGTTGCCGACGGCCACCGCGTACTCACCGGAAGCGGCTGCCTTGTCACCGAGCGCAGTCGTGTTCGTACCCGTTGCCTGTGCACCGGTGCCGACGGCAACCGAGGACTGCGCACGAGCGCCGGCACCGATGGCGACAGAGTTGCTCTGCACCGCCGTTGCACCCGAACCCATCGCAATACCGCCTTCGGCAAGCGCCTGGGCGTCTGTACCGATCGCGATGCCGTCGCTGGCTTCGGCTTCGACATCCGCGTTGGTCCCGCAGCGGATCGAGTTGGCACCGCGACCACGACCGCAGAACGCGGCATTGTCCTGAGCCATGCTCAGGGCTTCATCCGCCGTGCCCTGCGCTTCGCCCGCCGCCGCATTGGCCTCGTTGGCCGTTTCCAAAGCTTCCGCCGCATCGCCGCCAATGTTGGTGATCTGCTGGGACAGATCAACGATGTCGCCTTCGACATTCGTCACGCGGTTGTCGACATTAGTCACGCGGTCGTCGAGGTTGGCGATGTCGGTCGTGCTCTGGGTGACGCGACCGTCGAGGTTGCTGATCTGAGAGGTGTGCTGGTTGACCGTCGACGTCAACCCGCCGACCTGGTTGTTCAGATTGCTGATCTGCGAGGTGTGCTGATTGACCGTCGACGTCAGCCCGGCGACGTTGCCCTCGACGGTCGTCACCCGGTTGTCGAGATTGGTGATGTCACCCTCGACGTTGGTAACGCGGCCGTCCAGATTGGCGATGTCGGTCGTGTTCTGGCCGACCTGCGTCGTCAGGTTGGCGATGTCGGTGGCGTTGCCGTCGATCTGCGTCTGCACGTCGAACAGCTGCGAACCGTTGACCGCATCGGTGCTGGTCGCATTGACCACGCCGTTGGCGACGCCGGTGATCACCGTCGGCGTGCCGGCACGGGTCGCGTTGTACGCGGTGCCGTCGAACAGCAGCGCATCATTGAGCACGCCGCCGATCTGGTTGCCCAGATCGGTCAGCTCGGTGTCCACCGCGTTGAACGCATCGACGATGTTGTTCTGGGAGCCGCCGGCGATGTTGTAGGTCGGCCCGGTGACGCTGCCGTCCGGGTTCACGGTGCCGCCGCCGAGCACACTGGTCGTCAGGCTCGTCGACAGGCCGTGCAGCTGGCCGCCATTGATCGCGTCCTTGCTGCCGGCGGCAACGGTGCCGTCGGCGAGATTGGTGATCCGGGTGGCGCCGCTCGCACCCTGCAGCGTGATTGTATCCTTGCTGGCGTCGTCGTAGACCACCGCGAGCGGATTGCCGATCGCAGCCGCCGCCTCGATCGCTTCCTGGATGTTGTTGTAGGTGTTGCCGCCGACGATATAGCTCGTCGACACCGCACCCGTCGTCGGATCGACCGACACGCCGCCGCCGATCAGATCGGTCACGCCCTTGAGCTGCGAGACGTTCACCGCGTCGGTATTGTCGATGCCGGCGGCGACATTGACGATACGGCGCTGGTTGCCGGCGCTGCCGACGGAAACCGTATTCGCAATGTCCGCGACCGAGCCGTTGCCGATCGCCACCGCGCCCGCAGCCGAAGCCGTGGTGCCGACGCCGAGCGCGATCGCGCCGTCGGCGCTCGCCTTGGAGAAGTTGTTGCCGATCACGATGCTGTTGTTGCCGGAGGCCGTCGTCTGCGCGCCGATCGCCATCGAATCCTGGCCGCTGGCAACCGTGGTCGTGCCCAGCGCGAGCGAATCGCCGCTAGCGGTGGGCGAGCTGGCCTGAGCGCCATTGCCGATGGCGATCGCCGACGAGCCCGTGCCGGCAGCGGCGTTCTGCCCCAGCGCGATCGCACCGCCCGGGCC
>CAZDPA010000095.1:15200-15467 GCA_964507195.1 uncultured Salinisphaerales bacterium | reverse complement strand
CCGCCTCGACCCGCGCACCGGCACGATCCGCGGCCGCGCGGTGTTCGACAACCCGGACGGTGCGCTGACGCCGGGCCTGTTCGCCCGCGTGCGGCTCGTCGCCGGCGAAGAGCGCGAGCGCGTGCTGATCGACGACCGCGCCGTCGGCGCGGACCTCGGCAAGAAGTTCGTGCTCGCCCTCAAGCCCGACAACACGATCGAATACCGTGCGGTGACGCTCGGTCCGGCGGTCGACGGCCTGCGCATCGTCGAAAGCGGACTGGCGGG
>CAZDPA010000095.1:0-15190 GCA_964507195.1 uncultured Salinisphaerales bacterium | reverse complement strand
TCATCGTCGTCAACGGTCTGCAGCATGCGAAGCCGGGTGAAACCGTCACGCCGATCCACGCCGCGATGAGCGGTGAGCAGGGTCAGACGCTGAAGCAGGCGAGTAACGGTGGTGTCCTGATCACGACGGTCGCGCGCAGCAATGGCGACAACGCCCGGAGCATGCCGTGAAGCTCTCGCAATTCTTCATCAACCGGCCGATCTTCGCCGGTGTGCTGTCGACGCTGATCCTGCTCGCCGGCCTGATCTCGCTGCCGCAGCTGCCGATCAGCGAATACCCGGAAGTCGTGCCGCCGACGGTCGTCGTCCGCACCGCATATCCGGGTGCCAACCCGAAGATCATTGCCGAAACGGTTGCCGGGCCGCTGGAGCAGGCGATCACCGGCATCGAGGGCATGCTGTACCAGGCTTCGCAGGCGACCGCCGACGGCGTGATGACGCTGACGATCACCTTCAAGCTCGGCACCGACATCGACCGCGCGCAGGTGCTGGTGCAGAACCGCGTCGCGCAGGCACTGCCGAAACTGCCGCAGGACGTGCAGCGCATCGGCGTGACCACGGCCAAGGCTTCGCCGAACATCACCGTCGCGGTGTTCCTGTACTCACCGGATGGCCGCTACGACCAGACCTATATCGCCAACTACGCCGCGTTGCGCGTCAAGGATGAACTCGCGCGCCTCGAAGGCGTCGGCGATGTGCAGGCCTGGGGCGGCGGCAACTACTCGATGCGCATCTGGCTCGATCCGGAAAAGGTCGCGAGCCGCGATCTGACCGCGAGCGATGTCGTCAACGCGATCCGCGAACAGAACATCCAGGTCGCCGCCGGCCAACTCGGCGCGCCGGCTTCGGGCATCCGTGAACTCGACGACGGCTCGCCGCAGCCGAACTTCCAGCTCGCGATCAATACCCAGGGTCGTCTGGTCGAGGAAGCCGATTTCGAGAACATCATCGTCAAGACCGGCGGCGACGGGCAGATCACGCGACTGCGCGATGTCGCCCGTGTCGAACTCGGTTCGGACAACTATGCGCTGCGTGCACTGCTCGACGGCCAGACCGCGGTCGGCATCGGCGTCTTCCAGCGGCCGGGCAGCAATGCGATTGCGATCTCCGATTCGGTGCGTGCGAGGATGGCGGAGCTGAAGAAAGACTTCCCACAAGGCCTTGAGTACGACGTTGCCTACGACCCGACCGTGTTCGTGCGCGGCTCGATCAAGGCCGTCGTCAAGACCCTGTTCGAAGCGATCCTGCTGGTGGTGCTGGTGGTGATCGTGTTCCTGCAGAGCTGGCGCGCGTCGGTGATTCCGCTGATCGCCGTGCCGGTGTCGCTGATCGGCACTTTCGCGGTCATGCATCTGTTCGGCTTCGGCCTCAATGCGCTGTCGCTGTTCGGCCTCGTGCTGGCGATCGGCATCGTCGTCGACGATGCGATCGTCGTCGTCGAGAACGTCGAGCGCAATATCGAAAATGGCCTGTCGCCGTTCGCCGCGACCCGGCAGGCAATGAAGGAAGTCACCGGCCCGATCCTGGCGACGGCCCTGGTCCTGTGCGCGGTGTTCATCCCGACCGCGTTCATCAGCGGCCTGTCCGGACAGTTCTACAAGCAGTTCGCGCTGACGATCGCGATCAGCACGCTGATCTCGGCCTTCAACTCGTTGACCTTGTCGCCGGCCCTGTCGGCGGTGCTGCTCAAGCCGCACGGTGCGGCGCCGGACCGCTTCCAGCGCGGCATCAATGCCGCATTCGGCTGGTTCTTCCGGCCGTTCAACCGCTTCTTCACGCGGGCGTCGAACGGCTACGTCCACTCGGTCAGCCGCGTCATGCGGGCGAGCGGCATCGCGCTGTTCGTCTACGGTGGTCTGATCCTGCTGACCTGGCTCGGCTTTGCGAGCACGCCGACCGGCTTCGTGCCGGAACAGGACAAACAGTATCTGGTGTCCTACGCGCAGCTGCCGGATGCGGCGACGCTGGATCGCACCGAACGCGTGATCCGTCGCATGGGTGAGATCGATCTGCAGACGCCGGGCGTCAAGAACTCGATCGCTTTCCCGGGCCTGTCGATCAACGGCTTCACCAACAGCCCGAACGCCGGCATTTCCTTCGAGTCGCTGGAGTCCTTCGAGGAACGCAGCGGCAAGAACCAGTCGGCGTCGGAAGTCGCTGGCCAGCTGAAGAGCCAGTTCGACAAGATCCAGGATGCGCAGGTCGGCGTGTTCTCGCCGCCGCCGGTCGAAGGGCTCGGCACGATCGGCGGCTTCAAGATGCAGATCGAGGACCGCGGCAATCTCGGCTTCGAGGAACTGCACCGGCAGATGCAGAACCTGATCGCCAAGGCTCAGCAGCGCCCGGAGCTGAAGGACATCTTCACCAGCTACCAGATCAACGTGCCGCAGGTCGCGGCGAACATCGATCGCGAGAAGGCCAAGGCGGCCGGCATCGCACTGCCGGATCTGTTCGACACGATGCAGGTCTATCTCGGCGCGCTGTACGTCAACGACTTCAACCGCTTCGGGCGAACCTATCAGGTCAATGTGCAGGCCGAGCCGGAGTTCCGCCTCAACGCGGCCGACATCGGCAAGCTCAAGACGCGCAACGCGGATGGCGACATGGTGCCGCTCGCCGCATTCGTCAGCGTCGAGGAAACGGCCGGTCCGGATCGCGTCATGCACTACAACGGCTATCTGACCGCCGATCTCAATGGCGCCCCGGCCGACGGCTACAGCAGCGGCCAGGCGCAGGCGGCGATCGAGGAGGTCGTGCAGCAGGAGCTGACGAACGGCATGGCCTACGAGTGGACCGATCTGACCTACCAGCAGATCCTCGCCGGCAATACGATGGCCTATGTGTTCCCGCTCGTCGTTCTGCTGGTGTTCCTCGTGCTCGCCGCGCAATACGAGAGCCTGAGCCTGCCGCTCGCGGTGATCCTGATCGTGCCGATGGTGCTGCTCAGCGCGATCGTCGGCGTGCAGCTGTCGGGCAGCGACAACAACATCTTCACGCAGATCGGATTGATCGTGCTGGTGGGCCTGGCGTGCAAGAACGCGATCCTGATCGTCGAGTTCGCACGCGATCGTGAAGCACAGGGCGAGTCAACCTGGCAGGCGGTACTCGATGCCTGCCGCCTGCGCCTGCGGCCGATCCTGATGACGTCGATCGCGTTCATCATGGGCGTCGTGCCGCTGGTATTCAGCAGCGGCGCTGGTTCCGAGATGCGCCACGCGATGGGCGTTGCGGTGTTCTCCGGCATGCTTGGCGTGACGCTGTTCGGTCTGCTGCTGACACCGGTGTTCTACCTGCTTGCGCGCCGTCTGCTGCCGGCGCGCCGCCCGGCCGAGGCGATCGCCGACGCCGGCGAGCCGGTCCACTCCCATTAACGAAGACAGACAACGGAGCATTCCATGAGCAAAATCGCATTGATCACCGGCGGCAACCGCGGCATCGGCTACGAAACCGCACGCCAGCTTGCGCAGCAGGGCGTTCACGTCATCCTTGGCAGCCGCGAGGGCAGCAAGGGTGTCGCCGCCGCGCTGCGTCTGCAGGGGCAGGGCTTCGCCGCCGAAGGACTGGAACTCAGCGTCACCAGTTCGTCGAGCATCGCCGCGGCTGTCAAGGAGGTCGAGCGCAAGCACGGCCATCTCGACATCCTCATCAACAACGCCGGCATCGTTGCCGGCAGTGCCGGCAGCTTGCCGTCGGCGCAGGGCATCGACGTCTGGCGCAGGATTTTCGAAACCAATCTGTTCGGCTTGGTCGAGGTGACCAATGCCTTCCTGCCGCTGGTCAAGAAATCTGCGGCGGGTCGCATCGTCAACCTGTCGAGCATCCTCGGCTCGATCAGCATTCACGCGACGCCGGGTTCGCCGATCTATGACTTCAAGGCGGTGCCGGCGTACAGCGCGTCGAAGGCAGCAGTCAACGCCTGGACCGTGCATCTCGCCTATGAGCTGAAGGACACCGCGATCAAGGTCAACGCCGCGCACCCCGGCTACGTCAAGACCGACATGAACCATGGCGAAGGCGAGATCGAAGTCGGCGAAGGCGCGAGGACCAGCGTCGAGCTGGCACTGCTCGGCGCCGATGGGCCGGCCGGCTCGTTCTTCCATCTTGGCCAGGTGCTGCCGTGGTAAACATCCTGAAAGCAGTCGCTGTTGCGCCGCTGTTGCTGACACTGTCTGCCTGCGCGGTCGGGCCTGACTACCGCGAGCCGACGCCGGCGCCGGTGCAGTTCGTCAACGCCGGTGAAGGCCTGAATCCGACTGCGCCTGAAGCGCAGTGGTGGCGGCAGTTCGACGACGCGGTGCTCGACAGCCTCGTGACGCGTGCCCTAAGTGCAAACCTCGATCTGCGCTTCGCGCTTGCCCGAGTCAGCGAATCGCGCGCGCTGTTCCGCGACGCTCAGCTCGATCAGTTTCCGGCGATCACCGCGGGAGCGGCGCATCAGCGCAGCAAGGCGCAGCTGGCTGGCGCTGACGATGAGCGCATCGAAACCGAGATCAACCAGCTGGGCTTCGATGCCAGCTGGGAGATCGATCTGTTCGGGCGCGTACGCCGTGCCACTGAAGCCGCGCGCGCCGATGCGGAAGGCGCAGTCGCCGGTCTGCAGGATGTGCAGGTCAGCGTCGCTGCCGAAGTTGCTCGCAACTATTTCGAACTGCGCGGCGCGCAGCGCCAGCTCGAGGTTGCGCGACGCAATCTCGGCAATCAGGCCGAGACGCTGCGTCTGACGCAGGTGCGTTACTCGGTTGGCCGCAGCGCCGAGCTGGACGTCGCCAGCAGCCAGGCGCGTTACTCGGCAACAGAGGCTGTCATGCCGCTGCTGATCACCGCCGAACGCCGCGCCGCGTACCGGCTCGCCGTCCTGCTCGGACAGCGGCCGGGCACGCTCGATGCCGAGCTGATCCCCGTGCAGACCCAGCCCAGCGTGCATGAACTCGCGATCGGCGAGGGCGATGATCTGCTGCGCCGCCGGCCGGACATCCGCATCGCCGAGCGCAATCTCGCATCGGCAACGGCGCGCATCGGCGTCGCGACTGCGGACCTTTTCCCGCGCCTGAGCCTGAACGGCTTCGTCGGCTTCATTTCCGGCAACGTCAGCAGTCTCGGCGAATCGGCGACGCAAGCCTGGTCGGTCGCGCCGACACTGAGCTGGGCGGCGCTGGACCTCGGCAGCGTGCGTGCGCGCATCCGCGGCAGCGAGGCGCGTGCCGAAGGCGCGCTGGCGGCTTATGAACTCGCCGTGCTGCGCGCCCAGGAAGACACCGAGAACGCCTTCGTCGGCTACCGCCAGCAGCAGGCCAGACTCGCGAGTCTGACGCGCCAGGCTTCGGCATCCGGACGTGCGGCAGAACTCGCACGCATCCAGTACCGCGAAGGCGTCATCGACTTCCTGCGCCTGCTGGATGCCGAGAGCACGCTGCTGGAGGCCGAAGACGCCGTCGCGCAGGCCGGCACCGCGCAGCAGCTCTCCGTCGTCGCGATCTACAAGGCGCTCGGCGGCGGTTGGGAAGCCGCGCCGGCGATCGTGGCGGCTGTCCGCTGAGCGTAGGGGGCGGGTGCTAGAATCCGCGCCGTTCCCGACGCTGGACCGCCCCATGGATTTGAAGATCTTCGCCACCGTGTTCGTCACGGTTTTCATTGCTGAACTCGGCGACAAGACCCAGCTCGCGACGATGCTGTTCTCCGCCGACAAGCCGGCATCGAAGTGGGTCGTGTTTGCCGGCTCGGCGGCGGCGCTGGTCGTGGCCGCCGGCATCGGCGTGCTCGCCGGCGGCTGGTTGTCGACCGCGATCAGTCCCAAGACCCTGAAGCTCGTTGCGGGCATCGGCTTCGTACTGATCGGCGCCTGGACGATGCGTTCGGCATTCACCGCATAAGCAGCGCGCGTCGTTGCCATGAGCCTCCACGCCGAACCTGCCAGCGCTTTCGACATCGTGATGATGCGTCACGCGCTGCTGCTCGCGCGGCGTGCGCAGCTGCAGGGTGAGGTGCCGGTCGGTGCGGTCGTGACGTATCAGGATCGTATCGTCGGCGAAGGTTGGAACCGGCCAATCACCGAGCATGACCCTTCTGCGCATGCCGAGATGGTTGCGCTGCGCGCGGCGGCGCAGCGCATCGGCAACTACCGGCTCAACGACACGACGCTGTACGTGACGCTGGAGCCCTGCGTGATGTGCGCCGGTGCGATCATCCATGCGCGTGTGCAGCACCTTGTGTTCGGTGCGCGTGATCCGAAGGCTGGCGCGGTGTGTTCGGTCTACGACGTCATCGGCGTGCCGCGCCTGAACCATGTTGTGCAATGGCGCGGCGGTGTGCTTGAGGCCGAATGCGGCGGCATCCTGCGCGAGTTCTTTCGCGAGCGGCGGGAAGCGAAGCGTAAACTGACGCAGCAGGGTTAGCGGCTGGTTTTACGCTGGCATCTCGATACACCGCGCTGCGCGCGGCACTCGATGCGAACGGATTTCTTTTCCGCCGCCAACAAACAAAACCCCGTTCGCATCGAGTGCCCGCGTAGCGGGTGTATCGAGATGCTCGCGCGAAGCGGCAAATATCGGCCCGTGCCCTCAGTTCCCCGCCAGATCCAGCAGCGCCGCAGTGCCCAGATGTCCGCGGTCGCGCGCGATGTCTGCCGCCGTCTTGTTGTCTTCGGTCACCGCGAGACGATCGATGCCGCGTGCAAGCAGCAGCTTGCACAGGTTCTCGAAGCCGCGCGACGCCGCGAGATGCAGGGCGTTGACGTCGCTGCCGCCGACATGCAGGGGATCGGCGCCGAGGCCGATCAGCAGCGGGGCGAGACCTTCACCGGCCGCACCGGCAATGCCGGCATGCAGTGGGGTGTTGGCCATCGGGTTGGTCGATACCGCGTTGATTGCGGCGCCGAGACCGACCAGCACCAGCACCGAATTGCGCGCGCCCATGAACGCGGCGAGATGCAGCGGTGTCCAGCCGTCGACGCTGTGGCCTGCCATCTGTTCGCGGTCGGCGGTGACCAGTTCGGCAACGCGCGCGGCGTCATCCGCGGCGGCAGCCTCGAAGATGTCCAGCGGGCGGAACGGCCTGAGCAGTTCGACGATGTCCGGCGCGCCGTTGTAGAGCGCGAACATCAGCGGCGACAGGCCGCCGGGCAGCGGATCGGTCGCCTGGCCGGCATCGCGTTCCAGCGCAGCCTTGGCCGCCGCCAGGTCGCGGTCCTGGATCGCATGCATCAGGGGTCTTACGTCGCTCATCGGTGTCTCGCGCTCATCGACATTCGCATCGGGGCGCGCAGCCTAACCGCGGGCGGCGGTGGACTCAAATCCAGGCAGGAGAACCCCAGGTTCCCTGCGCCTCGTAGCCCGGTTCCGCTTAGCGGAGCCGGGACGGGTTTCGCGCGGTGCTTCCCGGCTTTGCCTACGGCAAAACCGGGCTACGCGAGCTGCAAGAGCTGTCTGGTTCAGGCCAAGCGGTCGATCTTCGCCAGCAACTCATCAGTTCTGGCCTGCATCAGTCCGGCATCGCCGCGCGCCTCGACGTTGAGGCGCAGCAGTGGCTCGGTATTCGACCCGCGCAGGTTGAAGCGCCAGTCGCCCATGTCCATGCTGATGCCGTCAGTGCAGTCGAGTGCCCGTGCGCTGCGCTGGTAGTGACGCTCGATCGTCGCCAGCACCTGGCGAATGTCGCCGACGCGGCGGTTGATCTCGCCGCTGACCGGGAACAGCGCCTTCCGCGTGTCGACCAGCGCCGACAGCGGTTGACCGGAGTCGCTGATCAGTTCGGCGACCAGCAGCCAGGGAATCGTGCCGTTGTCGCAGTACGCAAAGTCGCGGAAGTAGTGGTGCGCGCTCATCTCGCCGCCGTAGAGCGCGTCTTCCTGACGCATGCGTTCCTTGATGAACGCATGCCCGGTCTTCGACTGCACCGGAATGCCGCCGTTCTGGATCACGATATCGATGGTGTTCCAGGTCAGCCGCGGGTCATGCACGATGCGCCGCGTCGACGCCGCTTCCGCCTTCTCAAGCATGCGTTCGGCGAGCAGGCCGACGATGTAGTAGCCCTCGATGAACCGGCCTTTCTCGTCGAAGAAGAAGCAGCGGTCGAAATCTCCGTCCCAGGCGACGCCGAAATCCGCGCCGTGCATGCGCACCGCCTGGACCGTGTCCTCGCGCATCTCCGGCAGCAGCGGGTTCGGAATGCCGTTCGGAAAATTGCCGTCCGGTTCGGCGTGGACGCGGATCAGCTCGAACGGTAGCCGCGGTTCCAGCGCATCCAGCAGCGGTCCGACCGCACCGTTGCCGGCGTTGACGACGATATGCAGCGGGCGCAGTTTCGTGTGATCGACGTAACCCATCAGGTAGCGCACGTAGGCGTCGCGGTATGAGATCGGGATCGCCTGCGGCGTGGCCTGCGGTGCGCGGTCGTCGCTGGCGTTGACCAGGGCTTCGAGATCGGACAGGCCGGAATCGCCGGAGACCGGAATCGCGCCGCCGCGCACCAGCTTCATGCCGTTGTAGTCCATCGGATTGTGGCTGGCGGTGATCTGGACGCCGCCGTCGACGCCGGGCTGCTGCGCTGCCCAGTAGATCTCCTCGGTGCCGCAGAGGCCGAGATCCAGCACCTCGATCCCGCAGGTGTTGAAGCCCTGGGCGAGGGCGTCGAGCAGCATCGGCGAGCTGTGACGTACGTCGCGGCCGAGGGCCACCCTTTGCGGCGAGAATCGCTCGCCATAGGCAAGGCCGAGCCGGTACGCAAAATCGGCATTGAGGTCTTCGCCGACACGACCGCGGATGTCGTACGCCTTGAAACAGGGGTTGCGATTGAGCGACAGAGAAGTGGCAAGTGAGGTCATGGGATCAGTCCTGCTCAAGATGGGATTCGTCCGGACCCGCCGCCGGTAGCGTCCTGGATGCCGGTCGTCTTCGGGTGTACGCACGGGGACGGACGCAGACGCAGAATCCGGACATCAGTCGGTCGGGATGGTGGTACGCGCTGGAGGAGTTGGAATGAATAGAGAACAGCTGGAACTGCTGCTGAAACAGGCCTCCGACCGCGCGCTCGAAGCGCGGCGCCGCATCGAGAAGGCGGTGGATGCCGGCGAACTGCCGGCCTGGGTCCTCGCGACCTGCGAGCAGTGGGAAAGCGCCGCGTTCAACTACGGCGCGGGCAGTGTCCTGCACCGGCCGTTGCCGATGCCGGCGACTGCCCACAGCGCGCTGGTTCACTGAGCGCAACCTACGCAGCGCGCGCGGCAGCCGCCATCGGCTCCGCCATCTGGGTGTGCGCTTCGGGCGCATCGGCTTCGGTACGGCCGTAGACATCCTCGAAGCGCACGATGTCGTCCTCGCCGAGATAGGCGCCGGACTGCACCTCGATCAGCTCCAGCGGCAGCATCCCGGGATTCTCCAGGCGGTGTGTCGTGCCGAGCGGGATGTAGGTCGACTCGTTTTCCGTGCACAGATATTCGCGGTCGCCGCAGTGCACCAGCGCCGTGCCGCGCACGACGACCCAGTGCTCGGCGCGGTGGTGATGCATCTGCAGGCTCAGCTTCTGGCCGGGTTTGACGACGATGCGCTTGACCTGGAAGCGGTCGCCGCCGGCAATCGTCTCGTAGTGACCCCAGGGCCGGTAGCAGCGCGAATGATGCGTCGCTTCCGGGCGCTGCAGCTTGCGCAGCGATTCCACCGCGCCCTTGACCTCCTGCACGCGGTCGCGCGGCGCGATGAGCACCGCATCGGCGGTCTCGATGACGACGTGATCGCTGACGCCGACCATCGCGACCAGGCGGCTGTCTGAACGCACCAGATTGCCGCTTGAATCCTCCAGCAGCACATCGCCGTGGACGTAGTTGCCGGTGTCGTCGCTGGCCGGAAGATTGCCGAGGTAGGCCCAGGAACCGACATCGTCCCAGCCTACGTCCAGAGGCACCAGCACGATATCGTCGAGCTGCTCCATGACCGCGTAGTCGAGCGAGATCTTCTTGCACGACGCAAATGCCTCAGCATTCAGGTACACGCCATCCTCGCTGTGCCGCGCCATCATCAGCGCCGCATGCGCGCACTGGCTCAGCGGCCGCTGCAGGCGATCCAGCTCGGCGAGAAAACGGTCGACGCGGAACATGAACATGCCGCTGTTCCAGTAGTACTCGCCGCTGTCGACGAAGGCCTGCGCGCGCTCGGCGTCCGGCTTCTCGACGAAGGCATCGACCTTGAAGAAGTCGTCGCCGCCCTCCAGGGCCGCACCGCGATGCAGATAGCCGAAGCCGGTTTCGGCGCGCGTCGGCTGGATGCCGAAGGTGACGATGTGTCCGGCCTCGGCGAGCGCCTGCGCGCTGCGCACTTTCTCGATGAACTGGTCGAGATTCTCGATCACGTGATCGGCAGCCATCAGCAGCACGATCGCGTTCTCGCCATAGGTGGCCTCGGCATAGTGTGCGGCCACCGCCGCGGCCGGCGCGGTGTCGCGGCCTTCCGGCTCTAGCAGCAGCACCGACTGCAATATGCCGGCGTCGCGCAGCTGCTCGGCAATCAGGAATCGATGTGCCTCGCTGCCGATGACGACGGGTGCAGCGGCGCCGGAAAGCGCACGCGCGCGCAGTGCGGTGTTCTGCAGCAGGCTCAGATCGCCATTCAGGGCGTGAAACTGCTTCGGATACGACTCGCGCGACAGCGGCCAGAGCCGCGTGCCGGCGCCACCCGACATCAGGACCGGTACGAAGGGTGTGGTCGGAATCAGTTCCGGCCGGGTTCGAATGTCCATGAGCTTACCTCCTGGGTTGATTGGGCTTGAACGGAAAAAAGAACAGAGACATTGCCGCCGAGCCGGGTGCTGCTGATCGGCCGCAGGTGTTCGAGACGCGCCTGCACGGCGGCATCGCAGGGTTTGATCCAGCAGTACGCTTCCATCCACGCGAACTTCGAGCTCTCGCTGAACTCCGACACGACCTGCTCGGAGCCGGTCTTGTCCTCGAAGCTGTCCGGATCATCGATGCCGGACAGCACACGCTGCGCAAGTCGATCCAGCGCGCGGTTGTTCTCGGCGGCGAGATCGAGCGCATTGGCCTTGCCGAAGGCGGCGATCATTGCCAGCGGCGTCAGCGCGTAGTTGTGGTAGTACAGCGCGCGGGTGTCGCGTGCCAGCTCATTCGGCAGATAGCCGTTGGCGTCGATCTGCTGCGCGGCAATGTGGTACTGCCCGACCGCCCAGTCGAACAAGTCGTCGCGATCAAGCGCGACGCCGACCGCCATCACTGCCCACGCCGCCCAGTACTCGTGATTGTTGGTCTTCTTGAGCGGCTGGTCGCGCCATTCATCGACGACCTGATCGGCGACCTTCGACATCCAGTCCTCGATCGCACGGATCTGGTCCGGATCGACCACGGCAAGCGGCTTCGATGGCGAGAACTTCAGACGCACGTATGACGAGGCCACACTGCCGAGCGCCCATTTGCGCATCGACTTTCCGGTGTGCGTCGTCGATTCGCCCTGCAGTCCGCCGCTGCTGCTCCAGGCGTGCAGCAGCTTGATCGCGCAGTCCAGCGCCTGCGGCCTGCCGGCGCGCATGTAGTCGTCGACCTGCTTGCTGACGCCGCGCTCGAACGCGGTGATCGACGCAATGCGCCGGCGGTACTCCTTTTCGGCGACCGGATTGCGGTCGTCGCGCGCCTTGTCCGAGCCTTCGAACTTGCTCGGGAAGTCGAGCTTGGCGGTGAACGGCTGGGCATCCTGCGGGCAGCCGCGCAGATCCTTCTTCCCGTGGCCGACCGCTACCGCATAGCCCGGTGGTGGCACCAGCGTCGCCGCGCTGCCGAGACTGCTCCACAGTCCGACCAGGGTCAGGGCCGCGATTGGCAACAGCAGGCGCGCTGGCGTCTTCATGGCATGGCTCCAGCGGTCTGCATCGGCTTCGCGGACCTGGTGCGCTCGCACAGGCGCGCTTCCAGATGCTTGCCGGCTGCTGCATCCGGCGGCAGCTCGACGTCGAGCGACAGGAACGTGAAGTCGCCCCAGTCGCCGTCGGCACGCAGCTCGAACAGGAAGCGACCCTTGCCGTCCGAGTGATCGGCCTCGAGGCTGACGGTGTCGCGACGGCCGTTGGTGTACCAGACCACGGCTTCAAGATCGGTCACCGCCGGATCGCTGAACTTGAGATCGATCAGGTGGTCGCGGCTGTGCAGTTCGCGCACCTGGCCATTGCCGTTGAACAGGATCTCGTTGCGTCCCGGCCTCAGCGCGTGCGCATCCTTCAGTACCGCGGTCTTGCGCAGGCAGCCGTCGTCGACCAGCGGAATCGCCTGGCGATAGAACTCGGGGTCGGAGATGTTGTGATAGGCCTCGAGCTCCCAGACCATCAACTTCGGCGGACTGTCCTGGAACTCGGCGCTGCGCATGTACGCAAGCATTGCGCCATCCATGCCGCCGCCGGCGATCGACGCGTTGAGGACGTCGATGCCCAGCGCCTCCGACATGAAGCCGGCAAAGTTGTAGGTCGGATCGCTGTTGCTGGTGCCGACCAGGATCACCGGCGGCGCTTCCGCTTCGCCGAGCAGCGATGCGCCGTCGGCGTCGTCCGCCGGCTCGGTCGTGTAGGTCCTCACGTACTGCGCGGGTGCACCGAATCCGCAGATGCGCTCGGCTGCGCGATGGAGTGTGCCGCGCTTGGCAAACAGGCCGGCCGGCTGCGTCACGAACCTGCGATGCTCGATCTGATCGTACTGCGGCAGTGCGCGGATGCTGTCTGCGCTCAGCACGGCGGTTCGGCGCGCGCCTTCCGGCGTCCAGTGGTGATCGGCCTTGAAGAAGAAGTCCGGACCGCCGCGTTCGTAGACCAGGCGCTCCAGATCCGGCACGACGATGCCGGCGGCGCGAATACGCTTGAGCATGTTGGTGTAGCTGAACTGCGCGAGCTCATGGTTGTAGGCAGCGCGATCCGCCGGTGCGAGTTTCTCGCGGTGCATCAGGCCGCGTGGTGGCTGGATCACCATCACCAGCGTGACGCCCCGCCGCTTGAGCGCGTTGTTGAGGCGCACCAGATCGCGCAGGCCTTCCTCGCTCGGTCCGAAGCTGATGCGCAGATCGTCGTCGGAGCGGAACAGCCAGCCGTTCGTGCCTTCGCGCAGCATCGTGAAGCTGCGCAGGAACGAAGTGCCGTAGCTGCCGGGGCTCGCTGCTGCCGGACACAGCTGGCAGCAGTCCTCGATCTCGAAGCCGGGAAAGACCGCCGCCTCCGTGTAGTCGGTGTCTGCCTGTGCGGCAGCCAGCGCCGGAGGCGAGACGGCAAGGCTCAGCGCCATGGCCGCCAGGCCGGTGCGCGCCACGATCAGTCCGTGGCGGCGCAATGTGTGCAGGGCTCGCACGGTCGCGTCCTCAGTTCGTCGCCGAGATCAGGCGCGGCGCGGTCGATGGTCCAACCGCAAACAGACTCAGTGCCTTGCCGCGGGCCAGTGAAACGGCCTGTGTTTCGCCAACCTGCGCGTCGCCGGCGAACACTGCGAGCTTGGCGCGCGCGGCATTGACCTGGCGCATGCCGAACGCGTCGCGCGCAACCGGCTCGACGACGGTCGTCGCGCCATCGCTGGTGCGCAAGGTCAGGCCGTCCTGATCGGTCAGGTTGTACAGAATGACCAGTGCCTTGAGCCGATTGTCGTAGGCCGCGTTGTCGAGCAGGCGCAGTTTCTGGCCATCGACGACCGCGGTGTAGTAGTGCCCGGCCTGCAGCGCCGCCGATTCGCTGACGCTGCCCGCGACGATGTTCTGCGTGCCCGCCGGCAGGAACTCGAAGTCGCTGACGCTCCAGGCGGCGACGCGATCGATCTGCTTGTCGCCGACCGTCGCTTCCAGATCTGCAGAGGAGCTTGCATTGACGATGCGGATGAACGCCGAGTTCGGCGGCGCGTCCGGGCCGTACAGTGCCGCATCGTCGGCCTGCGCCGGTGTGGCCAGCGCGGTCATCGCCGTGATGATTGCCACGGCGCAGGCGAGCAGGCGCAGCGGCCTGAATGAATGGATGTGAGTGCTCTTCATTGTGTTTCTCCAGGGTGTGGCTGAGTGCTCGCGATCGCCGGGGCAGAGTCATCCATCGGCAGATAGCGCACCGGAATCTCCCAGATCAGCACACGCGCTTGCGGGCTGTCCGGGTTCTGCAGGTAAGCGTCCATCGGGGTGAACGGACCGTGACCGGATTCGGCCAGGTTGAGGACGTCCTCGCGCAGGCCTTCGCGCAGCGCGCCGTCGAAGTTCCACAGCGGATTGGCGCTGTAGCTGGTACCGACCAGCACGACTTCGACGACCGCGGTGTTGCCGAGCAGATCGACTTCGGCATTCGAGACGGTACGCAGTGGCGAAAGCCGGTCTGCCGGCGGCAGCAGGGCGGCAAAGTACGGCGCCAGGGGCAGGAAGCCGATCAGATCGCCGGCGTGGTCACGTGCAGGTTCGATTTCGGTGACGAAATCCTGAGGTCTGTTGGTCGTCACGCCCGCCTGCAGCGCGCGGGCGGCGATGGCGTTCGCGGCACAGCGTGCGCCGGCCGGCGTCCAGTGCGTATCGGTGCGCAGGAACACGGCCTGGCTTGCCTTGCAGTCGAGCAGCGCGCTGCGCAGGTCTGCGACGACGACGCCGTGCGCCTGCAGATGCGCCAGGCTGCGCTGGTAAAGCGCGTCGTGCAGGGCCTTGGGCTGATGCCCGCCGCGGTGTTCGGCGTAGATGCCGGCCTTGGCCGGCACCGGCGCGACGATCAGCGTCGTGCCACGCTGCGCGAGCTGCCGCTGCACCTGGGCAATCCGTTGCAGGTGGGTGCTGATCCGCTGATCGCTCTCCTGCCAGTCGCGGAATTCCTCCAGCGTGTAGAGCCAGTCGTCGCTGCCGATGACGACGCCGCTGCGGCCTTCACCGAAGGCCAGGTACTGCAGTGCGGCCCAGAAGTTGATGCCGAAGGTCCTGGCCGGGAAGACCGCGTCGTAATGGCTCTCGAAGCGCCGCGCGGCTTCGCCGACGCGGATCTCGAATCCGGCCGGCATGGCCATCGCGGGCATGCGGCTCAGGCCGATCGCGCCGAGCACCAGCACGGTACCGAGGAACAGACTGCTGTGGATCACTGCAAAGCGGCGCATGGCGACCTCAGAACTGGAAGTAGAGGAAGGGCGAATAGCTCTGCGCTGCGAGGCGCAGCACGGCAAGGGCAAAGACCGGCAGCAGCAGCGCCTCGGCGTACGGACGGGCCAGCACCGC
>CAZDPA010000094.1:0-15747 GCA_964507195.1 uncultured Salinisphaerales bacterium | reverse complement strand
ACCGGCTGCGAGGGTTCCAAGTTTCCGTCGGCCCAGGGCCTGTTCGGCGGCTACTCCTGCCCCTCGTACCAGCTGATGAAGATCAAGGGCATCAACATCTTCAAGGAGCTGAAGAAGAATCCGAAGGTCGTCGATGTGTTCGACATCGTCTCGCTGATGAACGAGCAGCCTATCAAGGGCGGCAAGTATTCCAGCAACGACATGGGCATGACCTTCGAGATCTGCGACGAAGGCGAGCTCTACATGATCTGCCAGGGCAGTGGCGGTGGCTACGGCGACGTCATCGAGCGCGATCCGCAGCTGGTGATGAAGGATCTGGCTGAAGACCTGATGTCGCACGAGAATGCGCGCGACATCTACAAGGTCGTCTATGACGAGAAGACCCTGATCGTCGACGAAGCCGCAACTGCCGAGCTGCGCGCCGACTACCGTCGCCAGCGCATCGCGCGCGGCAAGCCCTACGACGAGTTCGTCAAGACCTGGACGACACCGGAGCCGCCGAAGCACCTGCCGTACTTCGGCAGCTGGGGCGATGTCAGTGTGATCCACGCACAGAACCCGGTGATCAACATGTACACGACGATGCCGGCGGATCAGCTGCAGGGTGTGTACATGCCCAACCCCAAGGACATCCGCATCGCCCAGCTTGAAGCACAGCTTGAGTCGGCTCAGGCGCAGCTCAAGGACTGTCTGGCGAAGTAACCACTGACAAGAAATGGAAGGAGAGTGCCGATGGCGGACTACAGCAAGCTGTTTCGTCTGGATGGCAAGGCCGCCCTGGTAACAGGCGGTGCGCGCGGCATCGGCGCTGCGGTGGCTGAAGCCATGGCTCAGGTCGGTGCCTCGGTCCTGATCACCGACGTGCTCGAAGCCGAGGGCAAGGCCACGGCCGAGAAGATTCGCAAGGCGGGTGGCAAGGCCGAGTTCATGCGTCACGACGTCACCGATGAGGCGCAGTGGGAAGCGGCGTCGGCGGCTGTGGGCAAGCACTTCGGCCGTTACGACATTCTGGTCAACAACGCCGGCATCGAAACGGCTGCACTGCTTGCCAACTGCGAAGCATCCGATTTCCGCCGCGTGCTGGATATCAACGTCACCGGGGTGTTCCTGGGTCTCAAGCACGCGATCCGTGCGATGAACGGCAAGGGTGGTTCGATCATCAACATGTCCTCGGTGGCCGGCCTGATCGGCACGCCGGCGCATGCGGCCTATCACGCATCGAAGGGCGGCGTGCGCCTGCTGACCAAGGCCGCCGGCGTCGAGTTTGCGGCGCTGCAATCCGGCGTGCGCGTCAACTCGGTGCACCCCGCGATCGTCAAGACGCAGATGGGCGAGCACTTCCTGCAGGGCTTCGTCGATCTCGGCCTCGCGCCGGATATCGAAGCCGCACGCGCTTCCGTCGGTGCGGCGCATCCGATGGGCTTCGGTGACGTCGAGGACATCGCTGCCGCAGTGCTGTTCCTCGCCTCGGATGCCTCGCGCTGGATCAATGGCTCGGAGCTGGTCGTCGATGGCGGCTACACCGCTGCCTAGAACCAGCCAGAACGCTCGCCATGAACATTGCCGAAGCCCTGCAATCCGGTCGCAAGCTGCTGTGGCTGGATGCCGTCGACTATGCCGGGGCCTTGCTCGCCGGCGGCAGTGTGCCCTGGCTCGACACTGCTGCATATCTGGCGTGGTCGCGCAAGACGCAGTCGCTGCTGCGCCCGGACGTACTGAGCCTGCAGCTGGACAGGGTCTGCATGGCGTGGCTGGAGGCGCAACCAGCGCTGCGCGAGGCGATGGCTGCAAAGTCGCGCGCGGTGTACCCGCTCAAGATCCTGCTGGCTGACGAAGCGCTGCGCTCGCAGCTGACAGATCTGGTCAAGGGCTTGCGTGCCGGCAGCAGCGAGCAACCGCTGGCACTGGAATGTCCGTCGCCGCGCCTGTGGGTGTCGATCGCCTACGCGCAAGCGCATGGGGCCGATGCCGCGGTCGAGGTTGGCGACGACGAGGCAGATTCCGCTGCCCTGTTGATGGCGGACTTCCTGCGCGTGTTCGCCGAGGCGGGTGTAGATCTGCTCCTGCTGCGTGAATCTGCGCAGTCTGAGCCGGACAGCGCCGCTGCCCTGGAGTGTTATCAGTCCGTGTTCAACGTCGCGACGCACTATCGCTGGACAGTTGGCTTGTACGCACCCGCAGGGCGCTACGCAGGCGGTGACAGTGCACTGGCGTTCGTGCTTGCGCCGCGAGCGGTGCCGGGCAGCGCCAGCGGTTGCGTGATCGATCCCACTTACTGGACGACCAGCGCGACTGATGGATTGCCGGTGCAAGGCCTGCTTTACGCCAGCGTGCCGAACGGCCTGCAGCCGGAGCAGGTGCTGGAACGCCTGGGAGCATTGCGATGAGTCTGGCCGACGCAGCCACTCCGAAATTCCCGCTCAAGCTCGACTATCTGTGCGCGTATACCGCGCGCCTGTCGCCGCCCGAGGTGATTGGCTCGGTGGCTGGTGGTATCCGCGTGAACTTCTACATCCTCGGCGGCGAGATCGACGGCCCGAAGCTGCGTGGCAAGTTGCGCGGTGTCGGCGGTGACTGGCTGACCATCCGCGAGGACGGTGTCTGCATTCTTGACGTACGCACGACGATGGAATCGCACGATAGTGCGGTGATCGAGGTCGAGTACACCGGGGTCGGCGATCTCGGGCCGCAAGGCCACTCCAGATTTATCAATGGCGATCTGCCTACGCTGTTGCCGTTGCGCTGCATCCCGCGCGTGCGCACCGCCCATCCCGATTACGCATGGCTCAACCGGCTGCAGCTGCTCAACGTCGGCGAAGTCAATTTCTCAACACTAGAGGTGCGTTATGACGTCTACGCCGTCTGCTGAAACATCTCCCCGTGCTGTCGCAGAAGGTGAGCTGCTGTGGACGCCGCCGTCGTCGTTCGCCGACCTGTCGAATGTCTCGCGCTACATGGAATGGTTGCGCACGGAAGGCCGCGCTCAGGTCAGCGACTACGAGGCGCTGAGGCAATGGTCGATCACCGATACGACCGGCTTCTGGGCGTCGATCTGGGATTACTTCGAAGTCATTTCCGATGCGCCGTACAAGCAGGTCGTCGACAGGATGATCATGCCCGGCGCGAAGTGGTTTGAAGGCTCCAAGGTCAACTATGCCGAGCACCTGCTGCGACACGACGAGATGGATCCGCATGGCGTCGCCTTCCATCACCTGACCGAGTCGCGGCCGCTGGCGCAGATGACGCGCGCCGAGCTGAGTGCGCAGGTGCGCAAGCTGGCAACCCAGCTGCGTGCGATGGGGGTGCAGCCCGGCGATCGCGTCGTTTCATACATGCCGAACGTTCCGGAAACCGCGGTCGCGATGATGGCGACGACGGCGATCGGTGCAGTGTGGTCGTCGGCGGCACCGGAGTTCGGCGTCAAGACCGTGATCGAGCGTTTCTCGCAGATCGAACCCAAGGTCCTGTTCGTCGCTGATGCCTATCGCTTCGGCGGCAAGGACTTCTCGCGCCACGACGAAGCCAAGCGCATCATCGATGCACTGCCGTCGCTGCAGCAGGTCGTATGGTTGCAGTATCTCGACGCCAATGCGCCGGCACCGGCGTTCAAGAGCGTCAAGACCTGGGCCAGCCTGATGGCCCAACCGGAAGTGGCGAAGGCGGATTTCAGCTTCGAGCGTGTCGGCTATGACCACCCGCTGTGGATCGTGTTCTCGTCCGGGACCACCGGCCTGCCCAAGGCGATCGTGCACAGCCATGTGGGCGTGCTGGTCGAGCATCTGAAGCTGCTGCACTTCCATCTGAATCTGAAGCCGGATTCGGTGATGTTCTTCTACAGCACCACCGGCTGGATGATGTGGAATCTGCTGCTCGCAGCATTGCTGACCGGCAGTGCCGTCGTGCTCTACGACGGCAATCCTGCCCATCCGACGCCGGATTTTCTGTGGAAGCTCGCCGCCGATACCGGCACCACCAGCTTTGGCGCGAGCCCGACCTATGTGCAGATCATGGAACGCGCCGGCCTCGTGCCCGGCAAGGCGCACAACCTGTCCAAGCTCGAAGGCGTGCTGGTTGCCGGCGCGCCGTCGACGCCGGAGACCTTCGAATGGTTCTACCGCTGCGTCAAGAAGAATGTCTGGGTCACCTCGCAATCGGGTGGTACCGAGGTGTGCAGCGGCTTCGTCGGCGCTTCGCCAACGCTGCAGGTGCGTGCCGGCGAGATCCAGACGCGCCTGCTTGGCATGGATGTGCGTGCCTGGAGCGACGACGGCAAGGAAGTCATCGACGAAGTCGGCGAGCTGGTCTGCCTCAAGCCGTTCCCGTCGATGCCGATCTATTTCTGGAACGACAATGAAGGCAAGCGCTACCACGAGTCCTACTTCGACACCTTCAAGGGGGTCTGGCGCCATGGTGACTTCATCAAGATCACCTCGACTGGCGGCTGCTACATCTACGGCCGTTCCGACTCGACGCTGAACCGCTTCGGCGTGCGCATCGGCACCGCCGAGATCTACCGCGCGGTAGAGCATGTCGACGAAGTGGCGGACAGCCTGATCGTCTGCGTTGAGCTGCCGGGCGGCAACTTCTTCATGCCGCTGTTCGTCAAGCTCAAGCCGGATATCGCAATGAGCGATGCAATCCAGCAGAAGATCGTGCGCAAGCTGCGCGAGGACTGCAGTCCTCGCCACGTGCCGGACAAGATCTACGCCGTTGACCAGATTCCGTACACGCTGACCGGCAAGAAGATGGAAGTGCCGGTGCGCAAGCTGCTGCTCGGCTGGCCGCTGGAGAAGGCGGCGAGCCGCGACGCGATGATGAATCCGCCGTCGATCGACTACTTCGTGCAGTTCGCGCAGGAGTCGAAGGATTACCAGTGGCGCAAGGTCTGAGGCCTGCGGACTGCATGCACGGAGGGTACGAGTCCATGAAGAACAAGGTCTGTGTCATTACCGGCGGGGCCCGCGGTCTCGGCCTGGCGAGCGCAGAAGTGCTGCTTGCCGCTGGTGCGAAAGTCATGATCACCGACGTCGATGCCGCTGCCGGGGAGGCCGAGGCCGCGCGCCTGTCTGAGGCCGGCGGACAGATCCTCTTCATGCGCCACGATGTGACCAGTGCCGCGCAGTGGACGGCAGTACTCGACGCGACCGAGGCGGCCTGGGGTGCGATCAGCGTGCTGGTCAACAACGCCGGCGTTGCGCAGATTGTCGATGTCGAGCGGGCGAGTTTCGAACACTGGAAGCAGACCCTTGCAGTCAATCTGGATGGCCTGTTTCTCGGTACCCAGGCGGCGATCGCGCGCATGAAGAAGCTCGGTGGCTCGATCGTCAACATCGCCTCGATCGAAGGCATGATCGGCGAAGCGCTGGTGCCGGCCTACAACGCCAGCAAGGGTGGTGTGCGCATCTTCACGAAGTCGGCGGCGATCCACTGCGCGCGATCGGGATATCCGATCCGCATCAACAGCGTCTGCCCGGGGTTCGCCGAAACCCAGATGGTTTCGGGCGCAGTCGGTGCGATGCCGCCGGCGGAGGCGCAGGTGTTTGTCGAACGCACGCTCGCGCGCATCCCGATGGGGCGCTTTGCGCGTCCTGAGGAAATCGCCAAGGCCGTGCTGTTCCTCGCGTCCGATGATGCGAGCTACATCACCGGCTCCGATCTTGTCGTTGACGGCGGGATGACGGCATGAGCGCGCGACACGGCGCTTTGCGCGTAGCGCAAACGGGTGCGGGAGCGTGCTCTCTCACGCCCGCAGCTGACCTCAGGGCCTGGATGAAGGTGAAGGCGTGAGCAGCACGCGCCGCACGGCGAAAGCCAAGGCGGCCGGCACCGGCGCGGATGCGGCGGTCGATAACGTATTCGGCCAGTATGTGCTTGGCGATTTCCGCCCGAGCGACCTGATCGACATTGCCGGTACGCTTGCACGTCAGGCTGCACGCCAGCCGCGCGCCGTGGTGGACGCCGGCGTCGGTTTCGCGAAGGGTCTGGCGAAAGTGCTGCGCGGTCAGTCCGAGCGCGCGCCAGCTGCCGGTGACCGGCGTTTCGCCGATCCGGCGTGGAAGGAAAGCCGCGTGTACGGCGGCGTGCTGCAGGGCTATCTGGAGCTGTGCGATGCGTTGCAGCGCTATGCCAGGCAGTCGGGACTGGATCCCAAACAGGCCGAGCGTGCCGAATTCCTGATGACGCAGATTGGCGACGCCATTGCGCCGACCAATTTCCTGCCGACCAATCCGGCGGCGCTGCGGCGTGCGCGCGAGACGCGCGGCGCGAGCCTGCTGGCCGGGCTGAAGAACTTTGCGGATGACGTTGCCAAGCGCCGGCCGATTCCGGCACAGGTCGACGAGAGCGCGTTCAGGATCGGCGAGAACCTCGCACTGACGCCGGGCAGCGTCGTGCTGCGGCATGACATGTTCGAGCTGCTGCAGTACGCACCGCAGACCGCGCAGGTGCGCGAGCGGCCGATCTTCGTCGTGCCGAGCATCGTCAACAAGTTCTACGTGTTCGACATCGCGCCCGGGCGCAGCGTGTTCGAGTACTTCGTGCAGCAGGGCTTCACGGTGTACGTGATGGCCTGGCGCAATCCGAAGCCGGAGCATGATTTCTGGGGCATGCCGGACTACATCGACGCGATCGATGCCGGTGTGCAGACGGCGCTCAGCATCTCCAAGGTCGAAACCGTCAACCTGTGGGCGGTCTGCGGTGCCGGCCCGCTGGCGACCTCGCTGATCGCCTACTACGCGGAGATCAGGCAGCAGAAGGTCAACAGCCTGCTGCTGTTCGTCTCGCCGCTGGATATGAACGCAATGTCCGATGCGCCGAACATCGGTGCCTTCGTCGATCAGAAGGCGATGCCGGTCGTGCGCAAGCAGATCCGCAAGAAGCGCATGAGCGCGCGCCAGTTCACGTTGCTGTTCGCGATGCTGCGCGCCAATGAGCTGATCTGGAACTACTGGGTCAACAACTACCTGATGGGCATCAAGCCGAGCGCATTCGACATCCTGTACTGGAATGGCGACGGCACCGGCATGACCGCGCAATACAACTATGATTTCAGCGCCTTTGTCGAAGCCAATCCGCTGGTGACGCCGCGCGAGATGATGGTGCGCGGCCAGGCGATTGCCGATCTCAAGGATCTGGGCATCGACAGCTACGTACTCGGCGCGGCGAACGATCACCTCTGCGTCTGGCATGGCGTCTATCGCAGTGCGCAGCTGCTCGGCAAACGCAGCCAGTTCGTGCTCGGCAACAGCGGACATATCCAGACCATCGTCTGTCCGCCAAGCAACCCGAAGGCGAGCTACTTCACGAACACGAAGCTGCCGGCGAGTTCCAGCGAATGGCTGGAGACCGCGACCAGGCACCAGGGCAGCTGGTGGGATCACTGCGTGGCGTGGACTCACGCGCGCGCGGGCAAGCTGATCGAAGCGCCGCGTCAGGCCGGCAATACGACGTATCCGCCGCTTGGTCCGGCGCCGGGAACCTACATCCATGACCGCGTCTAGTCTCTACAGCGCCAACCCGCGGCATTTCGATCCGAACCGGACCTATGCGGAGCTGCGCAGCGGCGCCAAGCGCGAGATGCGCCTGCGCCGGGTCAAGGTCATGGGGTATTCGCTGCGTGTCGCGATCTGGCCCGGACGTTCGGAGCCGCACACGCCGCTGGTGCTGTTCAACGGCATCGGTGCGCGACTTGAGCTGCTCGAACCTTTCGCCGATGAACTCGGCGATCTCGAAACCATTGCGATCGATGTGCCCGGCACCGGCAAGTCGTCGTTGCCGCTGCATCCGTATCGGCTGTGGATGCTGAGCCTGCTGATCGAGCGGGCGCTGACCAAGCTCGGTTACCACCAGGTCGATGTGCTGGGTGTGTCCTGGGGCGGCACGCTGGCGCAGCAGTTCGCTCTGCAGAATCCGCGACGCTGCCGGCGCCTGATCCTCGCGGCGACGGCCCAGGGCTGGCCGATGGTTGTCGATCCGCGCATCCTGCTGAAGTTCATGACGCCGCGGCGCTACAACGACCCGGTCTACCGCCGCGCGATTGCCGGCGAGATCTACGGCGGTGCCGCGCGGCATCAGGCCGGTCTGATCCGCGAGATCGGCCCGCGCATGATGCCGACCAGCAAGCTCGGCTATCTGATGCAGCAGTTCGCGCTGAGTGGCTGGACCAGCACGCCGTGGCTGCCGCTGATCCGGCAGCCGGTGCTGATCATGGCCGGCAACGATGATCCCGTCATCCCGCTGATCAACGCACGGATCATGGCCAGGCTCATCCGCCACTGCCGCCTGCATGTGGTCAACGACGGCCATCTGTTTCTTGTCTCGGATCCGGTCGGTTCCAGCCGGGTGGTGCGTGAGTTTCTTGACGCTACACACAGCAAGGCCATCGCGGCTGCATAGGAATAAGTACATATGGGAAAAAAACTGGAAGGCAAGGTTGCGCTGGTCACCGGCTCCGGTCGTGGCATCGGCCGCGAAATCGCGCTAAAGCTTGCCCGCGACGGCGCGCGCGTTGTCGTCAACGATCTCGACGAGCAGTTTGCCAATGAAACGGTGGAAGCGGTGCGCGCTGCAGGATCGGATGCGCTCGCCTGCATCGGCAGCGTCACCGAAAAGGAATTCGCGGATCGCTTCGTGCAGGGCGCGATCGATGTGTTCGGCGGCGTCGACATCATCGTCAACAACGCCGGCTACACCTGGGACAGCGTGGTGCAGAAGACCACCGACGAGCAGTGGCAGGCGATGATCGATGTGCACATGACTGCGCCGTTCCGCATTCTGCGTGCAGCGGCGGACTTCATCCGCACCCAGGCCAGGACCGAGGCCGAGTCCGGCCGCGAGGTGTTCCGCAAGGTCGTCAACATCTCCTCGCTCGCCGGGGTCGGCGGCAACGCCGGGCAGATCGGTTATGGCGCGGCCAAGGCCGGTGTCAACGGCATCACCAAGTCGATGTGCAAGGAGTGGGGTCGCTTCAAGGTCAACGTCAACAGCGTTGCCTTCGGCCTGATCCGCACACGCCTGACCGAAGCCGCCGCCGGTGGTGATGCGTCGATCGCGGTCGAAGGCAAAAAGATTCGCGTCGGCGTCAATCCGGACGTGCTGAAGACGATGGAGCAGGGCATTCCGCTCGGTCGCGCGGGTACGCCGGAGGAAGCCGCAGGTGCGGTGTATCTGTTCTGTCTGCCGGAGTCGGATTACATCAGCGGTCAGGTTGTCGTGTGCAGCGGCGGCTTCATGTTCTAGCCACGCACAGAACATTTCCAGTTCATTCATTCAAGAAAGGCAGTCCAGGAGAACATACATGAGCAGCAAGAAGCCTGTCGTTATCTACGGTGTCACCGGCTATACCGGCCGTCTGGTTGCAGAGTACTGCCGCGAGTACAACCTGCCGTTCATCGCCGCTGGCCGCGATGCCAAGCGCATCAAGGAAGTGCTCGACAAGGTGCCGGGCATCGAGACCGCAGATTACGAGATCGCCGAGGTCAAGGAACACAGCGTCGCTTCACTGCGCGCACTGCTCAAGGGCAGCAAGGTGCTGCTGAACATGGTCGGCCCGTTCATGAAGTACGGCCCCGAAGCCGTCGAGGCCTGCCTTGCCGAAGGGGTGCATTACACCGACACCAACGGCGAGCAGAACTGGATGCTTGAGTGTGATGAGAAGTGGGGTGCCAAGTTCGCCGCCAAGCAGCTGTGCCTGGCCCCCGGCGTCGCGCAGATGTACACCACCGGCGAGATCGCCGCGCAGATCGCGCTGGAAACACCGGGCCTGCATACGCTCGACATGCTCGTGCTGTGGAAGGGCTTCCCGACCTATGCATCGACGCAGACGATCTTCAGCATTCTCACCGCCGACTTTTTCTACCTGGAGAACAACCAGTATGTGAAGTGGGCGCCGGGTGCGAAGGCCGAAGCGATCGTGCCCGGCCAGCACCAGACCGCGCTGGTTCTGCCCTGGGGCGGCACCGCGCATCCGGTCTGGTTCAAGAACGATCCGCGCGTTGCCAACTGCAAGGTCATGGGCGGCGTATTCGCGCGCGAGGTGATGGACAGCGTCGTCATGATGAATCAGGTCATCGACGAGAAGATCAAGCCGTTGCCGAAGGCCGAGCAGGAAAAGGCCCTGTCGGAGATGGCGGCGGGTGTACAGGCCGGCATGCCGCCGCGCGAGAATCCGCGCACCAACATCTCGGTTGACTCGGTCTACGCCAGTGGTCCGCTCGCGCGCAAGCACGTCGTCATCTACGGCAACCAGAACTACAAGCAGACCGGATTGCTGCAGGCCTACTTCGCCCATCACCTGCTGCAGTCCGCACCGAAGCGCTACGGCTTTGCGTCCGGGTGCCAGGCCCTGGGGCACCGCGAACTGCTTGGTGTGCTGCAGAGCTTTGGCCTGGTCAGCGAGCCGGTGGTCACCCTCAACGGCCATCCGGTGCACTGAACGGGGCATTGCCACCGTGAACGTATCCGCTGGGCTCGCAGCTGTTTCGCCCCCGCGTGCGCAGGTCACGCGCGAGGGCGAGCTGCTGTGGACGCCACGGCCGGAGTACGCTGCGGCGTCCGGCGTCGAGCGCTTTCGCCACTGGCTTGCGCGCGAGCGCGGCCTGGCCTTGGCGGACTATGAAGCGCTGCGTCAGTGGTCGGTCGATGAACTGGAAAAGTTCTGGGCCGCGCTGTGGGACTATTTCGAGATCCAGTCCGACGCGCCCTATCTGCGCGTGCTGGATACGCGACAGATGCCGGGCGCGCGCTGGTTCGAGGGTGCGCGCGTCAACTACGCCGAGCATCTGCTGCGTCACGAAGCGCAGGCTCCGGACGCGCCGGCGTTCTTCCATTCCTCGGAGCTGCGTGCGCCGGCAGTGATCACACTCGGCGAGCTGGGGCGCCAGGTCCGCATTCTTGCCGAACAGCTGCGCAAGCTCGGCATCCAACCCGGCGACCATGTCGGCGCCTACATGCCGAACATTCCGGAAACCGCGATTGCGATGATGGCGACGACCGCCATCGGTGCGGTGTGGTCGGCGGCTGCACCGGAGTTCGGTGCCAGCGCGGTGATCGATCGCTTTGTGCAGACGCGTCCGAAGCTGTTGTTCATCGTCGATGGCTATCGGTATCGCGGCTGCGATCACAGCCGCGTCGATGTCGCTCAGGCGCTGGTCAGGAAACTCGACAGTCTTGAACATGTCGTCAGTCTGTCGTATCTGGATCCGCACGCTGCACCTGTTGTCAGCGGCGCAATCCTCTGGAGCGAGCTGCTCGATCGGCCGGATGTGGCGCGCGAAACGTTCCGTTTCGAGCGCGTGGAATGGAATCACCCGCTGTGGGTGCTGTTCTCGTCAGGCACGACCGGTCTGCCCAAGGCCGTGGTGCACAGCCATGTCGGCATGCTGCTCGAGCACTGCAAGCTCACCGCGTTTCATCTCAATCTCAATGAGCAGTCGCGCGTGCTGTTCCATTCTTCGTCGGGCTGGATGATGTGGAACGTGCAGATCGCCAGTCTGCTGCAGGGCGCTGCCGCAGTGATGTATGACGGTTGCCCGATTGCGCCGGATCCGACGGTGCTGTGGCGCATTGCCGAGCAGACCCAGATCACGATGCTGGGCGTGAGCCCGGGCTATGTGCAGAACATGCAGACGCGCGGCATCGCACCGGCCAATGTGTTCGACCTGACTGCACTCAGATCCGTGCTGCTCGCCGGTTCGCCATCGGCGCCGGAAACCTTTGCGTGGTTCTACAGGCAGGTCAAGGCCGATCTGTGGGTGACTTCGCAAAGCGGCGGTACCGAAGCGGTATCGGCGTTTGCTGCAGCGACGCCGACGCAGCCGGTCTATGCGGGGGAAATACAGACCCGTGGCCTGGGCATGGACGTGCAGGTCTGGGATGAGCATGGCCAGCCGGTGGTCGATGCGGTCGGTGAGCTGGTGCTGGTCAAACCGTTCCCGTCGATGCCGCTGCAGTTCTGGAACGATCCGGGCGATGCACGCTATCGCGAGGCTTATTTCTCGACTTACCCCGGTGTCTGGTGCCATGGCGATCACACCCGGATCAATCGCCGTGGCGGTCTGTACATCGATGGCCGTTCGGACTCCCGGTTGAATCGCTACGGCGTATGCATTGGCCCGTCGGAAATCTATCGCAGCCTCGAGTGCATCGAGGAAGTGCAGGATTGCATCATCGTCTGCTGCGAACTTGCTGGTGGACGCTTCTTCATGCCGATGTTCATTCAGCTCGCGCCTGGGGCGGAGCTCGGCGAACGCCTGCGTGATCGCATCGTGCGGCATCTGCGCAACGAACTGAGTCCGCACCATGTACCGGATCAGATGTATGCGGTCGAACACATCCCGTACAACCTGACCGGCAAGAAGATGGAAGTGCCGGTGCGGCGCATCCTCAGCGGCACTCCGCCAGACCGCGCCGCCAGCCGTGCGCTGATGCTCGAACCGTCAGCAATCGATTGGTTCGTACAGTTCCGCGAGGACAATCGGGAGATGCTGGTCGGCTGACTCACGCGCCTTCGGTCGGATGCGCATGCCTCTGATCGGATTGCCAGGGACGGCTGGATGGCGTTCAATCGGCCGCACTGGGCACTGTCTTGTGCCGGCCCTTTGCAATGTCCATGTTTTTCATGGATGTTCTATCTTTCCGTCCAGTTCATGCGGACGCTGCGCCGAGTTATACGGCGTTCCGTGTTCCATCTAACTGTTGTTAGGTCTTTGCGCCGGACACTTGCGCACCCGGTAGTGATACTATAGTGTCACTTTATGCGTACCGAACTCGTCACCACTCTCAAACGCCAGGCCACTGAACTCCTCTCAGCCATTGAGCGGGACAAAGAGCCAATTCTCATTACCCAGCATGGCCTACCAAGCGCCTACCTCCTGGACGTTGAGACCTATCAGCTAATGCAGCAACGCATGGCCATCCTTGAAGGCATTGCCCGTGGCGAGCAAGCAATTGCTGAGGGTCGCGTGGCGACTCATTCCCAAGCCAAGAAGCGTCTCGCCAGATGGCTGAGATAGTATGGTCAGAGCCCGCGCTGGCTGATCTTGATGCAATCGCCGACTACATTGCACTGGAGAACCCGGTCGCTGCCTCGGGGGTTGTCAAACGCATTTTCGACCATGTCGAACAGCTCGCCGACCACCCGGACAGCGGCAGTCGCCCTCAAGAACTTGGGCGCTCCCGCTATCGCCAGATAGTTGAACCACCATGCCGTGTTTTCTACCGTTATGACGGACATAAGGTCTTTATCCTGCATGTCATGCGTTCAGAGCGCCTGTTGCGCAAGGGCCGGCTTGCCGCTCGTGCCAAGCAAGTGAGCGACCGGGAACATAGGTAACAAAATAGTCCGGAGACATGGGTAACAGGCATTGGAACCGCAACAAGCCGCCGGCGGCCATCGACTCGTTCGTGAAGGTCGGTGACGACAATCGCGAGATACAAGCTTGATGTCGTGCCAATCGCGGAGCATCGTTACTGCATAAATTCCACACTGGAACAGATCGCTCAAGAAGCGCTGCAGCTTGCTCCATCGCAACGGGCGCAACTCGGATTTTCTCGTGGAAAGTCTGGATTCAAGCTCGCCTGACGAGATTCAACGGCTTTGGCTCGATGAAGCGAACCGTCGCCTCGCGGAAGTTCGATCCGGTACGGCAAAGCCTATTCCAGGTGAAGAGGTTCTGGCTGAGGCGCACCGCTTGGTCAAGCGCTGATGCGCTACGCGATTCATCCGGAGGCCCGCATTGAGTATCTCGAGGCAGTTGCCCACTACGTCATGCACCACAGTCGCAAGCCGGGCTACTGGCATCATCGCGTCTGAAGCTAGAGTATTTTCGGTTTGTTCGGATACACAAACCCCCGTTCGTATCGAGTGCCTGCGAAGCAGGTGTATCGAGACCTGTCCTGAGTAGCCGAAGGCGTATCGAAGGGTGCAGCTACTGCGGCGTCGGTGTCTCGATACACCGCGCGCAAGCGCGCGCCACTCGACACGAACGGAGAGGTGTAAACACTCAAACCAAGAACGCTCTAACCCAGTATCCCCATCTGCCGCACCGCATTGATCGCCTGCAGCCGGCTGCTGACGCCGGGCTTGGAACAGACGTTCTTCAGATGGAACTTGATCGTGTTCCCGGATACGAACAGGCGTCGCTACTCCTTCTTCATCATCCGCCGCAGCGGTTCGATCAGGTCCATCGGCAGCGGGAACACGATCGTGCTGTTCTTGTCGCCGGCGATGTCGATCAGGGTCTGCATGTAGCGCAGCTGCATGGCCGCCGGTTCCTGGCTCAGCAGGTGCGCGGCGTCCTTGAGCTTCTCAGCCGCCTGCATCTCGCCCTCGGCGTGGATCACCTTGGCGCGGCGCGAGCGCTCTGCCTCGGCCTGGCGCGCGATCGCGCGGATCATCGATTCGTTGAGATCGACGTGCTTGATCTCGACGTTGGTGATCTTCACGCCCCAGGCGTCGGTCTGCTCGTCGAGGATCTTCTGGATGTCGCGGTTGAGCTTGTCGCGCTCGGTCAGCAGGTCGTCCAGCTCGTGCTGTCCCAGCACCGAGCGCAGTGTGGTCTGCGCGACCTGGCTGATCGCTTCGTAGTAGCGCTCGACCTGCAGGATCGCCTTGTCCGGTGCGACGACGCGGAAATACACCACGGCATTGACCTTGACCGAGACGTTGTCGCGCGAGATCACGTCCTGCGGCGGCACGTCGAACACCACGGTGCGCAGGTCCACCCGGGTCATGCGCTGGATCAGGGGGATCAGGATGATCAGACCGGGGCCTTTGATCCCGGTATAGCGGCCCAGGGTCAGCACGACGCCGCGTTCGTACTCGTTGAGGATCTTGAACGCCGAGAAGATCAGCGTGGCGAGCAGGACGGCGATGGTGATCAGGGCACTGAACATGGGGGTTCTCCTGGTTACTCGGGATCCACGGTCAGGGTGAGGCCGGCGCTGCGACGCACGCGGGCACGCTGACCAGGCTGCAACGGTGCGTTGCTGACCACGCGCCAGCGTTCACCGCCGAGCCGCGCCCAGCCCTGCCCGCCGCCCTGCGCATCCGGCTCGAACTCGATGATCTGGACGACATGGCCGACCGCCACCGCATCGCCGGTGACCACGGGCGAATGACGCGAGCGGTACAGCAGGAACAGCGTCAGCCCCAGCAGGCCGGAGGCGCCGACGGCGATGCCGCCGATGATGCCGCGGTTGACGCCGTAGCCGGGCACGTCGATGTCGATCAGCAGGATCGAGCCGAACACGAAGGCGGCCACGCCGCCAAAGCCGAGCACGCCGAAACTGGGCGACAGCGCCTCGGCGATCATCAGCGCGATGCCGAGCAGAATCAGCGCCAGGCCGACGTAGTTCACCGGCAGCAGCTGCAGCGCGAACAGCGCCACCAGCAGGCAGATCGCGCCGGTCACGCCGGGCAGCAGGGCGCCGGGGTTGTAGCCCTCCAGCAGCAGGCCGTAGATGCCGGCCAGCAGCAGGACGTAGGCGATCGTGGGATTGGTGATGATGGTGAGGAAGCGGAAGCGCCAGTCGGGCTCGATCGCGTCGACCGTCATGCCGGCAGTCTTCAGCGTGATCTTGCCGCTGGCGGTCTGCAGCTCGCGGCCGTCGATCTTCTGCAGCAGCTCCGGCAGATCGGCGGCGATCAGGTCGATGACCTTCTGCTGCAGCGCGTCCGGCGCCGGCAGGCTCACGCCCTCGCGCACCGCGCGCTCGGCCCAGTCGGCGTTGCGGCCGCGCAGGCTGGCC
>CAZDPA010000093.1:0-15834 GCA_964507195.1 uncultured Salinisphaerales bacterium | reverse complement strand
GCGACGAACGCCGCCGCGCTGTGCGGGCGCGCGTCAGCGCGCCTTGAACCGGATAGCGTCGAGTCGCCAGCGTGACGTGCGTCGCTTTCGTTCAAGCGCGCCGACGCCGCGCCACCCGAGGTCAGGGCCTTCGCCTGCGCGGCTGCGCCTTCGGCCACGTTCGCGAAACCTGCAGAGCCGGCGCGCTTCGGCAGCGGTTCGACAGCGGACGTCGTTGTCGGCTGCCGCGCCTGCAGCTGGCGTACCAGCAGGTCGGCAATGCCCAGCCCGCGCCCGCTCGACATGTGTACGGCCATCTGCTGATCGAACATGTCCTGGTAGAACTCGGTCTGCCCGCCACCCATGACGTCGTCACCCAGGCTGGCGGCGTGCGCGCTTTTCAGCATCTGCTGGGTCATCAGTGCTTCGAACTGCTGCGCGGTCTTGCGCAGGGCCTCGGGCGTCTGCGCCCGCGCATCGGCGCGCAGACCGGCGAACTGATTGAAATCAGTCACCAGATCCGGGCGGCGCATCGTGTTCATCAGATGATCACCAGCTCCGCGCGCAGCGCACCGGCTTCACGCAGGGCTTCGAGGATCGCAATCAAGTCGCCCGGTGCCGCGCCGACCTGGTTCACTGCCCGCACCAGATCGTCGAGACTGACGCCGGCGTTGAGCACGAACATGCGGCCACTGCCTTCCTGCGACACGGTGATCTCCGAGCGCGGCACGACGGTGGTCTCGCCTTCACTGAACGGATTGGGCTGGCTGACCTGCGGTTTCTCCGAGATCGTCACGGCGAGCGAACCGTGCGTCACCGCGGCCGGCAGCACGCGCACGTTGCTGCCGATGACGATGGTGCCGGTGCGCGCATTGACGATGACCTTCGCCGCGGCGCTGCCCGGCATCACTTCGATGTTCTCCAGCGCCGCAAGAAAGGCGACGCGCTGACCGCCGTCGCCCGGCGCATTGACCGCGACAGTGACGGCATCGACGGCGCGCGCAAAGCTGCCGCCGAGAAACTGGTTGATGCCGTTGGCCATCTGCGCGGCAGTCGTGAAATCCGGCGTATGCAGGTTGAGGCGGACATCGCCGCCGTCGGCGAAGCCGTTGGCGACGACCCGTTCGATCATCGCGCCGTTGGGAATACGCCCGGCGCTCGGAATGTTCAGCGCGACGCGCGAGCCGTCCTTGCCGGATGCGCCGAAGCCGCCGACGACGACATTGCCCTGCGCAATCGCATAGACCTGACCGTCCGCACCCTTGAGTGGCGCCATCAGCAGCGCGCCGCCACGCAGCGAACCGGCGTTGCCGATCGACGACACCGTGACGTCGATGGTCTGACCGGTCTTGGCGAAGGCCGGAATCTCGGCGTGGATCGCCACCGCCGCGACGTTCTTGAGCTGCAGGTTCTGCCCGGCCGGCAGCACGACACCGAGCTGGCTCAGCATCGCCTTGAGGCTCTGCGTCGTGAACGGCGCCTGCGTGGTCTGGTCGCCGCTGCCGTCAAGACCGACGACCAGGCCGTAGCCGACCAGCGGATTGCTGCGCACGCCCTCGACGCTCGCCAGATCCTTGATGCGATCGGCATGGGCCGGTGCGATGACCAGCAGACAGATCGCAGTCAGGAAGGCGCGCATGGCGGTTCTCTAGAAGGGAAACACGACAGAACTGAAGAAGCGGCTCAGCCAGCCCGCGGAGTTGGCATCGGCCATCGCACCGCGCCCGGCATAGCGGATGCGGGCATTGGCGATGCGATCGGAGGTCAGGCTGTTGTCGGCACGGATGTCCTCGGGCCGCACCAGACCCTCGACCGAAACAGTCTCGCTGCCCTGGTTGAGCGTGAGCTGCTTTTCGCCACGCACGACCATATTGCCGTTCGGCAGTACACGGACCACCATCACGCCGATGCTGCCGCTGAGCGCATTCGACTGCGAGCTGGTGCCGCCGCCGGTGAAGCTGCTTTCCGCACCGAATTCGGTTTCGAGTATCGGCACGCCGCCGGCCGTCACCGGCCGCCCGAGCAGGGTCGGACCGTTGATGCCGACGCTGGATTCGCGTGCGGTGGTGGTATTGGCTTTCTTCTGCGCCGTCGTCGATTCGATCAGCAGCACAGTCAGCACGTCGCCGACGCGACGTGCCTTGCGGTCCTCGAACAGGCTCATGCCCGGTTGCGTTGTGTAGATCGCGCCGTTGCTGGCCTGCGGCGGTGGGAGTCCCGCCTCGATCGGCAGTTCGTACGGATCTTCCTTGATGCCACCGCTGCCCGCGCAGGCGCCGAGCGCCAGAGGCAGCAGGAGCGCGAGAACGATGCGGATCGCGTTCACAGATTGTTGCTGACGTAGGCCAGCATCTGGTCGGTGGTCGAGATCGCCTTCGAGTTCATCTCGTAGGCGCGCTGGGTTTCGATCATGTTGACCAGTTCCTCGACGACGTTGACGTTCGAGGATTCGAGCGAGCCCTGGACCATCATGCCGAGGCCGGACTGGCCTGGTGCGCCGGTCTGCGGCGTGCCGCTGGATGCGGTTTCCGCGTAGAGGTTCTCGCCGAGCGGCTGCAGGCCACCGACGTTGATGAAGTCGGCGACGAGGAGCTGACCGATCTGCTGCGGCGCGGCCTGGCCGGCGAGCTGCGCGGTCACGATGCCGTCGCCGCCGATGCTCAGGCTCTGCGCGCCGTCCGGCACGCTGATGCCCGGCTGCAGCACGAAGCCGGCGTTGTTGACCATCTGGCCCTGCGCGTCGAGCTTGAAGCCGCCGTCGCGCGTATACGCCACCGAGCCGTCCGGCATCTGGATCTGGAAGAAGCCGCGACCGTTGATCGCGAGATCCAGCGGATTGTTGGTCTGCAGCATGTTGCCCTGCGTGAACAGCTTCTCGGTCGCGACGACGCGCACACCGGTACCGAGCATCAGGCCGGTCGGGGCCTGAGTCTGCTGCGAGGTCTGCGCACCGGGCTGACGAACCGTCTGGTACAGCAGATCCTCGAACGCGGCACGGCCGCGCTTGAAACCGGTGGTGTTGACGTTGGCAAGATTGTTCGAGACCACCGACATGCGCGTCTGCTGCGCATCGAGTCCGGTCTTCGCAACCCACAGTGCCTGATTCATTGGCGCCTCCTGCGACGGAAATCCGTCTTTGCGTGGAGGCTTACAAGTTCCGGACCAGAGGGGGTGTCAAGGATTTGCTACGTGCCGTCCCGGCTTCGCATGCGGCGAAACCGGGCTACGTTGGCCGGTACGGAGTAGCCCGGTTCCGCGCAGCGGAGCCGGGACGCGTGCGGAGCATGTCCGAAGGCAACAACACACTCCGTTCGTCTCGAGTGCCGTGCGCGCAGCGCGCGGTGTATCGAGAGACCCGCGTATCAGCCAGCGAACAGACCATCACCGTTCCGCTCCGGTCTCTCGATACACCACGCTTCGCGTGGCACTCGAGACGAACGGAATGTTTGGTTGCCTTCGGGACAAACAGAACTGCTTAACCGTTCGTCCGCAACAGCGAAGCAGAAGCCTGCGCATTCGCTTCCGCCGTCTTCATCAACTTCACCTGCAACTCAAACTGCCGCGCCAGGCTGATCATGTTGACCATCGTCTCGGGCAGATTGACGTTGCTGGATTCCAGCATGCCGGAGGTCAGCACGTTGCCGGACGCCGGCAGCGGCGGATCAACGGGATTGCCGCGCATCAGGCCGTCCGTGCCGCGCGTGAGCTGATCCGGGCGCGCCGCAACGATCTTCAGTCGCGCAACGCTACTGACGGTTTCAGCGCCCTGGCCCAGCGGCACGACCGAGATCGTGCCGTCGCTGCCGACGAGCAGACGGCCGTTCGGCGGAATCGAGACGAGGCCGCCATCCGACAGCACCGGCTGTCCGGCCGCCGTGCGCAGCTGGCCGCTGGCATCGAGCTGCAGATCGCCGGCCTTCGTATACGCCTCGCTGCCATCGCTGGCCTGCACCGCGAGCCAGGCGTCTTCACGCAAGGCGATGTCGAGATCGCGGCCGGTCTGCTGGAATGCGCCGCTGCGTGCGTCCCAACCCTGATCGGACGCGGTGACGTTGACGCGCGACGGCAGACCGCCGCCCTGCACTTCCGCGGATGCCGCGGTCAGCAGCTGCGCGCGAAAGCCGGTCGTCGATGCATTGGCGAGGTTGTGGCTGTTCGCGGTCTGCGCACGCAGGGTCTGCGTGGCGCCGGTCATCGCGATGTAGAGCGCGCGGTCCATGGCTTATCAGCGGATGTTGATGATGGTCTGTGTGACCTGGTCGGCGGTCGAGATCATCTGCGCATTCGCCTGGAAGTTGCGCTGCGCGGTGATCATGTTGACCAGCTGTTCGGTCAGATCGACGTTCGATGATTCGAGCGCGCCGGACTGCACGAGGCCGAAGCTGGTGGAACCGGCGGGGCCGCGAACCACCTGGCCGGCGGCGAAGCTCTCGCTCCAGCTGCTGTTGCCGGCCTGCTGCAAGCCCTGCGGGTTCGGGAAGTTGGCGAGCGCGAGCTGGCCGAGCGGAATCGCCTGGCCGTTGGTGTAGCGCGCCTGCACTACGCCTTCCTGGGTGATTTCGACGCCGGTGAGCCGGCCGGTGGCGTAGCCGTCCTGGCGCAGGCTGGCAACGCCGAAGCTGTTGCCGTACTGCGTCGAGTCGGCCACCGAGAGATTGATGTTCATCGTCGCCGCACCGGTCGTCGGCGCATAGCCGGCGAGCGTGATCTGGCCACCGGCCGGCGTGAGCAGCGCGCCGGTGTCGGAATAGGTCAGCGGATTGAGGCCGCCGACCGGCGTTCCGTCGATCTGCGCCTGCACATCCCAGGCATTCGCCGTCGCACCCTTGATGAAGTACAGATCCGCCGCATGCGCGACGCCCAGCGAGTCGTAGACGGTGACGGAGGTCGTGTGGCTGTAGCTGTTCGGATCGCTCGCCGAGAACGGCGTGACCGTCGGTGCCGTCGCATTGGCCGGCAGATTGAGATTGGCAGTCAGCGTGGTCGTCGCGTTCGGCGGATTGTCGCCGGTCGCCAGCTGCAGATCGGACAGACGTGCGCTGTCGAAGCTGGCGCCACCGTTGACCGGCGGAAACACCTGCAGGCGCGCGCCGGAAGCGTTGACGACATAGCCGTTGCGATCGGTGCCGAAGGCGCCGGAACGGCTGTACGTCATGCTGCCGTTGTCCGACAGCGTGAAGAAGCCTTCGCCGGACAAGGCCAGATCGAAGGAGTTGCCGGTCGTCGTGATCGGCCCCTGCTCGAACTGCTGCGACACGCGCGCCAGCGTCGTGCCGATGCCGGTGGCGTTTGCCGCAAGGCCGTACGAGGAGATCGGGAACAGGTCGGAAAACTCCGCGCGCGATTCCTTGAAGCCCGCGGTGTTGACGTTGGCGATGTTGTTGGCGGTGACGTTGAGGTCGGACGACGCCGCATTGAGACCTGAGAGAGCGATACGAAAAGGCATGACAGCCTCCTTAGATAATCTGTTGGATGTCGGCCAGCGCCACCGGCGGCAGACCAAAAAGTTCCAGCGTCAGCCCGGCGCTGCCGAGTGCGACGCTGCGGACTTCGGCGATTGCCGAAGTGTCGAGATCTGTGCGCGTGTTGCCCTGAACCAGGCTCGCGCGCATCGTGTAGGTGCCGGCCGGCACCCGTTCGCCATTGGCATCGAGACCATCCCAGGCGAACTGCTGGTTGCCTGCGGCAAGCGTGCCCATATCCAGGCGGCGCACGACCTGGCCGCTGCTGTCGATCATCTCGACCGACACCTGCCCGGAAGAAGGAACATCGACTGCACCGTACAGGGAGCCCTCGGTTCCCAGTGGCGCAACCTCGCTCGGGATCTGCACTGCGTGGCCAACCAGCTGCGCCGCCTGCAGCGTCTGGTTCGCCGTCAGCGACGACGACAGGCCGCTGAACGCATCGTTGAGCTGCTGGATGCCGGATACCGTGCTGAACTGGGCGATCTGGCCGAGGAACTCACCGCTCTCCATCGGCTTGAACGGATCCTGGTTCTTGAGCTGCGTCGTCATCAGGGTCAGGAAGGCTTCCTGGCCGAGGGCGTCGTTCTTGGTCGCCGGCGTCTTGAGCGCAAGGCCGAGATCGGCGTAGGGATTGGTCGCAGCGACGCTCATTTCAGATCACCTTCATTTGCCGAGCGTGAGCGTGCGCAGCGCCAATTCCTTGGCGGTGTTCATCACTTCGACGCTGGTCTGGTAGGAACGCGCGGCGGAGATCATGTTGACCATCTCCTCGGCGACATTGACGTTGGGGGCATAGACGTAGCCTTCGGCATCCGCGAGCGGATTGCCGGGCTCGTGGCGCTTGTCCGGCGCAGCAGTGCTTTCGACGATGCCGAGCACCTGCACCGACGGCGTGTCGCTGCCCGGCGCGGCCAGCGCCTTGAACACGGGAAGACGCGCCTTGTAGACCTCGTCCGCGCTGCCGGCAACGGCATCGGCATTGGCGAGGTTGCTGGCAACGGTATTGAGACGCACCGACTGCGCAGACATCGCGCTGCCGGCAATATCGAAGATCCGCAGGGAGGACATGGTTCAGTGCCTCACTGGCCGGTCAGCGCGGTCATCATCGACCGGATGCGCGAGTCGAGGAAGCCGAGACTGGCCTGGTAGCGCAGCGCCGATTCGGCGAACTGCGCCTGCTCGGTCTGCACATCGACGGTATTGCCGTCGACGCTGGGCTGCGAGGGAATGCGGTATTTCAGCGTGGCGGCTTCAGTAGCGCCAGCAGCGGGATTCGCGCTGGCCTCTGCCTGAGCCAGCACCTGACGGAAATCGAGATCGCGCGCCTTGAAGTTCGGCGTGTCGGCATTGGCCAGATTCGCGGCAATCAGCTCCATGCGCCGGCGCTGGATGTCCATCGCCTGTGCCTGTACGCCAAATAATGCATCGGTTGCGGCCATGTCCTACCTCCTGCCCCGGCAAACAGAGCCGGGTTCAAGCGAGGCCTTACAAGGCTTGTGCCAGACCGGAAAACTACGCCGCTAGCGCCGACGACTGGGCAAGTCTCAGCCGCTCAAGCACGGCCTGCGCCAGTTCGTCGGCACCGAACTTGGCGATGAATCGGTCCGCCCCGACCTTCTGCACCATCGCGTTGTTGAACACGCCGGACAGCGAGGAATGCAGGATCACGTACAGGTCGCGCAGGCGCGGGTTGCGCCGGATTTCCGTCGTCAGCGTGTAGCCGTCCATGTGCGGCATCTCGACATCCGACAGCACCATCAGCAGTTTTTCGTTGATCGGGCCGCCTTCCGCGAGCACCTGCAGCTGATGCAGCGCCTCGCGGCCGTCGGCGACGGTGATCGCCTCGATGCCCATCTCGCCGAGCACGCGCTCGATCTGGTTGCGCGCAACCCGCGAGTCGTCGGCGACCAGGATCTTCAGACCGGTCGCCGGCAAAGACTGCGCCTGTTCGCGAATGCGCTGGTCCAGCGCCGGATGCCCGCCGTTGACCTCCGCGAGCACCTTCTCGACATCAATGATTTCAACCAGCTGGTCGTTGAAGCGTGTGATCGCGGTCAGGTAACCCTCGGCGGCAGCAAGCGGTGGTGGTTGCAGCTGGGCGACGTCGACATGAACGATGCGATCCACATGGCTGACCAGGAAGCCCTGCACCGAACGGTTGAACTCGGCGACAACGACGTGCGCCGCGGCACTCTCGCCGAGGTTCTGCGCGCCAATGGCCTGCTGCAGATCGATCACCGGAATGATGTGGCCACGGATATCCGCCACGCCGCAGATGTGCGGATGCGAACCGGGCAGGCGCGACAGCCGCGGCCGGCGGATGACTTCCTGCACCTTGAAGACGTTGATGCCAAAAATCTGACGCGGGCCCAGCCTGAACAGCAGCAGCGCAAGCCGGTTGTGGCCAGCGAGCTGGGTGCTGCGGTCGATACTCTCGAGCAAGCCGATGGCCATGGGGAGTCTTGAAAAGTGCCTGGTTACAGGTGCTATCGGCAGCAGCAGCGGCAACTTGAATGCGGCGAAGCTGGCACGCGGCTTGTAGGGCAACCGGTATGAACATCATTCCGAATCGGCGTAGCCCGGTTTTGCCGCAGGCAAAGCCGGGGCATCCCGGCTCCGCTGCGCGGAACCGGGCGACGGGCCTCGCCTTCAGCTTGTTGTTGATCTGGCTCGCACCGGCCCATGCCGACGACGAATCCCTCGATCGCATCCGCAGCGCGGCCAGCGCCGCCGTCGCCACACAGGCGACACCGACGGCTACGCTCAGTGTCGACAGCCTCGATCCGCGCCTGCGCCTGCCGGCCTGCGACCAGGCCCCGCTCGCCGATCCGCCGCAGAACCTGCGCGGCAGCACGATCACCGTCGCGGTGCGCTGCTCGGCGCCGAGCCAGTGGACCGTCCATGTTCCGGTGCGCATCCGCGATCCGCGGACCGTGCTTGTACTCGCACGCGCCGTGCAGTTGGGCGAACTCGCCAGCGATGCCGTGTTCCTTGCGCAGGAGCGCGATGTCGCAGTGCTGCCGTTCGGTTATCTCGAAGACATCGCCGTCGTGCGCGGCCAGCAGTTCAGGCGCGCCATGCCCGCCGGCTCGACACCCTCGCCTGCCGATCTCTCGGCGCCCAGCTGGGTCAAGCGCGGACAGTACATCCAGCTCATCAGCCGAGCCGGCGCGATCGAAGTGCGCGCCGAAGGCAAGGCCCTGGGCGACGGCGCAGCCGGACAGCGGATCCGCGTCGAGAACCGCGGCTCGCGACAGGTCGTCGAAGGTACCGTCAGCGCGCCGGGAGTGGTCGAAGTGACCTTATAGCGACCGTGAACATGTTTCCCGTAAAGATTCTCCGGACAGGGCCGATAACCGGTCAGGGCGCTGATGCCCGCAGGAGTCCGCGATGAATCACAAGATTGAATCCAGCAGCAATCCGCTTGCCCTGACTTCGGTCCGCAGCAGCCCGTCGGGCAGCAGCCGCGCGCCTGAGCGCACGGTCTCGACACCGGGCGACTCGTTCCGCGTCACCGACCATGCGCGACTGGCGACCCGCGTGATCCAGACCGCCCGCGAATTCCCCGACATCGACGAGCAGCGCGTCAGCACCATCCGCAAGGCCATCGACAGCGGCAGCTATGTCGTCAACGCTGCCGCGGTGGCCACCCGCATGCTTCAACAAGAGTGGCAACTATCCATTTCATGAACGCCTTCACGCCCAGCACCACCCTGCAGGACAACCTGAATCGTCATTGCGCCAGTCTGCAGCTGCTGATCGAGCTGCTCGGGCAGGAGAACGAGGCACTGCAGGCCCAGGATGCCGAGGCGCTGGAACGGATCACTTCATCGAAGGCACAAGCCGCCGAACACCTGAATCTGCTGGCCCGCGAACTGCCGCCAGCCGCCAGCGTCGCGCGCACCGAACCGGTGCTGTGGGCCAGGCTGCAGGCACTCGCCGCGCAATGCCAGCAGTCCAACAAGAACAACGCGGTGCTGCTCGACGCGCGCACGCGCGCAGTCCGCGGCCGCCTCGAAGTGCTGCGCAGCGGATACGCTCCCGCCGCACAAGGCCCGGCAGTCTACGGCCGCTCCGGAATCACCCACGACCTCGGCTCGCGCCGCTTCGGCTTCGCCTGACGCGACAGCGTTGCGCACGCAACGCGACATACGGTAGCCATCAGCGGTACCGCTGGCCGCAGGTTCGATGCGCGCAGGCCGATAACTTCACGCAGCCCTCTGCTCTCTCTCCAGGCCGCGTGCCCATGCCCATGTCCAGTGTCGGACGCCTCATCGCTCAGCTTGCCAGCTGGAAACCTTTTCCAAGGGCCATGCTGGTCTATCTGGACCTGCGGCACATGCGCAGCATCAATCGCCTCGGTGATTCCGGTGCCGGCGACATCGTCATCCGGAAAACCCTGGCCGTGCTGCATGAATGGTGCGGCACCTCTGGCCTGGCCCGCCGGCTGTGGAGCAACGAGTTCGTCGCAGTCAAATCCATCGACAGCGGCGAAAGCGCGGTCGACCAGGCATCCAAGCTGCGCGCCGAACTGACAGCGATCGCCTATCCGTCGTCATTGGGCAACAGTCATGTCGCCGTGTCGATCGGCCTGCTCGTCGTCGGGGCGGAGGACAAGGACTGGGCAACGCATATCCACGATGCCGCCGAGGCCTGCGAGATCGCCAAGCGCCGCGGCCTCAACCAGATTGTCGCCAAGGACCAGCGTCACAACATTGACGACAGCTCCATCGTCGACGCCAGTCACGTCCTCAACTTCCGGCATCTGCGCGACCAGGGTCGGCTGACGCTGTACGCGCAGCCGATCATGGACATCACCGCGGCGACTCCACGGCTGGCCAAGGCCGAGTTCCTGACACGCATGCTGATCGGCGATCGGGCCGTGCCGCTGCCACCGGGAACCATCGACACGCTGGAGTACTTCGGCCTGACGACAGAACTGGATCGGCATTCGGTGCAGACGCTGTTCGCCTGGCTGGACCAGAATCGCGAAGCGCTGCGCCAGCTTGATGGCGTGAGCCTGAACCTCTCGGCCCGCTCGATCGCCGATGGTCGCTTCATGGACGACCTCTACAACGAGGTGCGCAGCCTGCATCTGCCGGCGGGCAAGCTCGGATTCGAGATCACCGAAACCGCTGCGATCGATCGCATCGACATCGCCGCAGCGCTGGTCGCAGACTTCAAGGCGATCGGCTGCACCTTCAGCCTCGACGACTTCGGCTCCGGCCTGTGCTCGTTCGCCTATCTGCATACCCTGCCGGTCGACGAAGTGAAGATCGACGGCCATTTTATCCGGGACATTGTCCACAACCCGGTGTCGAGGGAGATTGTCCGCGCGATCCATCAGGTCGCCAAGGCAACCGGCAAGCGCACCGTCGCGGAGTTTGTCGACGACCCGGGCAAACTCGCCGTGCTCAAGAGCCTCGGCATGGACTATGCCCAGGGCTGGCTGTTCCACAAGGCGATGCCCCCGGAAGAACTGCTCAAGCTGCTGGCACGGCGGAGATCGCTGGCGGCCTGAAGGTCTTGCTCAATCTCGGTCAGGGCGCCGATGCCCGCGACAGGCGGGATGACTCCCACCCTGCGAAGCTTGCTGCGGCCTCTGAATCTGCGTAGCCCGGTTTCGCCGCAGGCGAAGCCGGGAGGCACCGTTGGGCAAACAGCTTCCCGGCTCCGCTACGCGGAACCGGGCTACATCAGATCGAGACAACGGGCCTTGGTGAATACCCGACAGAACTCCGTTCGCATCGAGTGCCGCACGCAAGCTCAGAACAGCTCGACCGCCCCCGACTGCATCGACACCTGGGCCACTGGCCGATGCGGCGGCACGCGCCAGGTTTCCTGCTCCGGCTCATTCGCCGGTGACGTGCGCTGCGGGGCGGCATCGGACTGCGGGTCCAGCGCCACGGCCTCGGCGTTGATCGCATCAATGCGCCTGGCATGCTTCTGCGCGGTCGCCAGCGCCTGGGTCGAGATGTCCTCGAACTGCAGGCAGCGGATCGCCATGCCAACGGCGACATGGATCTGTTCGCGCGCCGCAGCGACGTCCTGGATGCCGGCGCTGAGGCCGCGATTGATCTCGTCGACCTGGCTGATCAGCCGACCGGCCTCGCCGCGCGCGTCCTCGCTCAGGCTCAGGTCGCGAGAGGCCATCGTGCCGACCGTATCGCGCACCGATGCCACGGCTTCCTTGGAGTTCGACACCAGCTTGCGGATCTGTTCGTTGAAGCTGGTCGAGCGTTCGGACAGGTTGCGGACCTCCTCGGCCACGACCGCGAATCCACGCCCAGCCTCGCCAGCGCGTGCCGCTTCGATCGCGGCATTGAGCGCGAGCAGATTGGTCTGGTCGGCAATCGTCTTGACGTCGCCGAGCAGGTCGAAGATCGCATCGAGGTGCTTGACCATCGCGTCGATCTGCTGGACCGTCGTCAGGCTCTGGCGGCTGACCTGCGCAAGGGAATCGACCAGATTGTTCATCAGACCGGCGGCGGCCTCGGCAAAGCGGCGGACGTTGATGCCTTCGTTCGATTCGCCGTTCTTGACCAGCAGGCGCGCCATCGCGGTTTCCTGCGTCTTCGACTGACGCGTGATGTCCTCGAAGGCCGACCCGAGGTGACGCACGGCCTCCGCAATCAGGGTGCGCACGCGTTCGACTTCCTGGCGCACGCCGTCGGCTTCGGCCGACAGGCCGTTGCGCAACTCACCCAGCGTGACGTGCTGACGCACAGACTGCGCACGATAGCGCTGGCTCTCGCTGCGCAGCGTGCGCAGTTCGCGCTGCTGCTGATAGCCGAGCCAGCCCAGCGCAGCGACAGCGACCAGGCCGGTCACCCACAGCAGCAGGCCGCTGGCGCCGATGCCGATCGCTGCCAGATGCGGCAGCACGGCGAAGGATGGGATCAGAAACGGTTTCCAGATCTTGTCTGACACGATCAGCTCCAGGGGGACAGCAATTTCAAAGGGCACCGCGCACGCGCTGCTACATGATCTATCGGCCTGCACCGCCCGCACTTGAGGGCGTTCATCACGAGACCCAGGCCAGCAGCTGGCTGGCAATGTGGTCGAGCGGCAGCACCAACTCGGCCGCGCCGAGCTTCACCGCGGCGCCAGGCATGCCCCAGACCACGCTGCTCGCCTCGTCCTGAGCCAGCACGTGCGCGCCGGCGTTGCGCATTTCGAGCAGGCCGCGGGCGCCGTCGTCGCCCATGCCGGTGAGGATCGCGCCGACCGCGTTGACGCCAGCGTTCTCGGCGACCGAGCGCAACAGCACATCGACGCTGGGTCGATGGCGATTCACCGGTGCGGCCTGGTCGAGACGGCAGACGTAGCGCGCACCGTCGCGCACCACGCGCAGGTGCCAGTCGCCGGGCGCGATGTAGGCATGGCCCGGCACGATCTGCTGACCGTCCTGCGCCTCGCAGACACGCATCGCGCAGCTGCGATCCATGCGCTGGGCAAACGGACCGGAAAACGCGGCCGGGATGTGCTGCGCAATGACGATCGCCGGCGCGTCGGCCGGCATGCCGGTGAGCACGTCCTTGATCGCCTCGGTGCCGCCGGTCGATGCACCGATCGCAATCAGACGTTCGGTGGTGCGCAGCAGCTTGCGCGGCGGCGGCCTGGGCTTCGCCGCCGCAACGCCCAGGGTGTTGATGCCGCGCACGCGCGCCTTGGCCGCGCTCTTGATCTTGGCGATCAGCTCGTCGGCGTACTGGCGGATGCCGGCTTCCAGATCGATCTTCGGCTTGGTGACGAAATCGACCGCACCCAGCTCCAGCGCCTGCAGGGTGGTCTCCGCACCGCGCTCGGTGAGCGATGACACCATCACCACCGGCATCGGGTGCAGGCGCATCAGGTTTTCCAGGAAGGTCAGGCCGTCCATGCGCGGCATTTCCACGTCCAGGGTCAGCACGTCGGGCTGCAACTGCTTGATCTTGTCGCGCGCGACGAACGGGTCCGGCGCCGCGCCGACGACTTCGATGTCGGGATCGCTGGTCAGGAATTCCACGAGCAGGCGGCGCATCAGCGCCGAGTCGTCGACCACAAGCACTTTGATCCGGCTCATCAAAAAAGCTCCACCGAACCGGTCGAGGGCGACTCCGCCAGGCGCGAGCGGTACAGACGCTCGCTGGCCAACACCTCGGTGTCGTTGGCCGAAGGCAGACGCCTGACCAGCACCCGGCCGGTCTTCGGAAAATAATGGACACGGCGCGGGTACACGTCGAACAGGTCCTGGCCGTTGAGCGTCAGGCCTTCGTTCTTCAGGTAATCGAGGACGAAGCGACCGTTGCGCTCGCCGACATTATTGAAGGTGAAGCCGGCCAGCACGGCACCGCCGCCGAACACCTTGGTCTCCAGACGCGCGCGCGAAGCTCCGCGCTTGAGCAGCTCGTTGATCAGCATCTCCATCGCATAGCTGCCGTAGCGTGCGGACTCGTTGGCCCAGCTGCTGGAGCGTCCATCGACCCCGCTGTCCGGCAGCATGAAATGATTCATGCCACCGACACCGGCGAGCGGATCGCGCATGCAGGCCGACACACAGGAACCGAGCACGGTCACCAGCATCACGTCGCGATCGGTGACCAGGTATTCGCCGGGCAGCACCTTGAGCGCCTGTGCGTTGAACTTCGGATCGAAGTAGCCCTGCGGTTCGGCCAGTGGCGGCGTTTCGTCGCGCAGCTTGCGGATGGCGTACACGGCTCAGCCCAGCCGACCGTCTGCACGTCTGTAGATCGTGCGACCGACCGGGCGGATCAGGTCCCCCGCATGGAAAAAACTCTCCGAATGTCCGGCGCAGAACATGCCGTCCGGCGCCAGCAGCGGAATCATCCGCTGCAGCACCGCCAGCTGCGTTGCCTTGTCGAAATAGATCATCACGTTGCGACAGAAGATCACATCGAACGGTCCCTTCATCGGGTAGCGCGTGTCGAGCAGGTTCAGCGGCCGGAAGCTCAGCAACTGGCGCAGCGGCTCAATCACGCGGCACTGGCCAGCGCTGGCCCCCTGCCCCTTGAGAAAGAAGCGCTTCTTGCGCACAGGATCGAGTTTCTCGACGCGCTCCAGCGGATAGACGCCGCGCTCGGCAGTGGCCAGCACATTGGTGTCGATGTCGGTGGCCAGGATCGATACCGGCGGCGTCAGGCTGTCGTAGGCCTCGCAGGCGGTGATCGCCAGCGAGTACGGCTCCTCGCCGGTGCTCGCCGCGGCACACCAGATCCGCGACGCATGCCCACGCGGCTGCTTGCGCAGGAACTCGCGCAGGGCGTCGAAGTGATGCGGCTCGCGGAAGAACGAGGTCAGATTGGTGGTCAGGGCATTGGTGAAGTCCTGCCACTCGCCCTCGCTGCCGCCCGCCTCCAGCTGGTCCAGATAGGTCTTGAACGAGTCCAGTCGCAGCGCACGCAGACGGCGCGCGAGACGGCTGTAGACCATCTCCTCCTTGCTCTCGGCCAGGGCGATGCCGGCCCTGGCATAGATCAGCTTGCGTACACGGTCGAAGTCGCGCGTCGTGAAGGCGAAATCGCGTGTCGTTTCGCTGCGCGCCTCGATCGTGGCGTTTGCATTCACGCTGTGCGGCCCGTGGCGATCATGCTGTCCGACGCGCTGCCCAGCACGTAATCAGCGGCGCTGAGACTCAGCCCAAAGTTGGCGAACCAGCGCAGCCACGCACGGGGACCCGACTCCGGAGCGCCGGTCATGTCGCCCAACAGTGAATCGAGAAAAGCGAACGGCTTGCGGCTCATGGCGGTCTGCCTCGGTTGATCCGGATCTGGTTGCAAGCTCAGCTGGGCGTGTTGGCACACCAGCTCCAGTTCCCTCCCCCTGCGGGGGAGGGTCAGGGAGAGGGCACTCGCGATAGCGAGCCTTGCTGCCGAGGAGCGGCTAGCCGCGACGTCCACCACGCGAGCTCAGAATTCGGTCCACTGCTCACCGCCCTTGTCGGCCAGTACCGGCGAATGCTTGCCGTTGTTGCCGTTGGCTGCACGCTTGGCGGCCAGCTGGGTGACCGGGGCCGATGACTTGAGTACCGGCCTGTCTGGCTGTCGCGGCGCCGGCTTGGCAACCGGCGGTCTCGCGAAGGCCTGGACGTTGCTCGACGGTGCCTCGCTCGCATCGAGCTTGAACTGGCTGACCGAATGGCTCAGGCCACCAGCCTGCTCTTCCAGCGAGCGCGCCGCGGCGCTGGCTTCTTCCACCAGGGCGGCGTTCTGCTGGGTCACTTCGTCCATCTGCGTGATGGTCTGGTTGACCTGCTCGATGCCCTGGCTCTGCTCCTGCGAGGCGGCGCTGATCTCGGCCATGATGTCGGTCACGCGCTTCACGCTGGTGACGATCTCCTCCATGGTCTTGCCGGCCTGCTCGACCAGCTTGGAACCGTTGCCGACCTTCT
>CAZDPA010000092.1:10719-16294 GCA_964507195.1 uncultured Salinisphaerales bacterium | reverse complement strand
TATTGTTGATCCGGCTCACCGAATCAACAGGGCCGTAGATCAAGGCCCTGCGCCAGATCAGGATCCAGCTCCCAGAGGTAAGGCCGTCCCGGCCCTCGACACGGTCGAGGGCCGGGCTCCGGTCCTGCGTGCGTTCTAGCGTCCGACGATGGAGCGTGCGATCACTTCCTTCATGATCTCGCTCGTGCCGCCGTAGATGCGCTGGATGCGCGCATCGGTCCAGTAGCGCGAGATCGCATACTCAGCCATGTAACCGTAGCCGCCGAACAGCTGCAGGCAGGCGTCGGTGACGCGACCTTCCATCTCGGTGGTCGCCAGCTTGACCATCGCCGCGGTCGGCACATCGAGCTTGCCTTCGGCGTAGAGCGCATTGCACTTCTCGACGAAGGCGCGATGCACTTCGATCTCGGTCTTGACCTTGGCCAGCTCGAAGCGGGTGTTCTGGAACGAAGCGATGGTCTGGCCGAAGGCCTTGCGCTGGGTCACGTATTCGATGGTCTTTTCCAGCGCGCCCTGCGCGTGGCCGACCGCCGAGACGGCGAGCACGAGGCGTTCGCGCGGCAGCTCGTCGACCAGATGACCGAAGCCGCCGCCAATGCGGCCGAGCACGTCGCCCTGTTCCAGGCGCACGTTGTCGAAGAACAGCTCAGATGTATCCGCCGAATGCAGGCCGATCTTCTCCAGATTGCGACCGCGCTTGAAGCCGGGCAGCGAGGTATCGAGCGTGAACAGCGTCGTACCCTTGCCGCCGGCCTTGGGGTCGGTCTTGGCGGCGACGACGACGACGCCGGCATGCTGGCCGTTGGTGATGAAGGTCTTGGAGCCATTGAGCAGATAGCCGTCGCCATCCGGAAGCGCGCTGGTCTTGATGCCCTGCAGATCGGAGCCGGTGCCTGGCTCGGTCATCGCGACGGCGCCGATGCACTCGCCAGAGGCCATGCGCGGCAGGTACTTCTTCTTCTGCGCCTCCGTGCCCAGGTGCAGGATGTACGGTGCGACGATGTCCGAGTGCACTGTCAGGTTCGAGGCGAGCGCGAGAAAGCCCATGCGCGCCGCTTCTTCGACGACGACGACCGAGAACTCGAACGGCGCGCCCATGCCGCCATATTCCTCGGGCTGGTCGACGCACAGCAGGCCGGCCTCACCCATCGCGAGGTACATGGACTTCGGGTAAATCGAATCCTTTTCCCACTTTTCGTAGTGTGGCTCGACGTTGTCTTTCAGGAAGCGGACGACAGTGTCGCGGAACAGTTCCAGCTCTTCGTTGTGCGTGCTCATGTACGACCTTTGGCGTGCGGATCATCCGGCGTCATTGCCGGAGCGGGCGCGCATTATCCGGCATTTGCCGGGGCTTGCGCCTACCCTGCGGGGGAGGTCAATCGCGATAGCGCTTCACGAGATCGTCGTATGCATCGATGCGACGGTCGCGCAGGAACGGCCACCAGCGGCGGACGTTTTCGCTGCGGGCGAGGTCGACATCGGCCAGCAGCACGTCAGCCTCGTCCTTGGCCTGGGCGACGAACTCGCCCTGCGGGCCGACAACAAAGCTGTTGCCCCAGAACTGCGAGCCGGCAGTCTGGCCGGTCGGATCGGGCTCGAAGCCGACCCGATTGGCAACCAGCACCGGCAGGCCGTTGGCAATGGCGTGCGAGCGCTGGATCGTGATCCAGGCCTCGCGCTGGCGCAGCTGTTCGTCCTTAGCGTCTTGGGGGTTCCAGCCGATCGCGGTCGGGTAGAGCAGCAGGTCGGCACCGGCGAGTGCCATCAGGCGTGCCGCTTCCGGATACCACTGATCCCAGCAGACCAGCACGCCGAGCTTGCCGACGCTGGTCTGGATCGGCGCGAAGCCGAGGTCGCCCGGCGTGAAGTAGAACTTCTCGTAGTAGCCCGGATCGTCCGGGATATGCATCTTGCGGTAGATGCCAGCGAGCGAGCCGTCGCTGTCCAGCACCACCGCGGTGTTGTGATACAGACCCGCCGCGCGGCGCTCGAACAGCGAGCCGACGATGACGATCTTCAGGCGCTTGGCGAGCTTCGCCAGCCATTGGGTCGACGGTCCCGGAATCGGCTCGGCGAGATCGAACAGATCGGTGCTTTCGTGCTGGCAGAAGTACAGCGAAGTGTGCAGCTCCTGCAACAGCACGAGCTTCGCGCCGCCGGCAGCAGCGGCGACGATGCCTTGTTCGCTCATTTCGATATTGACGGCGCGCTCGGCGGTGCAGGGCTGCTGCACCAGGGCGACTCGTAGGGACTTGCTCATGCGATGGCCCTCGGGATTTGCATGGTCACGCAATGCAGACTTCCATACTGCTGAATCAGTGCACGGCAATCAATGCCGATCACTTCGTGTTTCGGGAAGCAGCCGCGCAGACGTTCGAGTGCGACGTTGTCATTTGCATCGGCATACGTCGGCACCAGCACCGCACCGTTGATGATCAGGAAGTTCGGGTAACCCGCCGGCAGGCGCTTGCCGTCTTCGTCATGAATCGCGCCGGGCAAGGGCAGCGGCACGAGCTTGTACGGCGCGCCGTTGTGCGCACGCAGCGCCTGCAGCTCGGCCTCCATCGCTTTCAGATCCGCGTAATGCGGATCGCTGGCATCGTCACAGGCCTGATAGGCGACTGTCTCCGCGTCGCAGAACCGCGCGACCGTGTCGATATGGCCGTCGGTGTCGTCGCCGATCAGATCGCCGTGCTTGAGCCACAACACGCGCGCCACGCCGAACCAGTGCTTCAGGCGCTCTTCGATCTGCGCGCGGCTGAATTGCGGATTGCGCGTGGCCGCGAGCAGGCAGCGCTCGGTGGTCAGCAGCGTGCCGAGACCGTCGGATTCGATGCCGCCGCCTTCCAGCACGAAGTCCAGCGGCTCGACCGGTGCGCTGAACACGCCCTTCGCCTTGAGCCGCGCGGTGACCTGGGTGTCGAGGCTGGCATCGAACTTGTTGCCCCAGCCGTTGAAGATGAAATCCAGATGCACGGGCTTGCCGTCGCGGAACACCGTGATCGGGCCGTGGTCGCGCGCCCAGACATCGTTTGCAGGCGCGTACGCGAGCGTGAGATTTGCGGCCGGCGCGCCGGCCTTGAGCAGACGCTGGCGCAGACCTTCAACATCCTCACCGCAGGCGACGATCAGCATTTGGCGCCGGGCAATGGCGACCGCGATATCGACGAAGCACTGTTCGACTGCCGGCAGATGGGCCGTGAAATCGCCGCCGGGTCGCGGCCAGGTCAGCTGCACGGCGCTTTGCGGCGCCCATTCGGCGGGGAGGATGACGGTCATGGATTCGGTCTGAAATGAAAAAGGGGCGCATCGTGCGCCCCTTTTGTGAAGTATTTTGCGGCGGGGCGATTCTAAGGAGTGGACTTCAGCTCGTCCACGTTACGCAACGGTGCCGGTGCATCCTTGACCACGACATCGACGACGTGGCTGTTCTCGAAGAACACGGAGAAATCGTTGTAGTCCCAGCGCGTGATCGGCGGTTGCTGGGCCGAGCCACCACCAACGGCCGGATGGCGCGTCTGCGGCTCGCCAAAAGCCTTGAGCACGGCGTCTTGGCCGCTGCCGCGTACCGGCAAGCCGGCGCTGCTGGCGGCAGTCGTCTCGGGCACCGTCAATGTCTCGGCGTGCAGCGCAGGCGCTGTGCCGAGGGCCAAGGTTGCCAGCAGGAGAAAAGTCTTTTGCATGAGAAGACTTGGGTGGGATATCTAGACCCGACTATAGCACTGGCCCGGTGTCTGCAAAAATACCGTCCCGGAGGTCGCCGGATCTTCGCGGATCGGGTCGAATCGGATGTATGCGGGCTGAACCGGAGGCAGTCCCGGGCAGTCAGACGCTGTGATGATGCGCAAGCCCGCTCCGGCATTGCGCCGACACTATGTTCTAATTCCGCCGCATGCATAATCCATACGAACTTTTCGCCGGCCTGCGCTATACGCGGGCCAAGCGACGCAATCACTTCATATCATTCATTTCGCTGGCGTCGATGCTCGGCATCGCCATTGGCGTGACCGCGCTGATCACGGTGATGTCGGTGATGAACGGTTTCGAGCGCGAGCTGCGCACGCGCATCCTCGGCATGGCTTCGCACGCGACGATCTCGGCGTTCCGCGATGGCCTCGCCGACTGGCCCGGCGTCGCCCATCTTGCGGCGAAGAATCAGGATATCGTCGGCCTCGCGCCCTATATCGAAGGCGAGGGCATGATCAAGGTCGGCGGCGAGCTTTCCGGCACGATGCTGCGCGGCATCCTGCCTGGCGAAGAATCCAAGGTTTCTGAAATCCACGAGCACATGTCTGCGGGCACGCTGGAGTCACTGACCGCCGGTTCGTACAACATCGTGCTCGGTTATGAGTTGGCGACCTCGCTGGGCGCAACGGTCGGCGATCGCATCGACCTGATGATCCCGCAGGCCAGCGTCACCGTGGCCGGCGTGCTGCCGCGCTTCCGCCGATTCACTGTCAGCGGCGTGTTCCGCGTCGGCATGTACGAGTTCGACCGCGGCCTCGTGCTGATCAATCTCGACGACGCGCAGGCGCTGCTGCGCATGGGCGACACCGTCACCGGTGTGCGCCTGAAGCTGCGGGACCTGTTCCAGGCGCCACGTGTGTCGCGTGAGCTGGCCGGCGAACTGCCCGGTATGTACTACGTCAGCGACTGGACCCGCAGCCACGCCAACTTCTTCCGCGCCGTGCGCACCGAGAAGATGGTGATGTTCATCATCCTGTCGCTGATCGTCGGCGTTGCCGCATTCAATATCGTGTCGACGCTGGTGATGGTCGTGCAGGACAAGCAATCGGATATCGCGATCCTGCGCACGCTGGGCGCTTCGCCGCGATCGATCATGGCGATCTTCATGGTGCAGGGCTCGATCATCGGATTCGTCGGTACCGTGCTCGGCGTGATCGGCGGTGTGTCATTGGCGCTGAATGTCGAAAGCCTGGTGCCGATACTCGAAAGCCTGACCGGTCAGCAGTTCCTGTCGCCGGACGTCTACTACATCAGCGATCTGCCTTCGCAGCTGGAGCTGTCGGACGTCGTCCGCATCGGCGTACTGTCGCTGGGGCTCGGTCTGGTGTCGACGCTGTATCCCGCCTGGCGCGCCTCGCGCGTGCAGCCGGCCGAGGCTTTGCGCTATGAGTAACCTGAACCACGCACCATCCAACGCTGTGCTCTGCGCGCGTGGCCTGAGCAAGACCTTCGACGATGGCCGCCTGCGCCTGGACGTGTTGCATGGCATCGATCTGGATATCGAGCGCGGCGAGCGGATTGCGATCGTCGGCGCCAGCGGCACGGGCAAGTCGACATTGCTCCACTGCCTCGGTGGTCTCGACGATCCGAGCTCCGGCGAGGTCTGGGTCGCGGGCCAGCAGATGTCCAAGCTGTCTGACGCTGCGCGCGGCCAGTTGCGCAACCAGGCGTTGGGCTTCGTCTATCAGTTCCATCACCTGCTGCCGGAATTCACTGCGCTGGAAAACGTCGCGATGCCACTGCTGATCCGTCGCGTGCCGGTGGCAACGGCCCGCGAGCGTGCGCTGGCGGTGCTGGAGCGCGTTGGCCTTGGCCAGCGCACGCAGCA
>CAZDPA010000092.1:0-10709 GCA_964507195.1 uncultured Salinisphaerales bacterium | reverse complement strand
AACTCTCCGGTGGCGAGCGCCAGCGCGCAGCGGTCGCGCGTGCACTGGTGACCCAGCCGGCCTGCATGCTCGCTGACGAGCCGACCGGCAATCTCGACCGCCGCACGGCGGAGCGCGTGTTTGACCTGATGGTCGAGCTCAATCGCGAGCTCGGCACCAGCCTGGTCGTCGTCACGCATGACATGACGCTGGCTGGCCGCATGGATCGCGTATTGACCCTGGACGCCGGCGCGCTGAAGATCGAAGCTCGAACGTAAAGCCCGGCGCAATGTACGCAGGGCCGGGAGAGCGGTCCTGCGAATTGCCAAGCCGAGTTTTTCGCTGAGGGCGACAGGTGCGGTCATCGACCTGCGCTGGTCGGTGCTCGCGCTCACGCTTGGCATCCTGGTGGTTTTTACGCTGAGGTCATTGCCATCACCAGGCAGCCTGGTGTTGCTGGTGCTTCCCCTGGGTGTGCCATGGCGCGGCCGAGTGCTGCTGGCGGCCTTCGTGTTGGGCGTAGTGCTGTGCAGTTGGCATGGCCAGCGCTATCTCGATCAGCGCTGGCCTGCGGCCAGGCACGGTGAAACCGAGTGGGTGCAGGGCACGATCGTGTCCCTGCCTGAACGACAGCTTGCCGCCGATGGTGCCGTGTCGAACTGGCGTTTCGAGTTCGCGCCGCAGTCCATCGATTTTCCCCGGCGCATCCGCGTGTCTTGGTATCGCAGCGAAGTGGATCCTGCCGGGGGACAGTGCTGGCGCCTGCAATTGCGTCTGCGCATGCCCCGTGGCTCCTTCAATCCGGGCGGCTTCGATTACGAGGCATGGCTGTTGCGCGAACGCATCGCTGCGACCGCGAGCGTTGTTGAGGCAGAGCCTTGCGAGCCTGTTGCGCACGATCCGGCGCGATGGATACTCACACTGCGCCAGGACATCGTTGATCTGATCGATCGCGCGGTCGGCGAAGGCCGAGCAGCAGCAATGATGGCTGCACTCGCGGTCGGCAACACGGCAGGCCTGAGCGACGCAGACTGGCAGCTATTCCGTGAAACCGGGACGACGCACCTGATCGCGATCTCCGGTTTCAATCTTGGCGTGGTTTCCGGGTTCGTCTTCCTGTTGCTGCGCTGGCTGTGGTCTTTGTGGCCGCGCCTGTGCCTTCAGATTCCGGCTCAGCGCGTTGGGCTGCTGGGCTCGGGAATCGCAGCGGCGTTCTACGCGCTGCTGGCGGGTTTCGATCCTCCCGTGCTGCGTGCGCTGATCATGTTGCTGATGCTGATCATCGCGGGCCTGCTGCATCGCCTGCAGCATGTGACGCGCGTGCTGAGCTATGCGTGGATTTTGATCCTGTTGCTGGACCCGTTTGCCGTGCTCAGCCCGGGTTTGTGGCTGTCATTCGGTGCAGTACTGGCGATTCTGTTTGTCAGTCGCGGACGCCTGCACTTGCCGCGCGCATGGCGCCTCGCATTGAGCGTGCAATGGATGCTGAGCTTCGCGCTGATTCCGTTGACGCTCTACTTCTTCGGAGGCTTCGCCTGGTTGTCGCCGCTGGTGAATCTGCTGGCGGTGCCGGCGTTCAGCGTCCTGACGCCGCTGGTACTCGTCGCGGCTGCCGCGATGATGATTCACTTTCCGTTCGGAGCGTGGATCGGGCAACAGCTCGCCTGGGTCTTCGATGTCCTAGTCAGCGGTCTGGAATGGATGCTGGCGCTGGCACCATCACCTTGGGTATCGGCGAGTCCGCCGTGGCCGGCTCTGGTGTTGGGGGTACTCGGTGCGATCCTGCTGTGGTTGCCACCCGGTGTGCCGTTACGTGTGCTGGCGCTGGCGTGCGTGGCCTCACTCGGATTGTCACGTCAGAAGCCTTCTACGGAACTGGCGGTGACGGCGCTGGATGTCGGGCAGGGCACGGCGATTGTCGTCAGAACGGCCTTGCACACACTGCTGGTCGATGCCGGTCCGGCGTTCAAGGATGGCTTCGATGCAGGACGTTCGGTGGTTGTGCCGTATCTGCTGTCGCAGGGCATCACGCAACTCGACGCGCTGGTAGTTTCGCACGACGACAACGATCACGCCGGCGGCGTTGCGGCTGTCCGCCGTCTGCTGCCCGTCTCGCGCGTGATAGGCACTGCGGATGGCGAGGTCTGCACGGATGGCATGCGCTGGCGCTGGGATGACGTCGACTTCAGAGTCCTGCATCCAGCGGATTCCACTGGCTCAGAGAACAACCGCTCCTGCGTGCTGCTGATTGATGGCGCTTACCGGATACTGCTACCGGGCGACATCGAACGCGCGGGAGAGCGACGTCTGTTGCGCGAACATCGCGATGCGCTTGCGGCGGACGTGCTGCTGGCGCCGCATCACGGCAGCCGAACATCCTCGGCTCAGGAATTTGTCGAAGCTGTAGACGCAGACGTGGTCGTACATAGCGCTGCCTGGCGCAGCCGCTTCGGGCATCCGCGTGAAGAGGTGGTTGGGCGCTATGCCACTCAGGGCGCGGCGCAGTACACCACGGGGGTCAGCGGCACGATACGGATTGAGCAGGGTACTGACGGCAGCTTCAAGGTTCATGCCGCACGCCCCGAGGGTGCGCGTTGGTGGCATGCGGCCGATGCGCCGTGAGCACAGCGCGCGAGCGGCTTTGGGAACTGCGCCGGGCAATCAGGCTGACTTACAGAATCGTCGGATTCGGTGCGTCGCCGTAGATTTCCTTGGGGTCGAAGGCCTTTTCCGATTCACGATAGATCAGTTCGCGAATCTCCGAACCTGCGCCGGTTGGCACCGAGCGATAGAAGCAGGAGCGGAAACCGACATGGCAGCTGGCGTCGCCAACCACGTCGACGCTGAGCCAGACCGCATCCTGGTCATCGTCGATACGCAGATCGACCACCTTCTGCACCAGACCGCTGCTTGCGCCCTTGTGCCAAAGCACCTTGCGCGAGCGCGACCAGTAATGCGCTTCGCCGGTTGCAATCGTGCGGGTCAGGGCCTCGGCATTCATGTAGCCGAGCATCAGCACCTCGCCGGTCTTCGCCGCCGTGGTGACGCAGGGCATCAGGCCGTGCTCATCAAACTTCGGCGCCAATTCATGACCTTCCTCGACCTGTTCGATCGAAGTGCGGGGGAAGAATCGGACCTGCGGCTGAGTGTCGGCGGCCATGGTTGCAGCGGCTCGTGATAGTGAGGGGCGGCGATTTTACACCATGCCCCGGATGGTGCTGGCGGGTTCCCTTTCAAGCCAGGGTGCGGTCCAGCGGCGGGGGTATCCGTGAGTCCTGTTCGAACCCCTCATCAACAAGAAAGCCGCTGAGGCTGGATAGCGACAGCGGCTTTGACCGTCCTGCCTGACTATTGCGCGCGTCGCTTGTGGTCGCGATCGTTCGTCTTGCGCGAGGAATCGTCATCGTTGCGGCGATTCTGACGCTCCTGCCGCGGTGGTGGCGCCGTGACCTTGACCGGATTCTGCACCTCGACGATGCGTGCCGGTTTGGCGTAAGGCGTCCGCGTCTGCTCGATCTGCTGCGGGCGCGGGCTGGACGAGCGGCCCGGATCGCGCGGTGAGCGCGGCGCTACGACATTCCCCTGCGGGCGCGGGGTAAAGGCGACCGGCGGCGGTTTGCGGTTGCGGTTGTCGTTGCGGTCATCGCGATCACCTCGACCGTTCCAGCCGTCGCGGTCGTCGTCACGGCGCTCGCAACCTCCGCGTTCGCGGCACAGATCGCGGCGAACCTGATCATAACCGTTGCCACGGTCACGCCCATCGTAGCCGTGGTCGCGGTCATGCCCACGATCATGGTCGCGATGTCCGCCGCGATGTCCGCCGTGGTGACGGTCGTTGTCGTACCACAGCACGTAGGAGGGGTCGCGCGAGTGATATACGGGGTACGGGTAGTACGTGGTCTGCGGGTAATAGACCGGGTATTCCGACGGGTAGTAAACCGTGTCGACCGGGTCGGTATAGACCGGATAGCCAACACAGGCGCTGCCGGTCACAGCAACAACCGCGAGCAGGCTGAATCTGAGCAGGGCAGTGGCAGTTTTCATGGGGGCAGTCTCCGCCTTTGTCGATGAATAGGCGATGAACTTGGAAAGCCCATTGTGAACCCCATCACGCTGGCTGGCCTGCGTAGGCAATGGCCCCTTTCATGACCCCCTCAAATGCCCGGACGCGGATCCTGGCGTCCGGCCGCAGGGCACCCAGGGTCCGCGCCAGATGTTCGGCGATGCATTCGACCGTGCTGTCCGTATCGAGCAGGTCGACATGGGTTTCCGGCAGGGCCAGCTGGTAGTCGCCTTCCGGCGCCGTGTAGGCGAAGCGGATGCGGCCGTTGCCGCGGGCAACGATGTCTTCGCGCGAGCCGAGGTAGATGTCGAGCCAGCGACGGGCGACCTGCATTTCCAGATCATCGGAGCGCTGGCCGTCGACTTCGATCTCGATTCTGGACCGATGTCCGTGAGCAATGCGCTGGCAGGCCCCCTGGTGCTTCTTCAGGCCGTGGACGTAGTGGTAGAACGCGCCGTCGATGCGCTCGTGACGCAGGTGCAGTCGCAGTGCGCTGACGCTGGCCGGCAGCAAGGCCCGCAGGCGCGGCTGCAACCAGGCGCAGACCGAACGGCTGTCGACCTCCGAAGCATCGATCAGGCAAACAGCCACCGTCGGAGAGCGATGCTCAATGACCCCGATATCCGACCGGAACACCAGGTGCAGGCCGTTCGTTTCGTCGAGGATCTGCAGTTCCGGGGCGAGTCTGGGAACCAACAGCCCGTGGTCGACGCTGCTGTCGATCGCGCGCTTGAGCTGGCGTTTGACCTCACCGAAATCGAGCACCATCGACTGTGCGTCGAGATCGCCGTCGAGTTCGATATCGACGATCCAGCTTTCGCCGACCAGGCCGCGTGCGACGTCCAGAAAGGCACAGTCGATGACGGTCAGCTGGTCTACGAAAAGGGTGGTCATCGGGGCGCGAGGCGTGAGGAGTGAGGGGTGAGGCGCGTGATCAGCCCGCAAGGGACCGTCTAGTGTGGGGCTGCATAGTCTAAAATGCCCGCCATTCCGGCGCGCGGCCATTGCTGTTGCGCCTCATCCCTCACGCCTTACCCCTCACGCTTCTATGACTGCTGTCACCCGTTTCGCGCCAAGCCCGACCGGCTACCTACACATCGGCGGCGCGCGTACCGCGCTGTTCTCCTATCTGTACGCCAAGCGCCTTGGCGGCAAGTTCCTGCTGCGCATCGAGGATACCGACCGCGAGCGTTCGACCCAGGCGGCGGTCGACGCGATCTTCGAAGGCATGGCCTGGCTCGGCCTGAAATCGGATTTCGCCGAGATCTACCAGACCCAGCGGTTCGATCGCTACGCCGAAGTCATCCAGCAGATGCTCAAGGCCGGCACTGCCTACCACTGCTACTGCTCGCGCGAAGAGCTCGATGCGCTGCGTGCCGAACAGATGGCGCGCAAGGAAAAGCCGCGCTACGACGGCCGCTGGCGCCCCGAAGCCGGCAAGACCCTGCCGCCAGTGCCGGCGGATATCCAGCCGGTGGTGCGTTTCCGCAATCCGGCCGAGGGCCAGGTCATCATTCCCGACCTGATCAAAGGCCAGATCGTGTTCGACAACAAGGAACTCGATGACCTGATCATCGCCCGCGCCGATGGCGTGCCGACCTACAACTTCTGCGTCGTCGTCGACGACATGGACATGGGTATCACCCACGTCATCCGCGGCGACGATCACGTCAACAATACCCCGCGACAGATCAACATCTTCAAGGCCCTTGGTGTCGAGCCGCCGGCCTATGCGCATGTGTCGATGATTCTCGGCAGCGACGGCGCCAAGCTGAGCAAGCGCCATGGCGCACTCGGCGTCATGGAATACCGCGCGCTGGGCTTCCTGCCCGAAGCGATGCTGAACTACCTCGTGCGCCTCGGCTGGTCGCACGGCGACCAGGAACTGTTCACCCGCGAAGAGATGATCACGAAGTTCGACTTCGATCATGTGTCGGCGTCGCCGGCGCGCTTCGACATGGAAAAGGCCTACTGGGTGAATCACCAGTATCTGAAGACCGCTGATCTCGCCGTCGTCGTGCCGGAATTCGACTGGCATCTGCGTCGCATCGGGCTTGACCCGGCGAATGGCCCCGCGCTGGACGCGGTGATCGGCGCGCAGCGCGAACGCTGCCGCACGCTGGTGGAAATGGCCGAGAAGTCAGAGTTCCTGTATGTCGATTCACCTAATTACATCGACAAAGACGTCGACAAGCATTTAACCAATGATGCACTCGAAATGCTCAAAGGACTGGCGGAGGTCCTGGGCGACTTACCTGACTGGACCACCGAAGCATTGCACGGTGCAGTGAACGGATTCGCCGAGGCGCGCGGCCTTGGTTTGGGTAAAGTTGCCCAGCCGATCCGCGTCGCCGTCGTCGGCATGGCGATTTCGCCTCCGGTGGATCAGACATTGTTCCTGCTGGGACGCGATCGAACGATCGCGCGGCTGAAGGCCGCTGTTGAGAAATTTAGCGACTCTGACGACTAACAAGTCCTAGAAGTTTTTTAGCGGAACAAAGAATCATGGCTATTGAAATCACCTTCCCGGACGGCAACAAGAAGTCGTTCGATCAACCGGTCTCCGGACTGGAAATCGCCCAGGGCATTTCGCCCGGTCTTGCCAAGAAGTCGGCGCTGATCAGCGTCAACGGCGAGCTGTGGGATCTGACCCGTCCGATCGACCGCGATGCGTCGATCAGCATCATTACCCGCGACAAGCCCGAGGCGCTGGAGACCATCCGTCACGATGCCGCGCATGTGCTCGCGCAGGCGGTGCAGGAACTGTATCCCGGAACCCAGATCACCTTCGGTCCGGCGACCGATGTCGGCTTCTATTACGACTTCGCGCGCAGCGAATCCTTCACCGAAGGCGATCTGGAAAAGATCGAAGCCAAGATGCGCGAGATCGTCAAGCGCGATCTGCCGATCAGACGCGAAGTGTGGACGCATGAAGCGGCGATCAAGCATTTCGAAGCCGCCGGCGAGAAGTTCAAGGCCGAGTGGATCCGCGAAGGCATCGCCGCCGACGAGGCGTTGACGATCTATCGCCAGGGCGACAGCTGGCTCGACATGTGCCTCGGCCCGCATCTGCCGTCGACCGGCAAGCTCGGCAGTGCATTCAAGCTGATCCGCGTCGGCGGCGTCTACTGGCGCGGCGATGCAAACAACGCGCAGCTGCAGCGCATCTACGGTGTGTGTTTCGCGACCGATGATGAACTCAAGGCCTACCTGACCCAGGTGGAGGAAGCCGAGAAGCGCGACCACCGCAAGCTCGCCAAGCAGCTCGACCTGTTCCACCAGCAGGAAGAAGCACCGGGCATGGTGTTCTGGCATCCGAAAGGCTGGGCGATCTGGCAGGCCGTCGAGCAGTACGTGCGTGGCATCTACAGGAAGAGCGGCTACCAGGAAGTGCGCGGCCCGCAGATCCTCGACGTCAGCCTGTGGAAGAAGTCCGGGCACTGGGACAACTACCACGACAACATGTTCTTTACCGAGTCGGAGAAGCGTACCTACGCGGTCAAGCCGATGAACTGCCCGGGTCATGTGCAGATCTACAATGCCGGCTTGCATTCCTATCGGGAGCTGCCGATCCGTTATGCGGAATTCGGGGGCTGCCATCGCAACGAGCCGTCCGGCGCACTGCACGGCATCATGCGTGTGCGTGCGTTCACCCAGGACGACGGCCATATTTTCTGTACGCCGGAACAGGTCGAAGACGAGGTCAGCGCTTTTCACGAGCAGGCAATGCAGGTGTACGCCGATTTCGGTTTTACGGACCTGGCAGTCAAGCTCGCGCTGCGCCCGGAGAAACGCCTGGGTACGGATGAGGAATGGGATCGCGCCGAGAGCACGCTGCGCGCCGCGCTGCGCTTGGCGGGCGTCGAGTGGACCGAGTTGCCGGGCGAGGGTGCGTTCTACGGCCCGAAGGTCGAGTACCACCTGCGCGACTCGATCGGCCGTTCGTGGCAGGTCGGCACGATCCAGTTCGATCCGATGATGCCGGAGCGTCTCGACGCCGCGTATATCGACGAGGCCTCGCAGCGTCAGCGGCCGATCATGCTGCACCGTGCGATCGTCGGTTCGATGGAGCGCTTCATCGGCATTCTGCTTGAGCATCACGCCGGCGCGTTGCCGTACTGGCTGTCGCCGGTGCAGGCGGTTGTCGCACCGATCGTCTCGGATGCCGACGGTTATGCGGGCGAGGTCTGCGAGGCGCTCAAGGCCGCGAATGTGCGCGCCGAAGCCGATCTGCGCAACGTCAAGATCAACTACAAGATCCGTGAGCACGCGCTGCAGAAGATTCCGGTGATCCTTGTCGTCGGTCGCAAGGAGGCCGAAGAAGGCACCGTGACGCTGCGCTTCCGCGGTGAGGAGCGTCAGGAGACGCTGCCGCTGGCCGAAGCCGTCGCACGTCTCAACGCACTGCACTGATGCGGCGCGCTGCGCTGGCCTTGATGTGCCTGCTTGCCGCTGTCGGCGCGAATGCTGCCGACAGCGGCATTCCCGGCGTCAGCCTGGACGGCGCATGGAAACAGGGTGAGTTGCTGTTCGGCCAGGCGCCGGTCGGCTCCAGGGTCTGGTTCAATGGCCGTGCACTGCGTCTGACCGCAGATGGCCGTTTTGTCTTCGGCCTCCATCGCGACGAGCCGGACAATGCCGAACTGCAGGTGCAGTTGCCGGATGAACCCCTGGCACTGTCGCTGAAGACCAAGGTCGCCAAGCGCGAGTACGACATCCAGAACATCCGCGGCCTGCCGCCTAAGATGGTCACGCCGCCGGCCAGCGTCACCGAGCGCATCAGGAAAGATCAGGCGCTCGCTGCCGCGGCGCGCGAGCGCGACTCGGACCTGAGTGGCTTCGCCGAGCAATTCATCTGGCCCTGTGTCGGCCGCATCTCCGGTGTGTTCGGCAGCCAGCGCATCTTGAATGGCGAAGCCAGGCAGCCGCACTACGGCGTGGATGTCGCGGTGCCGACCGGCACACCGGTATATGCGCCGGCGGGTGGCGTGATCAGCCTTGCCGAGAAGGACATGTATTACACCGGCGGCACGCTGATGATCGATCATGGCCACGGTGTTGCATCGACCTTCCTGCATCTGTCCAAGCTGCACGTGCAGCTCGGCCAGACCGTGAAGCAGGGCGAGCTGATTGCGGCCGTGGGCGCGACCGGCCGCGCGACCGGCCCGCATCTCGATTGGCGTGTCAGCTGGTTCGATGCCCGTGTCGACGCTCAGCTGCTGGTGCCGCCGATGCGCGTGCGATGAAGCACGCGTTGTCGCCGTCAGTAAATGGCCGCTCTATCCGCCCTGGATTCCCGCTTTCGCGGGAATGACGGGTGCAGTTGTGCAGCGCTTACTGAAACCGGATTACAGGCTGGCCAGATAGGCGCGCCAGCCGCCATGCGCCGTGACTTCCTCGGCATTGCCGACGGCACACGCTTCGCAGATGAAGCCGCTGACTTCGCTGTCGTCGGCCAGCTTGAGCTTGGCGATGCCCAGCGGCGACGGAATGCGCGCAACGAAGCGGCCGAAGGCAGCGGCCGGCAGACTCCAGACTTCGACAGCGATCCCGGGGCCGGCGAAGCCAGGCGTGCGGACCAGGCCCGGCTTGCGCGGTGTGGTGGTCGGCAGCGCGTACAGCCGGTAGTCGGGCGCCGTCTGCGTCGCCCGCTGCAGCGTGCCGCCGACGCTGGTCAGTTCGTGGTTCAGCGGCATGCCGCTGAGATGCGCGCCGACGACGGCGATCAGGATTTCATCTTCCGTGTTCATGGTCAGATTCCGGAGTTGGGAATGAGTGCGGCGCGGTCGATGCCCTGGCCGTTGCCGATGTGCGGATGCAGGTCGGCGGCGAAACGCGCGAGCGCGGTGTCGCTGTGTGTCGGCCCAATCAGCGTGACGCCGAAGGGCAGGCCATCCGCGCGGAAGCCCGCCGGCAACGCCAGCGCGCAGTAGTCGAGCAGGTTGACGAAGTTCGTGTAGCGGCCGAGTTCGCTGTTGCGCAGCACGGGTTCGGCGCGCAGCTGCTCGACCGTGTAGATCGTCGGCGCGGTCGGTAGCAGCAACACGTCCAGCGACCCCCACTCGCGTGCGCAGATCCGCCGCAGGCGCTCAAGTTCGTGCAGTCCACTGAACACCGCGGCGCCCGAAACCTTTGCACCGGCGCCGATGATCTGCCTCACGGTCGGCTCGATCTCCGCACTGTGGCTCGCGAAGAACTCCTCGATCGCGGCATAGCGTTCCGCCGGCCAGGGGCCTTCGTAGAGCAGCGCGGCGACCTTGCGGAACGGCCGATAGTCAAACTGGACGACGCTGGCTCCGCGCGCTGCCAGTGTCGTGATGGCATTGGCGTAGAGCCGGGCTGCCTCGGTGTCGCCATGGAACTCGCGTTCGCCGTTGCTGAGCACACCGATGCGCAGGCGCTGCAATGGCAGTTTGCGCGGCGTTGCGGTGCGCGAGTAGGGATCTGCCGCATCAAGTCCTGCGGCGCTGCTCAGCGCCACATGCGCGTCGGCGACATTGAGGGCGAACACGGTGATGCAATCGAGACTGCGACAGGCCGGCACGAGGCCGCGGTTCGACAGCAGGCCGCGTGTCGGCTTGATGCCGACCAGATTGTTGAAGGCCGCCGGCACGCGGCCCGAACCGGCGGGATCAGTACCCAGCGCAAAGCTGACCTGGCCGGCAGC
>CAZDPA010000091.1:3850-16342 GCA_964507195.1 uncultured Salinisphaerales bacterium | reverse complement strand
ATCAGCAGCAAGGTGCCCGGGTAGTTGCCGAGCCAGGTCTGCAGCCAGATCACCGTATCGAGGTCGAGGTGGTTGGTCGGTTCGTCGAGCAGCAGCAGATCGGAGCGGCACATCAGCGCGCGCGCCAGATTCAGGCGCATACGCCAGCCGCCGGAGAAACTCGCCACCGGATTGTCCTGCTGCTCGCTGGAGAAGCCAAGGCCATGCAGCAGGCGACCGGCGCGTGCGCGCGCTGCGTAACCGCCGATCGTGTTCAGGCGCTCGTGCAGCGCACCGATCTTCAGCGCATCGTGATCGGCTTCGGCCTGCGCGAGCCGGCGTTCGAGATCGCGCAGCTCGGCATCGCCGTCGAGCACATATTCGAGCGCCGGAACCGGCAAGGCCGGAGTTTCCTGCGCCACCGTCGCAATCGTGAGATGGCGCGGTACGCTGATCTCGCCACGGTCGGCCTGCAACTCGCCCATGAATGCGGCGAACAGCGTGGATTTGCCGGTGCCATTGCGGCCGACGACGCCGACATGCCAGCCCGCATACAGCGTGAAGCTGGTGTCTTCGAGGAGAGTGCGGGCGCCACGGCGCAAGGTGGCGCGGGTCAGACTGATCATGGCACGCAGTTTAGGGGAAAGCCGCTGCAGGCGGCGCTCACCGTGCGGCATAGTCAGGAATCCGGAAACGCGATACTAATGGCTTACGGCGGCGGTTTCTGTCGCCTTGAACGGAGTTCACCATGAAGCTGCCATTCATTGTTTCGTTGTTTGGCTACCTCGGATTGATTCCGTTCTTCGCCGGGCCGTTCTGGCTCAGCGTCGCAGTCGAAGTGCCGCCACCGTGGATCGATCCGGTCTGGCTGAGTTTCGTCGCGCTGATCGCCAGTTTCATGGCGGGCAGCTTCTGGGGCTTCGCGCTGCCGGCCTGCGAAGGCTCGCAGGGCACCATTGGTCTGACGATGGCTTCAGTGCTGATGGGGCTGACCTGGATCGCGACGACGCTGCCCTTCGATGCGTCCCTGTTCGGCCTGATCGCGGTTTTCCTGCTGCTGCTCGCTGCCGACCTGTGGCGCGAGCGCACGCTCGGAACGATTGACGGCTACTTTCGACTGCGTACCGTACTCACTCTGGGGGCGGTGCTGGCGATGGTCTGGCGACTGATGATCTGAGGCGGAGACCGCAACGAACCTCAGCCGCGCTGCGTCGTAATACTCGCCCCGGCCTTGATCGTCAGTGTCACCGGCGTCTTCTCGGCAATCTCCAGCAGGCGCTGCCACTGCGCATCTTCCAGCGTGACGTCGCTGCTGATCTGGCGCTGGATAGCCGCAACACCTTGCGCATCCTTGTGCAGTTGCAGCGCGACGTGCAGCTTGCCGATGTTCCACTGCTTGCGTTCGGCGTACATATACAGCGTCATGCTGGTGCAGGCACCAAGGCTCGCGAGCAGCAGCTGATACGGTGCGGGACCGGCATCGGCGCCGCCGGCAGTCGCCGGCTCGTCGGCTGTGAGCGAATGGCGTCCGGCCTGGATATCCTGCCGGTACGGCGCGTTGCCGCCGCTGACTTCGACGCTTGCGATTTCTCTCATGATGCGTTCCCGCTCTTGCGGATCCACGGAACGGGCGGCGCGGTCAGGCGCGAGCCGGGATAGCCGCGCACTTCGCCGAAGCCGCGACCGGCATTCCAGTCGTCGGTATAGCGCTCGATATCGGCCTTGTTGCGGCCGATGAAATTCCACCAGATCAGCAGATCGTCGGTGTACGGGATGCCGCCGATCAGCAGCGTGCGCGATGCGCCGGCGCTGCTGAGCTGCGCGACATCGGCGCCGGTCGGCAGATAGAGCAGTTCGCCGGGACCAACGGTCTGTTCGCAGAACGTGACTTCGCCTTCCAGAACGAGCACACCATGTTCGAATTCGCGGCGCAGCGGAATCGCGAAGTCCGCTGCAGCGGCGCTGAGCAGCTCAAGGCCGATCATCGGCGAGTAGACCTTGACCGGCGAGCTCAGGCCGCCGAACTCGCCGCACAGCACGGTGATGTGAAAGCCGTCGCGATCCAGCGCCGGCACGACCGGATAGTGCTCGAACGCCGGCTCTATATCGCGGTGGCTGTCCGGCAGCGCGATCCACAGTTGCGCGCCATGGATGATTGGCGAGCGCTCGGTTGGAGATTCTTCGGAATGCGAGATGCCGCGACCGGCCGTCATCAGGTTGATCTGGCCCGGGCGGATCAGTTGTTCGTAGCCGAGGCTGTCGCGATGCAGGATCTCGCCCGAGATCGGCCAGGTGAAGGTCTGCAGCCCGGTATGCGGATGCGGACCGACGCGCATGCCGTCGCCATGGCTGATGTCGAGCGGACCGAAATGATCGAGGAATACCCAGGCGCCGATGGTCTTGCGCACCTGCGCCGGCAATGCCCGGCGTATGCGCATGCCTTCGCCGAGCACCGATTCGCGCGCAGCGATGCGCTGCAGCGAGGGCTGCGGGCAGGCCTGTGCGCTGTTCGGATTTGCTGCGGTGTCGGTGGTGCTCATTACTGTCTCCGTAAATGCTGAAGTGCTAAACACGTCGGCATAGCCGACGCCCCCTCTCCCTCAATCCCTCTCCCGCGAGGGGAGAGGGAAGACCAGCAAAAGCGATCTTTTCCCCTCGCCCCTCGTGGGAGAGGGGCAGGGGAGAGGGGAGAAGCTATGCCGCCAACTTGCCGCGACGATAGTCGTCGATCGCCTGCTCGATCTCTTCGCGCGTGTTCATCACGAACGGACCGTACTGCACGACCGGCTCATGCAGCGCCTTGCCGGCGATCAGGATAAACCGCGTGTCCGCTTTCGGTGCGCGCACCTGGACTTCATCGCCGTCGGCGAGCACGCCGGCGGCATAGGTGTTCAGCGCACGTGCCGCGCCGTCACCGCCGACTTCCAGATCGCCTTCGTAGACATAGATCAGCGCGGTGTGTCCAACCGGCACCGGCAGGGTCTGCTGCGCACCGGCGGGCAGGCGCACGTCGAGGTACAGCGGATCGGTCGCCATCGTGCCGGCCTGCGGATTGATCGGTCCGCTGACTGTGCGGCCCTCGATCAGCGGATAACCGGCAATGACCTTGACCGTGCTGCCGTCAGCGAGCGTCGTCAGCGGGATCTGCTCCACGGGAATGTCGCGATAGCCTGCGGGCTTCATCTTCTCCTTCGCCGGCAGGTTGATCCACAGCTGGAAGCCGCGCATGCGTCCGCTGTCCTGCTGCGGCATCTCCGAGTGGATCACGCCGCGCCCGGCGGTCATCCACTGCACGCCGCCGCTCTTGAGCTCGCCGACATTGCCGAGGTGATCTTCGTGACGCATATGGCCGTCGATCATGTAGGTGACGGTCTCGAAGCCGCGATGCGGATGCGGCGGGAAGCCGGCGATGTAGTCGTCCGGGTTCTCGGTGCCGAATTCGTCGAGCATCAGGAACGGGTCGAGACGCAGGCCGGGCATCGAGCCGACGCTGCGGCGCAGCTTGACGCCTGCGCCGTCCGAGGTTTCGAGGCCCGGGATGATCTGGTTGAGTTTGCGGGTAGTCATGGTACGTCTCCGGTTGCGGGCCATCGCGGCGCGCAGGGTGATAGAGCCTTGTGATGAACAACTATTTCTTGAACAGCCTGGCGTCGAGGCTGATTGCACCGGCGCCGTGGGCGACCAGAAACAGGAAGCCGCCGGCCATCGCCAGGTTCTTCATGAACAGGATCTGCTGCATCTGATCGGCGCCGCCGTGGAACAGCACGGCCGAGGCGATGCTGAACACGGCGAGACCGAAGGCGGCGAGCCGGGTCAGCAGGCCGAGCACGATCGCGAGGCCGCCGCCGAGTTCGACGAAGATCACCAGCGGCAGCAGCGCGCCGGGCACGCCGACCGATTCCATGTACTGCTGGGTGCCTTCATAGCCGCCGATCTTCGACCAGCCGGCACCGACGAAGATCAGTGCAATCAGCAGACGGCCGGCGAGCAGGATCCAGGGCTTGAGGGTTTCGAGGGTGTTGTTCATGGCGTTTTTTCCTTGTTTGAATGTGGCGCCGCAATCAGGCGGCAAGACGGTCGATCTGCGTGTGCGCGGCGTCCAGCGCCTCACGGCGGGGTGCGTCGCCCATATTGAGGCCTTCGGCGTAGACGAATTCAACATCGCTCAGGCCGAGGAAGGCGAGGAAGTCGCGAACATGACCGCTCTGCGTATCCTTGCCTGTGCCCTGGTAACGGCCGCCGCGAGCGGCGAGCACATAGACCTTGCGATCACCGAGCAGACCTTCCGGACCGTTCTCGGTATAGCGGAAGCTGACGCCGGCGCGGGCGATATGGTCGAACCAGGCCTTGAGCGTGGATGGAATGCCGAAGTTGTACATCGGCAGGCCGATGACCACGGTGTCGGCGGTCTTCAGTTCCTCGATCAGCGCGTCGCTCTGCGCGGCAATCGCGCGCTGTTCCGGCGTGCGCTGTTCCGGCTTGGCCAGGAAGGCCTGGAAGCGTTCGGCGGTCAGGTGCGGCAGCGGGTCGGCGGCGAGATCGCGGACGACGACGCGGCCTTGCGGATTCCTGGCCTGCCAGGCGGCAACCAGCTGCTGGGCCAGCTGCGAGGACTGGCCGTTTTCGGCAAAGAGGCTGGAATTGATCTGCAGAAGACTGGGAACTTGAGTACTCATGGCGCTTGCTCCATCGGGTTGGGTGCCGTTGTTTTGGCGTGGCGCCATTAAACGATTGTTGAAATAGATAAAAAAGCGCAATATTTCGGTCTAATCAATCTATTAATTAGATTATGAGTGGTCTCAAGATCAGTTTGGAACAGTGGCGCGCACTGATTGCCGTCGTCGATACCGGCGGCTATGCGCACGCGGCCGCTGCGCTGCACAAGTCGCAGTCGGCGGTGACCTATGCGGTGCAGAAGCTGCAGTCGCTGCTCGGCGTGCAGGCTTTCGAGATCCAGGGCCGCAAGGCGGTGCTGACCGAGGCCGGGCAGGTGCTGTACCGCCGCGGTCTGGTCTTGCTCGACGAGGCGATGCGCCTCGAACGCGCGGCGGTGAACCTGTCGCAGGGCTGGGAGCCGGAACTCAGCCTCGCGGTCGAGACGATCTTCCCGACCTGGCTGCTGCTGCAGTGCCTCGACCGCTTCGCCGCGGAACGGCCGGAGACGCGCATCGAGCTGTACGAGACCGTGCTCGGCGGCACCGACGAGGCCGTGCTCGAAGGCCGCGCCGACCTCGCGATCGCGTCGCGCATCCCGACTGGCTTCAGCGGCTCAAGGCTGACGCGCGTGCGATTTGTCTGTGCCGCGGCGCCAGCGCATCCGCTGCATCAGCTCAAGCGACCGGTGAGCTACGACGACCTGCGCAAGCACCGTCATCTCGTGATCCGCGACTCCGGCACGCAGCGCACGCGCGAAGGCAACAACTGGCTCGGCGCTGAACAGCGCTGGACGGTCTCGAACAAGGCAACGTCGATCCGTGCCGCAACGATGGGGCTCGGATTCGCGTGGTATGCCGAGAACATCATTCGCGAAGAGCTTGAGCGCGGCGAGCTCAAGGCGCTGGAGGTCGTCGAAGGCAGCGAGCGCTTCGCCGAGCTGTACCTGATCCTGCCGCATCAGGATGCCAGCGGGCTTGGCGCGAAACGCCTTGCGCAGATCATTCGGGAGGGAGTTGCGACGCTATGCGTGGAGGAAGAAGCCTGAGGAGCCTGCGCGGGTATCTCGATACCCCGGCTTCGCCGGGCACTCGATACGCACGGAGTCCGTTCCCGCCATCCAACATCCGTTCGCGTCGAGTGCCGTGTGCGTGAGCGCACGGTGTATCGAGACGCAGGCGCGAAATTTTCCGGGCGCTACTCCCGCTCGCGATCCTTGTAAAGCTTGCTCAAGGCGCGCGTCTGCACCTTGTCCTGCTGCTTCCTGTCGCGCTTCTGCAGCGCGGTGCGCTGCGCCAGCTCGACTTCCACAGTGATCTTCTGGAAGTTGGCGAGGCGCGCCGGATCCACTGCATCGCGTACCGCGCAGCCGGGTTCGGCGAGATGACGGCAGTCGTTGTAGCGACAGCCGGCGGCGAGCTTGACGATTTCCTGGAACACCGACTCGTTGAGTTGCTCGGTGCCGGTCAGCTGCAGCTCGCGCAAGCCGGGGGTGTCGATCAGACAGGCGCCGCCGCCGAGACGCAGCAGGCGTCGCGCGACGGTGGTGTGGCGACCGCGTGCGCCGAGTTCGCTGACGGCGCCCGTCGCCTGGCTCTGGTCGCCGAGCAGCGCATTGGCGAGCGTGGATTTACCGACGCCGGATGAGCCGAGCAGCACGAGCGTCTGACCGGTCTCCAGCCACGGCGCGAGCTGTGCGCACAACGCGGGATCACGCACGTCACCGGCGAACACCGGCGTGTCCGGTCCGGCGAGCGCGACGATCGTTTCGAGCCTGGTTTCCAGATCAGCGCACAGGTCGGCCTTGCTGAGCACGATCACCGGATAGATCCGTGCGCTGCGGACGAGTGTCAGAAAACGTTCGAGACGGTTCGGGTTGTAGTTGTCGTCGAGGCCCATCACCAGCAGCGCGGTGTCTACATTCGACACCAGCGGCTGCTGCTGGCCATTGTCACGGCCGCGCGCGATCAGGGTTTCGCGCGGCGCAAGCGCAAGGATCAGCGGCGTCGCACCGGTTTCGGCCTGCCACAGGCACCAGTCGCCGACGACGATCGTATCGCTGCCATCACGCTGCCCCGACGCCAGTGGTGGCGCGAGGATCGCGCTGAAGCGGGTTTCGCCGTCATCGATCTCGAAGCGATCACGATGCACGGCGACGACGCGGCCGACCATGCCGTCCACGGCGAGGCCCTGCAGGGCCGACACCTGGCGCTGGCTGAAGCCGATCCGCGTCAGCGCATCGAAAGTCGTGTTGAGGTTCATTGGGGACGACAGTATCGCGCACCGCTCACTGCGGCGCTGGCGATTCCGGCGAATGAGACAGGAATCGAGCGAGCTGATCGCGATTCAGTGCAGGCACACCTGGTGGTCGGCCATGGGCATTGAACGTGTGCCAATACAGGGTCGGGCCCGGATGAGCGCCCGTGTCGATCAGTGCGTACAGCGCGGCGAGGGCCTTGCCCGAATAGGCGCTGTCGCTGCGCGCGCCGCTGACGGTTTCAAAACGCTGCATCGCTTTCTTGGTCTCTGGAGTTGGAACGGCGTAGTGCTGACCGAAGAACTCGCTGCGGATCTCGACGTCGGCGATCTTCCGCGGCACGGCTGAAGGATCGGTCCTGCGCAGCAGCGCCAGCGTGCGCTGGATCAGGGCCTGCAGTTTGGCAGCGCTTGCGAAGCCCGGCCCGACCACCTGAACCGCGGTGATCTTCGTCGGCAGACGTGCGAGACCAAGGCCGATCGCAAGCCCGGCGACCGTACCCATGCTGCTGAAGGCGACGACGAGTCGTTCGGGTGCCGGCATCTCACCGGCATCGATCTGAGTGCGCAGTTCCAGCGCGGCGTTGACGAAACCGAGCGCGCCGAGCGCAGTCGAGCCGCCCGGCGGTATCCAGCGCGGCAGGCGGCCATGACGAAGGCTGATGCACAGACTGCGTGCCAGTGCACGTGCCGCGACTGCGGCTTCGCTGTGGCCGACTGCCAGCTCGGCACCGCAGTGCAACGCCGTCGCGAGGTTGTCGGCCAGATACGGCGCGTCGGCCTGAGGCAGCAGGAAGGCGTGCGTGTTCAGGCCCAGCTTGCGGCCATGCCAGGCGGTTGCCGCAACGAAATTGGACCCGGAGTAGCCGAAGGTGACCAGGTCGGGTCGGCCATCAGCCGCTGCTGCGCCGAGCAACAGGTCGAGTTTGCGGATCTTGTTGCCGCCGTAATCCGCAGCACTGAGGTCATCGCGCTTGATCCATACGTCCGCAGTGCCGACGAGTGCCTGCACCGGCGTCGCCGCGCCGAGCAGCCCGGCCTGAGGAAAAGTCCCCAGTCGTGGAAAGGCATCAAACAGGGGGTAGGTACTCATGACAGCGCATTGTGACCTCGATTGAATAGGACGCGGAAGTGCGCCGAGGAACAGCGCACTCCGGCGAGGAGAACAACAAAAGGAGCACCGTCATGGCTGAGTGGCATCTGCGGCCCGGCAAGCTGACCCTGAGCGAGTTGCGACACCTGATTGGCGGCCACGTGAAGCTGTCGATCGATGCTGCGTACTGGCCTGCCGTTGAAGCCTCTGTGCAGACCATCGCGGCGGTCGTGAAAAAAGGGGAACCCGCCTACGGCATCAACACCGGCTTCGGCAACCTCGCGAAGGTGCAGATTGCCGACGATCAGCTCGAACGTCTGCAGCACAATCTGGTGCGCTCGCATGCGGTCGGAGTCGGTGCGCCCCTCGATGCGGCGACCGTGCGCCTGATTCTCGCGCTCAAGGCAGCGAGCCTTGCGCGCGGCGCGTCGGGCGCGCGCCGCTCGACGATCGAAGCGCTGCTCGCGCTGTACAACGCCGACGTGCTGCCGCTGATTCCGGCGCAGGGCTCGGTCGGTGCATCCGGTGATCTGGCGCCGCTGGCACATCTGACGCTGGTTCTGCTCGGCGAGGGCGAGGTGTGCATCAACGGCGTGCGCGCATCCGCGGTGGAAGGTTTGCAGCGTGCCGGCCTCAGGCCGCTGACGCTCGCAGCGAAGGAAGGTCTGGCCCTGCTCAATGGCACGCAGGTGTCGACGGCGCTGGCGATCCGTGCACTGTTCGAGGCGGAAGATCTGTTCGCCGCAGCGACCGTGTCCGGTGCGATGTCGGTCGATGCGGCGCGTGGTTCCGATGCGCCGTTCGATCCGCGTATCCAGGCCTTGCGCGGCCAGCCGGGTCAGATCGATGTCGCAGCCGGTTATCGGCGCCTGCTCGAAGGCAGCGAGATCCGCGCATCGCATCGGGTCAACGACGAGCGTGTGCAGGACCCCTACAGCCTGCGTTGCCAGCCGCAGGTCATGGGGGCGTGCCTGGATCTCCTGCGCAACGCCGCGCGCACGCTGCTGATCGAAGCCAACGCAGTCACCGACAATCCGCTGGTGTTTGCCGAAGACAACGAGATCCTGTCCGGCGGCAACTTCCATGCGGAACCAGTCGCCCTCGCGGCCGACACGCTGGCGCTGGCGATTGCCGAGATCGGTGCGCTGTCCGAACGGCGCATTGCGCTGCTGATCGACTCGACGCTGTCCGGCCTGCCGCCGTTTCTGGTGCGCGATGCCGGCATCCACTCGGGGTTCATGATGGCCCACGTCACCGCAGCCGCGCTGGCTTCAGAGAACAAATCGCTCGCGCATCCGGCGAGCGTCGACAGCCTCCCGACTTCGGCGAACCAGGAAGACCACGTCAGCATGGCGACCTTCGCCGCGCGACGCCTGCTGCAGATGTGCCACAACACGCGCTACATCATCGCGATCGAGTTGCTCGCTGCCGCACAGGGCGTGGATTTCCATGCGCCGCTGCAGACCTCGGAGCCGCTGCAGGCGGTACATCTTTCACTGCGCGAGCGGGTGGCGTTCCTCAACGAGGATCGTGTGCTCGCGACGGATATCCAGGTCGCCTGCGAGTTCATCGCCAGCGAGGTGCTGACGCCGATGGTGGCGGATCTGCTGCCGTCGTGGCGACCGGAGTGAGCTTGCCTGGTTAGGGTCTCTCGATACACCGCGTGCTGCGCACGCGGCACTCGAGACGAACGGGGTTTCGAGGAGTCCTCAACAAAACTCCGTTCGCATCGAGTGCCCGCGAAGCGGGTGTATCGAGATGCTTGCGCGAATCAGCTGCGTTCCGCGTGCTTCAACTGCTCCGCACGTTCCGCCTTCGGCGGCGGCGCCCATTGGTAGACCCAGGTTTCGCTCAGGGCCTGCTTGCCATTGCGCAGGAACAGGCGGATGTCGATCGGCTCCAGACTGTCGTCGGGCACGATGTCGAACAGCGCGCGATAGCCATTGATCGCATGCAGCGGGCGTGCCGAAACCAGTTCGACGCGGCCGCGCGAGGCGCTGACGACGGACTCGACCTTGGTGTCCTGGCTGAGCAATTCCAGCGCGCCACCAGCGAAATCGACGGCGAAGCGCCACGAGAAGTACTCGCGCTTCTGGCCGATCACGCCACCCAGGCCGGTGCGACTGTCGCGCGTGGTTGCCAGCTCAGGCTTTGCTGGCGGCTCCGCGCCCCAGTGCAGGCGATAGCCGAACAGCAGTTCGTCGCCGGCCTTCGGCTTCTGTTGCGGATTCCAGAAAGCGACGACGTTGTCGAAGGTTTCGTCGACGGTCGGAATCTCGACCAACTGCACCGCGCCGGCGCCCCAGCTGCCGCGCGGTTCGACCCACAGGCTCGGGCGGCGGTCGTAGAACACGCCGTCGTCCTGGTAGTGATCGAAATTGCGGTCGCGCTGGATCAGGCCGAAGCCGCGCGGATTGTTGTCGAAGAAGGAATTGACGCGGACGTCGCGCGGATTCACCAGCGGACGCCAGATCCACTCGCCGCTGCCGTTCCACATCGACAGGCCGTCGGAGTCATGGATTTCCGGGCGGAAATCGTAGTCGTAGCGGCGGTCGTTCTCGCCGGTCTGATACATGCTGGTCAGCGGCGCGATGCCAAGACGTTCGATTTCCTGGCGCGGGTACAGCGCGGCATCGACATCGATCAACAGCACCTCGCCCGGTGTCAGCGTGAAGCGGTAGGCGCCGGCCACGCTCGGCGAATCGAGCAGGGCGTAGATGACCATGTTGCCGGCGTCGCTTGCCGGGCGCTCGATCCAGAATGTGCTGAAGCGCGGAAATTCCTCGGGCCGCGGCAGGCCGGTATCGATCGCGAGGCCGCGCGCCGACAGGCCGTACTGCTTTTCTGCGCCGACTGCGCGGAAATACGAGGCACCGAGGAAGGCGGCAATGTCGCGCTGCCAGTCGGAATGATGGTGGATGCGAAAGCCGGCATAGCCAAGATTCTTCGACAGACGGCCCAGCTTCAGGCCACTGGTATCGAACTGTGCCGGGCTGTAGTCGATATGGCGCGCGATGCCATCGACGACTTCGAAAATCTGCACCGGGTGCTTGAAGAACAGTCCCGGGTGGAACATCTCGACGCGGAACGGCCGCTCATCCTTCGCCCACAGCGCATGGCCGCGGTCGAAGCGCAGCTTCTGGTAGTCATCCCAGGAAATGTTGTCCAGCGCCGCCGGCAGATCGTTGCGCGGCGCCACATAGGCCCTGGACGCCAGCGCCCTTGCCTGGCCCTTGAGCTGGGCATAGTCGAAGGCAACCCCGGGCGCGCTTGCGGCGACCGCCGCGGCCGTGCGCAGCAGCGCTCCGGCGGGCAGGCCGTACAGCGAAAGCGCGGCGGCGGCGCGCAACAACTGACGTCGATTCATGCTCATCTGCTGATCCGTGCTGGGTTCAAGTCGGTGCCGTCCGGGCGGCCGGGGCGCCATCGTAGCGAAACCGCTTGCCCGATGGCGCGCCCATCGTGAACCACAGTTGAATGGAAGCAAAGCCTCAGGGCGTTGCGACGAAATCCGCCGGCGAATCGTCGTCGAACGGATTGGGTTTGTTGCTCGGCGGCAGCAGTTTGTACATGACCGGCGTGACCAGTCGGCCGATCAGGGTCGACGTGATCAGGCCGCCGATGATGACCCAGGCCATCGGTGAATACAGCGGCGAGTTCTGCACCGCCAGCGGCATCAGGCCGCCGATCGCGGTGACCGAGGTCAGCAGGATCGGCAGGAAGCGGATCTCTCCGGCTTCTGCGATCGCGTCGTCGAGCGGGCGGCCCATCGCGCGCAACTGGTTGGTGAAGTCGACGAGCAGGATCGAGTTCTTGATCTCGATGCCGATCAGGGCAATGAAGCCGAGCATCGCGGTGAAACTGAAGTTGTAGCCGACGATGAACAGCATGACGATGCCGCCCATGATGCCGAGCGGAATGACGGTCGCCACGATCAGCGTTGACTTGAAGCTGCCGAATTCCAGCACCAGCACCGCCATGATGCCGAACAACGCAACCAGGATCGCCGTACCGAAACCGGCGAAGCTGTCGGCGCGGCTTTCGACTTCGCCACCGGCGGTGATGCGGTAACCCACCGGCAATGGCATCTGCAGCAGTTGCGTCATGATCTCGTTCGTCACCATCTCGGTGTTGAACCCGGTTTCGGTATAGGCCGTGATCGACACCGCGCGTTCGCGGTCGCGACGGTAGATGCGGGACTGTGACTCGGTCAGTTCCGGCCGGGTGATCTGCGCCAGCGGCACCTGACCGCCGCTGAGCGTGCCGACGTGCAGGCCCTCCAGCGATGCCAGAGTGGCGTTGCCGGTCAGCGGTGCGCGCAGCACGATCGGATAGCTGTCGCCCTCCGACGTATGGAAATCACCGGCCGGCAGGCCGGCCACGGCAAGGCGCACCGTCTGGTCGGCTTCGAGCGGCGCGACGCCCAGCAGGCCGGCCTTGACGCGGTCGATGTTCAGATCGAGGTCGATGCGTGTGCGGCGTTGCGGGTTGACGATGTCGCGTGTTCCCGG
>CAZDPA010000091.1:0-3840 GCA_964507195.1 uncultured Salinisphaerales bacterium | reverse complement strand
CGACAGCTCCCGCAGCGTGACCAGATCCGGGCCGATCACGCGGATCGCGATCGGTGCTTCCATCGGCGGGCCGTTCTCGAACTGCTTGACCAGGATCTCCGCACCGGGCAGATCGTCGAATTGCCGACGCAGTTCATCAAGCATCGCCGGCGTGTGGTTCGGTTTGAACTCATGCAGCTGTACGAACACTTCCGCATAGTTGGACGCGTACTCGTGCTGGAACACGTTGTAGTAGATGCGTGGATTGCCGCGGCCGAGGTTGGACAGGTAGTGCTGCACGTCTTCGGTTCTGGCGAGCACGTCCTCGACGCTGCGCAGTACCGCATCGGTCCGCGCCATGCTGGACCCGTCCGGCAGGCGGATCTGGATCAGGAACTGCGGCGTATCGGCCTTCGGGAACAGGCTCATGCCCATCTGCGGAATCAGCGCCAGCGACACCACGAACAGGCCGCTCGCCAGCAGCAGTGTGGTCTTCGGCCTGGCCAGCGCGCGCCGCAGCAGCGGCGCGTAGACCACGTGGATCACGTGCATCAGGCGCTGCAGCAGGGCATTGCCCTCGTGCGGCTCGTTGCGCGGCAGTACGCGCGAGGCGAGGAACGGGATGATCGTCATCGAGATGAACAGCGATGCGACGACCGTCAGCACCACTGCCATCGGCAGCGAGCGCACGAACTTGCCGGCGTTGCCCGGCAGCGCCAGCAGCGGCACAAAGGCAAACAGCAGCGTGGCGGTGCAGCCCAGCACGGCGAGTGCGATCTGCCTGGTCGCGAGGATCGCCGCCTTGTCGCGGTTGTGGCCGTTGCGCAGGAAGCGCGAAATGTTCTCGGTGACGACGATGGAGTCGTCGACAAGCAGCCCCAGCGCGACGACGAAGCCGGCGATCGACATCTGGTTCAGCGAGAAGCCGCAGAAGTACAGCGAGGCCAGGCCGATCGACAGCGACAGCGGAATCGATATGACGACGATGCCCGCCGCACGCAGGCCCAGCGGCAGCAGCGTGATTGCGACGAGGACGAAGGCGATGATGAAGTCGGCGCTGAGGCGATTCAGGCGCTTCTCGACGTTCTTCGACTGATCGAAGCCGCGCTCCAGCCTGATCTCCGCCGGCAGTTCCTTCTCGACCTCGTCGAGCGCGCCGTACAGCGCTTCGCGGGTATTGAAGATGTTCTGCCCTTCCTTCTGGTTGGCGGTGATGAACACGGCCCGCTTGCCGTCGAAGCGGCCCAGATGGCGCTCCGCGCCCTGCGCCCACTTCACGCTGGCGATATCGCGGATGCGCACGCTGCGCGCGCCGTCGCCGACGATCACCGTGTCCAGCACCTGTTCGGGCGACTTGAAGTTGCCGCTGGTCTTGATGTTGAAACGGCGCGGGCCGACTTCGATCGCGCCACCGGGGACATTGGTGTTCGCCGCATTGACTGCGGCAAGCACCTGCGTTGCGCGCAGGTTGAGTTCGGCGAGGCGCTTGAGATCCAGCTCCACGCGCAGCTCCCGATCCGGATACGCCCAGCTTTCCGACTCGAGCACGCCGGGCAGGCGCTCGAAGCGATCGGTGATCTCGTCGGCCCAGTCCTCGAGCGTGCTCCATGACGCGGTCTCCGAGACCAGCGCCGATTGCACGATGAAGACCGTGCCCGGATTGATCTTCTGCACGTCGACGCTGACCACGCCCGGCGGCAGCTTGATCGCGTTCAGTTCGCGGGTGACTTCGTCGTACTTCTTCTCGGTGTCGATCGAGGCATAGAACTCGACGCGGACGATGCCGACGCTGTCGTCGGACGTGGAGATCATCTCCTTGACGTCATCGAGCTTGTTGATCGCATCCTCGATCGGCTCGACGACCTGGCGCTCGATCTCGAGCGGATCGGCGCCCGGATAGATCGTGACGACATTGAACGCCGAGATCGGGAAGTACGGATCTTCAGTGCGCGGGATGTCGCGCAACGCCATCAGGCCGAGCGCGATGAGCATCGCGAACACGACCACCATGAAGGGGACGTTGCGGACGGAAAATTCAGCGATACGCATGGCGCGGGCCCGGCCTTATTCGACGATGCGCACGGCTGCGCCATCGTCGAGGTACGGCGCGCCGTCGGTGACGACCTGGCTGCCCGGCGGCAGCGCTTCGCGCAGCACGGCGCTGCTGTCGGTGATGAAGGCGACCGCGACCTTGCGACTGCTGACGGTCTGCGTCTTCGCGTCGTAGGTGAAGATCTGCGTGGCGTCGGCGGCGCCTTCGACCAGGGCTGCGAGGGGCACATAGTCGAGCTTGGCATCGCCGGCGCCATTGGCGGCGATTTCGGCGCGCCCGATCAGGCCGTTGGCGAGTGCGACATCGCCGGCCTCGATGGCCAGCTCCACGGCGAAGGTGCCGGTGCGCGGATCGGCGGCTTCGCCGCGCTCGATGATGCGCGCGGCGAACTCGCGGCGCGGAAACGCGTCGAAGCGCACTGTCGCGTTGTCGCCGACACGCACATGCACGAAGTCACGATCGGGCAGGCCGAGCTTGAGCGTGTGACCGCCAGCGCCACGGCTGACGAGCAGGATCGGCTGGCCGCCGGCGACGAGTTCGCGCGAATCGGCAAGACGGCGCAGCACGCGACCATCGGCGGGGGCGGTGATTTCCGCATAGCGACGGCTGTACTGCGCCGAATCGAGCGCGGCCTTGGCCACCGCAGCCGCGGTGCCGAGATCGTCGAGCTGTTCCTGGGTGATGACATCCTGCTCGAACAGCTGGCGGCCGCGATCGAGGTCGCGCTGCGCCTTGTCGGAAGCCGCGCGTGCCTGTGCAACGCCCGCATCGACTGCGGTGGTTTCCAGCGTCGCGAGGCGCTGGCCGGCGCGGACCGTATCGCCCTCACGTACGCTGATCTCGCGGACCATACCGGCCATCATGAACGACAGCTTGGCTTCGTCGCGGGTCGCGACGACGCCGGTGGCGACGATCGGCGACAGCGCCGGGCCTTGCGTGACCGTGGCCACGCGCACGCTGCGTGCGGTCGGTGTCGGAGCGGCCTCGGCTGCTTCCGGTGGTTTCGAGCAGGCGCTCATTGCGAGTGCGGCCAGCACCGAAAGCGTCAGCGGGGTCGACAGCGAACGAGTCATCAAGCGGGTCATCGGGATCGGCAGGTTCATGCGATTACTCGGGCTTTGCGGCCGGTGAGTTGCTGAGTGAGGAAGTGAGTTTGCTGGCCAGGCGCGGTGCGCTGCGCGCAGAACTGGTGTTGGCGACCGCAGGCGATGCAGTACGCTGCACAGCGTTCAGTGGGAATGAAGCATTCGCCAGTTCCAGCTCGGCGGCCCGATCAAGCACTTCGCAGCGGGCGATTGCGAGATTCAGACGCGCCTCGGTCTGCGAGCGCTGGGCATCGATGAATTCGACCTGCGACAGGCTCGCCGCCGCACGCTTGCGCTCGGCGATGCGGAACACTTCCTCGGCGGCGGCGACGCGGGCCGACGCGGCGTCGATCGAGCGCAGCGCAAGTTGCAGCGATTCGGTCGCACTCCACTGCGCGATGGCGAGCTTGTGCTCGAGATCGCGGCGCTCTGCACGCAGGCGCTCGGTCTCGGCTTCGGCCTGGCGGCGTTTGCCGGCGCGGGCGCCGAAATCCCACAACGTCCAGTTCAGCACCAGCGATACGCTGCTGAAGTCATCGTCGCGGCCCACGGTGTAGTCGACGCCCTGCATGCCGTAGTCGGCGGCGAGTGCGATGGTCGGTTGCTGACCGGCGGCTGCCGCGCGGCGTGCGGCGTCGGCAGCGGCAATCGCCTGATCGAGCTGGCGCAGTTCCGGACGCGGTGCGGCGAGGGCGCCGGATGGCGGCAGCGCCAGTGCCTGCG
>CAZDPA010000090.1:0-16413 GCA_964507195.1 uncultured Salinisphaerales bacterium | reverse complement strand
GTCGAAGGCACGCTTCGAATTCCGCTGGGACGACCAGTTCAACCTCGGTCTCGACCCCGACAAGGCGAAGTCCTTCCACGACGAGACCCTGCCCAAGGAATCGGCCAAGGTCGCGCACTTCTGCTCGATGTGCGGCCCGCATTTCTGCTCGATGAAAATCACCCAGGACGTGCGCGACTACGCGGCCAGGATCGGCGCCGAGGAAGCCGCCGCGCTGGAACAGGGCATGGCGGAGAAGGCGCGCGAGTTCGTGCGTGCGGGCGCGGAGATTTACCGCAACGATTGATTCCTGCCGCTCAACGGCGACGCTGCGTCTGCCTGCTTGCCAGGCGGAATGGCCTTCCCCATCCTGGCGCGCGTTGCCGAGGTGCTGCTCCGTTGTCGATTCATCGGGATGTCAGGCGGCGTGCGTTATAAACGCACCGGCATTCCCGGCGCCTGACGGCACGGGCGATTTGAACAATGCACAGACCCTGCCATGAATCCCGCGATCAATCTGGATGTGATGCTGCTGGACAATCCGCTATCCGCCTGGCTCACCGCCCTGGCCGTTGCACTGGCGATCAATCTTGCTGTCGGTGTCATCAAGTGGCTGATGATCGCGCGCCTGTCGGTCATCGCGAAGAGAACCGACACCCAGGTCGATGACGCGCTGATCGAGGTCGTACGCAGCACGCGCCAGTGGCTGGTCTTTGGCGTCACCCTGTTCGTCGGTACCCGCTATCTGCAACTGCCTGACCCGGTCAGCACCTGGCTGAAATACGTTGCAGGGCTCGCCGCGCTCCTGCAGGTCGGGTTGTGGGCCAACAAGGCTCTCGACTTCTGGCTCGGTATCTATCGCGCGCTGACGCAGCAGACCGATGTCGGCGCGACGACCAGCCTTGCCGCACTGGCGTTCATCGGGCGTGTGCTGGTGTGGGCCATCATCCTGCTGGTCGCACTCGACAATTTCGGAATCGATGTGACGGCGCTGGTTGCTGGCCTCGGCATCGGCGGCATTGCGGTGGCGCTGGCGGTGCAGAACGTGCTTGGCGATCTGTTTGCCAGCCTGTCGATCGTCATCGACAAGCCTTTCGTGATCGGCGACTTCGTCATCGTCGACGACTACATGGGCAGCGTCGAGCATGTCGGCCTGAAGACGACGCGCATCCGCAGTCTCGGCGGCGAGCAGATCGTGTTCTCCAACGGCGATCTGCTCAAGGCGCGACTGCGCAACTACAAGCGCATGCGCGAGCGACGCAATGTGTTCGCGTTCGGCCTGCTGTATCAAACCAGCGCAGAACAGATCGAGGCGGTGCTCGAACTCGTCCGCAAGATCATCGAGAGCCAGCCGCTGACCCGCTTTGATCGCGCGCATTTCGCCAGGTTCGGCGAGTCGTCCCTGGATTTCGAAGTGGTGTTCTGGATGACCGATCCGGATTTCAACAAGTACATGGATACGCAGCAGGCGATCAATCTGGCAATGCTGCGTGGGTTCGCCGAGCTCGGCGTCGGCTTTGCGTTTCCGACGCGCTCGCTGTTCATCGAGTCACCGCTGATACTGGAGCGGCCCAGCCGTCCGGCAACGACGGCTCAATAGCGCGGCCGTTGAGCGGCGCCGCGGCCGGGCATGCGCAGCGGCGGCTCGGAGGTCTCGCCGTCGATGCCGGATGCGCCGCTGCCGCGCAGCAGACGGTTGCGCCATTGCCATTGCGTGCCGCTCTCCGCGTCGACCAGCGTGTGTACGTCGCCGGCGATCAGCGTCGCGACCGGCACGCCGCCGCGGAGCAGGACGCGATGTCCCGGCAAGGCCGGTACGCGTTCGCCCGGCAGTATCGAGCCGGTCAGGTTGAGCGGGTCGCAGCCGGAGATCACGATCAGCGCCTGGTCGCGATCCTCGCGGTGCTTGTTCAGGGCATTGGCCGCATCAAGCAGCGCGAACTGTTCGCCGGCGAAGCCGCTGACGAAACGTCCCCCGCGAATCTCGCCACGCGCCTCGAGCCGGCGCAGCGCGTAGTGCAGATCACGCCACGGTGGCAGGCGCGTCTCGCGTTCGAGGAGGCTGCGGAACAGCACCCCGTAGCGTTGCAGCAGTGCCCAGGCCAGCCATTCGACGCTGCCATCGTCTGCGACCGCAGCGGTTGAGTTCCGGCGAGCGCGCACCAGAGACCAGCGTCCGGCACTTTCCAGATTCTGGAATGCAGCACGCACACCGCCGCGGCGCAGGCTGCGGGCCTTCTGTGCCGACGGCGCCACCAGCGCGCGCAGTCCGGCAAAGCCATCGGCGGTGATCAGGCCGTGGCTGACCAGTTCACCGAGCGCGGACTCCACCTGGCTGCGCAGCACGCCGCTGTCAGCCACCAGTTCGACGAAGAACGATGCACCGTGCTCGCGCAGGACTTCGAGTACGGCGAGCGCGGCAGCCGACAGCTCGGGCTCGTTGTCGGGAGCGGATTGCCAGCGCGTAGCCTGTTCGCGCAGCAGCAGCACGATCGGTGTCGTCCGCACCGGTGCGGCCTTGCGGTTGTCGGCATGGCTCGCGGGCAGACGTTGCCACAATACGCGGCCGCTCGCGCATAACTGGTCCAGCCATGCTGGGTCGTAGCCACGCAGGCGCGCCGGCAGCACTTCGGTTTCCCACGCGGCGGCTGCAATCGCACAGCCTTGCAGTTGCGCCAGCACGGCTTCTAGAGCGACCGGTCCTTCACGCAGGGTGTTCGCGGTGAGCCCCTGCCAATCGAGCAGGAAGCGCATGAATGCCGCGGGCGATACCGTCTCGAATCCGGCGCGACGCGTATCACGCGTATAGCGATGGATACGTGCAAGGCGTCTGCGCTCGCACCATTCCTGCGCGCTGTAGTGCGTGAAGCTGCCACGCATCACATAGCCCTGTGCTTCCAGCGCGAGCAGGGCCATTGCGATCAACGCCTGATCGGTCCCCAGCGGTGCCGCCAGCTCCGTCCCGGTCGTCGGGCCGACGAGTTCCAGTCGGCTGCGCATCAGTTCGCGCAGTGCGGTGTCGGCATCGACCTCGACGCCAAGCAGGGGCGCGCCACCGATGACCGGCGCATCCGGCAATACGGCAATCACTTCGCGCAGGCGTTCGGCCGCGACCCAGAGTCTGGTTGTCGGCGACTGTACTTCCGCGATCCGTCGATCGGCCGTCAACGCACGCAGCATCGCCGTCCATGGCCGGATCTCTTCATCGGTCAGGAATCCATAGACGACGAGCGCATCGTGCAGTTCATCGGCGTTGACCGGATCGGGTTGCATTTCCTGCCGCACACGACGGATCGCGTCGAGATCCAGGCGACCGAGGTCACTCGCACTCTGCGGCTCGAACACACCGCGCGTCTTCACCGCGAGCGTGCGACGTTCTTCAGCGGCACCGTCATCGAGGAAGGCATAAGGGCGCGCGTTGAGGATGGCTTCCGACAACGGAGAAGGTGCGGTCAGGTCGCGGCAGACGATCGTCACTTCACCGGATTCAATGCGGCGCAGCTGCGTGAGCAGGCCTTCGGCATCCATGACTTCGTTGAGGCAATCGTGCAGGGCCTGATTGACGAGCGGGTGATCGGGGACGTCGCGATGGCCGGGCAGGTTGTCCTGGCAGGCGACGGCATCCGGGAACGCATGCGTCAGCAGATCTTCGGCGTCCGAGCGCTGGAACTGCGGCGGCACGCGCTTGCCATTGCGATTGCGGGCGATCGCCAGTGCGACCGACGCGGCCCAGCGCCAGCGCGTCGGGAACATCGGCGCCTGCAGAATCGCCTGCACCAGCACCTCATGCGCCGTGTTCGAATGCAGGTAGTGCGCGACTTCCTCCAGCGGGAAGCTGTGCGTGGGGCCGAGCGACAGCACCAGCGAGTCATCGAGCGCCGCGGCCTGCAGCTCGAAGTTGAACTGCTTGCAGAAGCGCTTGCGCAGCGCCAGGCCCCAGGCACGCATGATGCGCGAGCCGAGTGGCGCGTGGATCACCAGATGGGTGTCGCCGACTTCATCGAAGAAGCGCTCGAAGACGAAGCGGTCACGCGTCGGCAGCAGGCCGAGCGATGTCCTGGCGGCGGCGAGATAGCCCGCGAGCTGCTGTGCGGCAACGGTGTCGAGACCGTAGTCGTCCTGCAGCCAGCGCTGGCAGCGCATCATGTCGCCGTCGCTGAGCAGCGCATCGGCCTGAGCGCGCAGCCGCGACACGGCGGCGGACAGCTCGTCGCTGCGGCCTGGCGATTCGCCGAGCCAGAACGGCAGGCTCGGTGGCTGGCCCTTGGCGTCCTCGACGATCACGCGGCCGGTTTCGACCTTGAGGATGCGATACGAGGTGTTGCCGAGCTGCACGATGTCTCCTGCCATGCTCTCGAACGCGAAATCCTCATTCAGGGTGCCGATGCGCAGGTCTTCCGGCGCGAGGACCACGTCGTAGTCGAACTGATCCGGAATCGTGCCGGCGTTGGTGACCGCAACGAGCTTGGCGCCGCGCCGCCCGCGCAGGCGCTGGTTGACGGCGTCGTAGTGCAGCAGTGCGCCACGGCGTCCGCGCTTGGTGCTGTAGCCGTCGGCGAGCATCTGCGTGAGTTCGGTAAACCGTTCAAGTGGCAGCGCGTGATACGGCAGTGCCTGCGCGAAGCGCGCGTGCAGTGCTTCGAGGCCCCATTCCTGACAGGCGACTTCGGCAACGATGTGCTGCGCCAGTACATCCAGTGGTGCCTGCGGAATATGGATGTGATCGAGCTCGCCGCGGTTCGCGCAGTCGATCAGCGCCGCGCTTTCGGCAAGGTCGTCCATCGACAGCGGGAACAACCGGCCCTTGGGGATCGCGCGCACCGCGTGACCGGCACGGCCGACGCGCTGCAGGAACGCATTGATCGAACGCGGCGAGCCGATCTGGCAGACCAGATCGATGTCGCCGATATCAATGCCGAGTTCCAGTGAAGAGGTTGCGACGAGCGCCTTGAGCTGGCCCGACTTCAGGCGTTGCTCGGCGCGCAGGCGATGTTCACGCGCGAGACTGCCGTGATGCGCGGTGACGTGCTCTTCGCCGATGCGTTCGGCGAGATGGCGCGCCAGGCGTTCGGCCATGCGGCGCTGGTTGACGAAGATCAGCGTCGTGCGATGCGTGTCGATCAAGACCGCGAGGCGGTCGTAGATTTCTCCCCAGACTTCATTCGCCATGACCGCGCTCAGTGCAGAGCGCGGCATCTCCAGCGCGATGTCGCGCTGGCGGCGGTGGCCGGCATCGATGATGGCGCAGTCGCGTTTCGCGTTGCCCATGAGCAGCTGCGACATCGTCTCGATCGGCTTCTGCGTTGCCGACAGACCGATGCGGATTGGCGGGCGCTCGCACAGTGCATCGAGCCGTTCGAGCGAGAGCGCCAGATGCGCGCCGCGTTTGCTGCCGGCCACCGCATGCAGTTCGTCGACGATGACGCTGCGCGTGGTCTTGAGCATCGCGCGGCCGGAATCCGAGGTCAGCAGGATGAACAGCGACTCCGGCGTCGTGACCAGAATGTGCGGTGGCGAGCGGCGCATGCGTGTGCGCTCGAAGCTGCTCGTATCTCCGGTGCGCACGGCATCGCGGATCGCGAGGTCGCCGAGGCCCATTGCACGCACGCGTTCGCGGATGCCGGCGAGCGGCGCCTGCAGGTTCTTCTGGATGTCGTTCGACAGGGCTTTCAGCGGCGAGATGTACAAAACATGCACGTCATCGCTGAGGCCGCGCTCGACGCCTTCGACGACCAGATCATTGATCGCCGCGAGAAACGCCGCGAGGGTCTTGCCCGAGCCGGTCGGTGCGGTGATCAGCGCGTTCTGACGGCGTGCGGTGACCTGCCAGGCCTGTTGCTGGACGGGCGTGGGGGCGCCGAAGGTGTCGGTGAACCAGCCGGCAACTGCGGGATGAAACAGACCCGCCATCGGCCCGTCTTCGATGGGCCTGGATTGCACGAGGGGCAGATGGTGCTGCATGCGCCTAGATTAGCGCCTGGTTTGTGTCTTGGCCCGACGCTTCGGCGCTTTGATCGCGTATCTGGCGGGTTTTTCCTGTATGCCGCGGCCGCGAACATCCAGCTTCAGGTGCGCGCGCAGCCAGTCGGCGAATTCGGATTCGCTGAGCGAGCCGTCGGCGAGGCCGAGGATGGCTGGGTAGATGTCGGCATCGCTGGCTTCGAGGACGGCGCCGTTGAGTTCGATAAAGGTTTCGCAGCTCACAATCGCGGTGCGCTTGTTGCCGTCGACAAAGGCATGATTTTTGGCGATGCCGTGCGCAAGACTGGCCGCCAGATCGGCGAGATCTGCCGGAGGGTCTCCGTAGGCATACAGTTGTTGCGGACGCGCCAACGCCGATTCCAGAAGGCCCACGTCGCGCAAACCACTGCTGCCACCGTGTTCGGCAATCTGCCGGTCATGCAGCATCTGCACGAGCGCTTTCTCGATCCAGACGATCATCGCGACGCTCAGCTGTCGGCGAGCTTGCGCAGCAGATTGCGGCGCTTGTGCATCACCCGCTCCGCAACTTCCATCTGCGCCGCGAGTACCGGGTCGTGCGGCATCAGCTTGATGCCATCCGGCGTCTCGGCGACGTACAGGGTGTCGCCTTTCTCGACGCGCAGGCGCGCCAGCAGCTCCTTGGGCAACAGCACGCCTGCGGAATTTCCGACAGCGATGATCTTCAGCTCCACGGCAGTCCTCCGGTTCGGTGTGTAACGAATGTTATAACAGCCGTCAGTCCATGTCGACTTCGGGGCGGATAAGCTGTGTTCCTCATTCTGGTTCGGGGTTGTCCATGAAAGCAGTCGTCATCACCGGTGTTTCGACCGGCATCGGCCATGCCACATCGATCGTGATGGCGAGGCAGGGTTTCCATGTGTTCGGCAGCGTGCGCAAGCTGGCAGACGCTGACGCACTCAAGACCCACCTCGGCAGCCAGTTCACGCCGCTGGTATTTGACGTGACCGACGAGGGCGCCGTGCATGCTGCCGCCGCGCAGGTTCGCGCTTCGCTCAAGGGTCAGCGCCTCGCCGGTCTGGTCAACAACGCCGGCATCGCCGTCGGCGGGCCGCTGACGCATGTGCCGATTGCCGAGTTCCGCAAGCAGATGGACGTCAACATCACGGGGCCGATGATCGTTACCCAGGCCTTCCTGCCGCTGCTGGGTACGGACGACAGCCTGAGCGGTACTCCCGGCCGCATCGTCAACATCACCTCGGTTGCGGGCAAGATGGGCGCGCCCTTCGTCGGGCCATATGTGGCATCCAAGCACGCGCTCGAAGGCCTGTCGGAAAGCCTGCGGCGCGAGCTGATGTTCTATGGCATCGACGTCGTCATGGTCGCGCCGGGCCATGTCGCAACGCCGATCTGGGACAAGGCTGAACAGGTCGATCCAGAGCCTTACAAGCATCTGGCGATTTTCCCGGCCATGCAGAAGTTCCTCGACTTCTTTGTCGCCGAAGGTCGCAAGGGTTTTCCGCCCGAACGCATTGCTGGTGTCGTGCTGGAGGCACTGACCGCCGCCAGTCCGAAGACGCGTTACCCGGTGGTGCCCGGGCACGTCAAGAACTGGACCATTCCTCGCCTGCTGCCGACGCGCGTCGTCGACAAGGTGCTGGCGTCGCAATTGGGTCTCAAGCGGAAGTAAGCTTCACAAGCCGTCGGCCGGTCATCAGCCGCCGATGAGCCGACGCTGTGGTTTCGATGTCACAGCCATAGTTAGGAATGTAAGCGCACATGGATGGAGCAAGAGGGTGACGTCTCGACAAGGCCAAGGATTCTGGAGTGAGCTGATCCGCTCGGCGGCGGTATTGCCGTGGTGGGCGGGGCTGTTGCTGGCCGTGGCGAGCTACTTCGCTTGTCATGCTCTGGCCGGCATGGCGGTACCGGCCTCCGAGCAGCCGACTGCGCAGCTGTACGTCCGGACCCTGGCAACGGCTTTGCAGTACGTGCTGCCGCTGCTGCTGGTCCTTGCGGCGCTGTTGTCAGCGCTCGGGCGCCGGCAAAAGGCCAGCGCGGAAGCTCAAGTGCCTGCCGAGGCGGCGCGGCAAACGGCGCCCTCTCGATCCAAACCCGTCCGGCGTACCGGCACCTCGACCTACATGGCCTGCCCGAAGTGCGGCAGCATGATGTACGTGCGGCGGGCGCCCGAGGACGGTCCCGATGCAGGCAAGCCGTACTGGGGCTGCAGCCGCTACCCGCTGTGCAAGGCGACCCTCGAGGTCTGAGCGGCGGGGATCCTAGTCCCTGAAGTTCTCGAACTGCAGCGGCACGTCGAACTCGGCCTTGCGCAGCAGGGCCATCGTGGTTTGCAGATCGTCGCGCTTCTTGCCGCTGACTTTCAGTTTCTCGCCGTGGATCTGCGCCTCGACCTTGATCTTGGATTCCTTGATCTTCGCAATGATCTTCTTGCCCAGTGCCTGCTCGATGCCCTGCTTGACCGTGACCTTCTGCCTGGCCTGAGACAGGTTCACTTCCGGCTCGGCGATGTCGAGGCAGCGCAGGTCGATCTGCCGCGCGGCGAGGCGCGGGCGCAGGATGTCGAGCATCTGCTGCAGCTGGAAGTCGTTCGGCGCGCTCATCGTGATCACGAACTCATCGAGCGTGAACGCCGCATCGCTGCCGCGAAAATCGAAACGGTTGGTGAGCTCGCGCTTGGCCTGGTCGACCGCATTGGTGAGTTCGTGCTTGTCGACTTCGGAAACGATGTCAAAGGAAGGCATGGCGATGCTGAGTATCCGGATGGTGCGTTGTCACAAATCTTAGCCTGCTGTCACAAAGATGACAGCGGGGTTTGCACAGGAAAACGAGGTGACAAAAAATTTTCGTGCCTGCTAGTGTCGCGATTCGTTCACACAACCGTCACGAATCCGACCCTCGACTGCAATGAAATCAAGCTGGTCCGCCGGCAGCGCCTGCGTCAATGGCCTGCACCTGAGTTACGAAATTGGTGGGCCGGTACAGGGCGAACCGCTGCTGTTGCTGATGGGTCTGGGCGGGCAGCTGATTCACTGGCCTGATGCCTTGTGCAGTCAGCTGATCGCCGACGGTTTCCGGGTGATCCGTTTCGACAATCGCGATGCCGGCCTTTCGGCCGAAGTGGATCTCGGCATGCCGGTGAACATCGCCGCAGACTGGCTGCGTGCACGCATGGGTCGGCCAGTGCAGCCCAACTACAACCTCCACGACATGGCTGCCGATGCGATTGGTCTGCTCGATGCGCTGGAGATCCGGCGTACGCACCTGGTCGGTGTGTCGATGGGCGGCATGATCGCGCAGATCATCGCCGGCCGGTATCCGCGGCGCGTGCTCAGCCTGAACTCGATCATGTCGAGCACCAATCATCCCAGGCTGCCACCAGCGCGATTCGATGTGCTGTGGCGCATGGCGGGCATCGGTCCGCGACCGAAGACGCGTGAACAGGTGATCCGGCGCTCGACTGCGATGCTGTGCCGGGTCGGCAGCCCTGGGTTTCCGACGCCGATCGAGTATCGCCGGCGCATCGCCGGTGTTGCCTATGATCGCGCGTTTCGCCCGCGCGGCGTGCTGCGGCAGACGCATGCGATTCTGACGACCGGCAGTTTTGAAGACCTGCTGCCGCAGATCGTCGCGCCGACGCAGATCGTGCACGGCCTCGCCGATCCGCTGCTGCGTCCGGCCTGCGGCCGGCGCAGCGCGCAGCTGATCCGCAATGCGCGCCTCGAACTGATTCCCGGCATGGGCCACGATCTCGCGCCGGCGCTCGGATCGCGCTGGGCGCAGCTGATCAAGGCCAACGCCGCGCGCGCGTAAATCCGCATAAATCAATCAGGGCGCGGGCATGAGCTTGTAAATCTTGCCGTCGAAGGCAGTGATGTACAGCTCGCCCGCCGCATCCTCGCCGAACGACGAGGGGTTGCCCGGCACCGTGCCGAGCACGGTGATCGAACCGACGCTGCTGTCGCGGCGCAGCGCCCAGACCTCGCGGCTGCAGAAGTCGGCGAACACATAGCGTCCGACCAGCGCCGGGATCGCCGAACCGCGATAGACGTAGCCGCCGGTGATGCTGCAGCGGTCGTTGCCGTGGTCGTACTCGTATAGCGGCGGTATCGCGTTGTCGGGAGCGGGATCGCCTTCGTTGTAGACCTGCGTGCCCTCGTACTTGCGCCAGCCGTAGTTGCCGCCTCCCACGCCAATGTCGATCTCTTCGAGTTCGTTCTGGCCGACATCCGCGATCCACAGCTCGCCGGTCGAACGGTCGAAGCTGGACCGGAAAGGGTTGCGCAATCCGTACGCCCAGATTTCGCCACGCCGGCCTGCGCTGCCGGCGAAGGGATTGCCGGGCGGGATTCCGCCATTGCTGTCAATGCGCAGCATCTTGCCGAGCAGGCTGTTGAGGTTCTGCGCGTTGTTCTGCGGATCGCCGCTGCCGCCACCGTCGCCGCTGGCGATGTACAGCAGGCCGTCCTTGCCGAAGTCGAGCCAGCCACCGTTGTGGTTGTCGAATGGCTGGTCAAACTCGAGCAGCCTGGTCTCGGTGGCGAGCGGTCCGCCGGTACCCGGGCTGAATCGGGCGATCAGCGTGGCATCGCTGTCGCCGCTGGCCTGCGCGGCGCTGATCGTGCGATTGATGTACACACGGCCATTGCTGGCATAGGCCGGGTCAAAGGCCAGGCCGAGCAGGCCCTGTTCGCCGCCGCTGGCCTCGGTACTGTCACGCAGATCGAGGGCCAGCGTCACCGATGCGGTCTGCGCATTGTTGGCAAAACGGAAAACCTGGCCGGCGCGGGTTGCGACCCAGACGTTGCCACTGTCGCCGGGCGCGATGGCGAAGACCAGCGGCTGGTCAAAACTGAGTTGCGGGAAGGCATTGACGAACGCTACATCCGGGTCCTGTGGCGTCGGTGTCGAGCTGTCGCCGCTGCCGCCGCAGGCGACACACAAGAGGGCCAGTGCCGGACCGAGATTTTTCCAAGTGTGCATGGCAACTCCTGCGCTGCTGCTTGATAGGCGCGGAAGAAAACATTGTCAGCGGCAATGGCGCAACGTAGGCTGAACCGATACTGACCGGGGGAGTCGATCATGTTCATCACACCGCTGTACGCCGGCCTGCTGGCGATCCTGTTTGTAGCGCTGAGTGTTCGCGTCGTGCAGCAGCGTGGCCATGGCGTCAGTCTCGGCCACGGCGAAGACCAGACCTTGCTGCGACGCATCCGCGGCCACGGCAATTTCGCCGAGTACGTGCCGTTCATCCTGCTGATGATGGCGTTGCTGGAAGTGGGCGGCGCTACGCCGGTGTGGCTGCTCCATGCCATCGGCGTCACGCTGGTCGTCGCGCGCGTGCTGCATGGCGTTGCGCTGTCTTACACCGAGAAATGGAAGTTCGGCCGCTTCTACGGCACCTTGCTGACTTTCATCCTTGTGCTCGTTCTCGGCCTGCTGTGTCTGTGGCGTGGTGTTGGTGGTCTGGCTTTGACGTTGAGCTGAGGCGAGCCCAGTTTTCGCAATGACAACGGAGAAGCCGTTCTCACCCTCGTGCGAGCGCAACCGCGAGCCAATTCTCGAAGTGCTGCGCGTGCAACTGGCGGACCGGTATCAGGTTCTGGAGCTGGGCAGCGGTACCGGCCAGCACGCCGTGTACTTTGCCGCTGCGCTGCCGCATCTGTTCTGGCAGTGCTCGGATCGCGCGGCCAATCTGCCGGCTATCCGGATGTGGCTGGATGACGCGCGCTTGCCGAATACGCCGCCGCCGCTGACGCTGGATGTCAGCGTCGATCCCTGGCCACAAGCGAAATTCGATGCCGTGTTCTGCGCCAACACGATCCACATCATGAGCTGGGCTGAGGTCGAGCTCCTGTTTCGCGATCTTGCCAACGTGCTGGCGGACGACAGCCGGCTGATTCTCTATGGGCCGTTCAAGTACGGCGGCGAGCACACCAGCGCGAGCAACGCCACCTTCAACGACTGGCTGCTGACGCAGGGTGCGCACATGGGCATCCGCGACTTCGAAGCAGTGGATGCGCTGGCACAACGTATCGGCCTGCGTCTGATCGAGGACTACGCCATGCCGGCGAACAATCGCTGTCTGGTCTGGCAGCGCGGGGGCACGACATGAAGGCGAAACCACTGGCAGAGGCTTGCCCGTGCGAATCCGGACTCGCGTATCCGGCGTGCTGCGGCCGATTCCATGCAGGAGCGCTGGCGCCGACGCCGGAAGCGCTGATGCGCTCGCGCTACAGCGCCTATGTACTGCGGCTGACGCTGTACCTGCTCGCAACCTGGCACACGAGCACGCGACCTGCAGCAGATGAGCTGGATCAGTTCGATATCGGCGATCCGAAAACCAAATGGCTGGGACTCAAGGTTCTGCGCGCACAGACTACCGGCGTGGACACCGCCGTCGTCGAGTTTGTCGCGCGCTATCGCGTCGGCGGCGGCAGTGCAGTGCGCCTGCACGAAGTCAGCCGCTTCGCGCGCGAGAACGGCGCGTGGTACTACCTAGACGGTGAGCACGAGGACAGCTGAGGGTTTTTCGCCTCACGCCTCACGCCTCACGCGCTCAAAAGCTGTCGGCCAGATCGCAGGCTGCCCGCTCGCCGAGCCGGCAGGTCGTCTGTGCTTCGACGCGGGCTTCGCTGAGCACGCCCAGCGTCGCCAGCAGCTGCGCGCGCTTGTAGTGGCCGTACTGATAATCCGGCTTCTGCGCGAGCACGACTTCCCACAGCTGCAGGGCTTCGTTGTAGCGGCGGCTGCGGAACAGCACATCGTCGAGCAGCAGGGCCGCCCCGGTATGCCCGGGCATGATCGCCAGCGCCGTGCGGGCATCCATTTCCTGCTGATGCTCGAACGGCGCGCCAAGGCTGCTGTAGATCGTGGCTCGATACCAGTAGGCCTCTGCGCGAACGGTCGCCGGCGCGCCTTCACGGTCGAGCTGTGCCAGCGCCTGGTCGAGACGCTGGCGTGCGACCGGCAACTCGCCATCGGTGTACAGCGACTTGGCCTGCGCGAGCAGCGCCGCGCCCTGACCTCCGGGCATCGGCAGCCGCAGTGCCAGCTGCGGCTGTGGGCCTTGCACGACGGCATCGATGGCACGTTCGCTCGGCAATGGGCTGTCGACGGCAGCGATGCCGTTTTCTGCTGCAGCTTCGGCGACCACAGACACCAGCCAGGGATGGCCGAGCGCGCCTGGCGCAATTCGCGCATGCAGGCGTGCCCGTGCGATCGGCGTGTCGTGCCATTGCAGTTCGCCGACTTGAGCCGACAGCGAGTGCGGCGCGCCAAACAAGCCGCGCCGCTGCAGCGCAGTGCTGGACCAGCGCAAGCTCGGCGAGCGGGTCCCGGAAAGCATCACGCTGCCGGTGACGGCGACGACGATATCTCGCGCGGCCTCGGCATCGCTGCCATTGCGCGCAAGATGGAAGGCAATCGCCGCGGGCGCTGCGGCGAGCGTGGTGGCGACCAGGGTTGCCGGCAGCAACTGCGCGCTGGTCGGGTGCCCGCGCAGCCAGATCAGGGCCGGCACCAGGGTTGCCAGCCACCACAGCGGCGACAGCTTGAGTGCATCGACGACAACCGCTTGCAGGTCCAGTGGCGTGCGCAGTTCGAGCAGCAATGCGCAGGCGCCCATCGCCAGCAGGGGCAACAGCGCACAGCCGATCAGCAGCACGATCCGGCGGATCGGCCAGAACGGCGTCATTGGCGTGAGGGTGCCGACGAGCACGGCCTGTTGTCCAGCGAGATTGCGCAGGAGGGCGGCGCGCTGCTCCAGCAGATCCTGCCGGTCTGCCGGGTCGCCGGATGCATCGAAACACGCCGTCAGCTGGCCGTTGCCGAAGTTCAGCGAGCAGGCCTGTGCATCCATCAGTGCCAGCACCGCTGCGCGTGTCGCCGGCTCGCGCAGGGCCACAGCGGCCAGCTCGCGGTAGTCGCAACTCACCAGCACGCGGCGATCGAACTCCGCATCGCCGCTGGCGGCCACGCGGGCGAGGCCGCAGCGCCGGCCGAGGCGATCCAGCCAGCCAAGGGGGCGAATCTGCAGCGGCGGCTGGCGCGCAATCGGCGTCGCAAAAACGAACTGGGGGATGCCGGTGGGCCGGACACTGACGCGAACGCTGACGCTGCGGCCCTCATGCTGCAGGGTCTGCGGCGGTGTACGGCGGGCGTCGGCCCGTTCCAGCCGCTGTTTCAATGCACGGGCGCGAGGCAGCAGGAAGACCAGCATGACGGCGCCGAACAGGGCAGTCAGTGCGAAAAGGCCGGCAATGCTGGCAGTCAGGTCGCTCAGTGCGGTTTCCGGGGAGCGGTGGAAGAGCGTGGAGACTCAGGGCGCGGACATTAGCCGGATGAGGGCCGGAAAACCAGTTTGACAGCGGTCAGTTCATCTTGCGTTCGCCTTCTGTGGTTCATGGTTCGCGGTTCTCAACGAGAACCCGTCGCGCCATCTTGGCGCGACGTTTGCTTGTCACTTTAAAGCGCTAGGGTGCCCTGATCGGAACGGATGGCCGAACGGTGTGGGTACAAGGAGATCAGCGATGGCAGAGCAAGTGCTGCAAGCCTCAGATTCAGGGATGACGCTCTATACCTTCGCCGCGTCGCAATCGAGCGAGAAGATCCGCTGGGCGATGGACGCCGTCGGGCTGCATTACCGTGAGCATCGGCTCACGCCCTTTCTGCATTACGCCGGCTCTCTGAGCATCGGTGGCAGTCAGGGGGTGTCGTTGCCGACCTTGCAGGCCGATGGCGTGATGGTCCAGGACAGCACCAGGATCCTCGAATGGCTGGAAACCCATCGAGCCCCGTTTGCGCTGATCCCGCAGGACCCGCTCGAGCGGGCTGCTGTGATGCAGATCGAGGCGCATTACGACCACATTGCCCCGCATATCGTGCGCGTCGTCTACGCGACGCTGCTGGAGTCGCCGGAGCTGGTGCGGCGCCTGTGGGCGCTGGACGCAAGCCTGGGAGAGGCCGCGCTGATGCGCATCGGCTATCCGGTGCTGCATCGCATATTCCGCCGCGGCCTGGGGCTGACTCCGGCGCTGATCGAACATTCGCGCCGGGTTGTCGATCGCACACTGCGCGAGCTGGACAGACTCGCTCAGGGTGGCAAGGTTTACATGGTCGGCGCGCATCTCAGCGTTGCGGACATCACTGCGGCCGCGCGGTTGGCGCCGCTGATCTGCCCGGACGAGCATCCGGTGTTTTCCGATCCCGAGTACCGCGACGCCCTCGCGCCGCTGCTGTGCCCATGGCAGGCGCGGCCCGGCATCGCCTGGGTGCGCGAGATGTACCGCCTGCATCGTCGCGCGCGACCGCCGCATGTGCTTGATGAAGCGCCGTGCTCGGTTGAAGCATTTCATGCGCCGCATCCGTTGCGGCGGGTGGGTGGTCGTGGCTAGTTCTGCGTCGCTTCGAGCGCCTCGGCCGCTGTCAGCCATTCTTCTTCGACGGCTGACAGCCGGCCGCTGAGTTCGCGCTGTTCGCGCTGCAGCTGGGTGATCTCGCCCGGCTTCGCGCTGGCGTAGAGCGCAGGGTCGGTGAGTTTGGCGTCGATCTTTGCCAGTTCCTGCTGCAGTTTTGCCATCTGCGTGTCGAGTTTCTTCACTGCGTCGCGTAGCGGCTTGATCTGCTCACGCGACAGCGCGGCGTTGCGGCGCTGTTCTTTCGGCCCATCAACCGCGCGCTGTGGTCGCCCGCCGTTGTCGTCGCGGTTCGACAGCCAGCGCGCGTAGTCCTCAAGGTCGCCGTCAAAGGGTTCGCAGGCGCCGTTGGCGACCAGCCAGAAACTGTCGCAGGTCGCGCTGAGCAGATGACGGTCATGCGAGACGACGATGACCGCGCCGGCATATTCGGCCAGCGCGGTTTCCAGTGCGTGGCGCATGTCGAGATCGAGATGGTTGGTCGGTTCGTCGAGCAGCAGCACGTTCGGCTTCTGGTAGACGACCATCGCCAGCGCCAGGCGCGCCTTCTCGCCGCCGGAGAATGGCGCAACCGCTTCGAACGCACGGTCGCCGCGGAAATTGAAGCCGCCGAGAAAATCCCGCAGCGATTGTTCGGTCGCTTCCGGATTGAGGCGGCGCAGATGCAGCACCGGCGAAGCCTGCGGATCGAGATACTCGAGCTGGTGCTGGGCGAAGTAGCCGATGCGCAGATCCGGCGCTCGCACCGCTTGACCACTCAGCGGCGGCAGCTCGCCGGCGAGCGTGCGCACCAGGGTCGATTTGCCCGCGCCGTTGGCGCCGAGCAGGCCGATGCGGTCGCCGGGCGCCACCAGCAAGCGCAGATTGCTGAGAATGGTTTTCTGCGGGTAGCCGGCCGAGAGCTTGTCGAACTTCACCAGCGGTGACGGCAATTTATCGGGCACCGGAAACTCGAACGAGAATTCCGAATCCCAATGCGCTGGCGCGACCAGCTCCATGCGCTCCAGTGCCTTGACCCGGCTCTGCGCTTGGCGTGCCTTGGTCGCCTGTGCCTTGA
>CAZDPA010000089.1:0-16470 GCA_964507195.1 uncultured Salinisphaerales bacterium | reverse complement strand
CTGCGGCCGGTGCTGATGACGACCGCGGCCCTTGTGATCGCGATGGTGCCGCTGCTGTTCGCCTCCGGACCGGGCGCGGCATCGCGCTTCGCGATCGGTCTGGTGATCGCCGCCGGCATGACGATCGGCACGCTTTTCACGCTGTACGTAGTTCCGGCGATGTATCTGTACCTTGGCCGCGACTTCGCGCGCGACGCCGCCAAGCTCAAGGCCGCGTCCGCAGCGGCGCACTGAAGCGGTTTCAGGACCTGTAGCCCGGTTTTGCCGCAGGCAAAGCCGGGAAGCCCGGGGCTGATGCCCGACCGTCCCGCCTCCGCTGCGCGGAACCGGGCTACACAGGCGGCAAGATCCAATCGGGCCCGTTCGCGGGCCCGATGTGTTTATGGCACACGAAGAATCGATCAGGGCACACTGACGCCAAAGACGGGGAGAACAGGAAAGTGAAGAGCACTGCCGCCGCCATCCTGCGCGTGGTTGAACCGGCGTTGTACTCGCCGCGCGGCCGGCGGATCAGTGTCGGCCTGCTGGCGCTGACGACCGTGCTGATGCTGCTGCAGGCGCTGCGCCTGCAGCCGGATGCGAGCTTCGACAAGACCGTGCCGACGGATCATCCGTACATGCAGGTCTTCGAGCAGTACAAGGCCGATCTCGGTGGCGCCAATGCGGTGTTGATCGCGTTGATGCAGACCGCCGACAACCCGCAGCCCGATATCTACAACGAAGCCTTCCTGCGCAGCCTCAAGCTCGCGACGACCGAAGTCGAGTTCACCAAGGGCATCGACCGCACACGACTGTCGTCGATCTTCACCCGCAACGTGCGCTTTCTCGAAGTCGTCGATGGCGGCTTCCGCTCCGAAGACGTGATTCCGGCGACGTACGCACCGTCGGAGGAGATGTTCGCGCAGATCCGGTCGCATGTCGGCAAGGCCGGCGTCATCGGCCGACTCGTCAGCAATGACCAGCGCGGTGCGATGGTGTATGCCGAGGTGATGTCGCAGGACCCGGAGACCTTCAAGCGCACCGACTACGTCGCTGTCGCGAAGAATCTCGAAGACAAGGTGCGTGGCCAGCTCGGCAGTCCGGACAAGTTCGTGCTGCGCCTCAAGCAGGATTACAGGCATCTGAAGGCCGGCGCGCTGATCGAGGAGCGCTACGCGGCGCCCGATTGGCGGCTGCGCTTCGACACGGTGAGCCTGGCCTATCGAGACGAGCTGGGCGCCAAGCAGGTGATCGAGGTTCCGGGGCGCATGCTCGAAGTCGAGCGTGTCGCCAATCCGGCCTACGACCCTGGCGTGACGGTGCACATCATCGGTTTCGCCAAGGTCGTCGGTGACGTGTCGGCCGCGACCAGCGAGGTGGTGCTGTTCTTCCTGCTGACCGTGTTCGGCACCTTTGTCGCGCTGCTGCTGTACCTGCGCGATCTGCGCCTCGCCTGGCTGCCGATGGTCTGCTCGATGGTCGCGGTGATCTGGGAACTGGGGCTGCTGCGCAGCTTCGGTTTCGGCCTCGATCCGTTCGCGATCATGGTGCCGTTCCTGGTGCTGGCGATCTCGACCTCGCATGGCGTGCAGTACGTCAACACCTGGGCCGACGAGATCGTCAACGGCCACGATCCCTTCGAGGCTTCGCGGCAGACCTTCCGGCGCCTGTTCATTCCCGGCAGCATCGCGCTGATCACCAACGTCGCCGGCTTCCTGACGATTGCACTGGTGCCGATCGGCGTGATCCGCGAGATGTCGGTGAACGCCTGCTTCGGCATGGCCGCGGTGATCATCACCAACAAGCTGATGATGCCGATCTGGCTGTCGCGCATGCGTGTCGCCGACATGGCGAAGTTCCGCGATCGCCGCGCGCAACTGGCGCAGGCCGGCGAAGCGCTGTGGCAACGCATGGCGGTCGTGACGAAGCGGCCGGTCGCGATCTCGCTGCTTGTCGTGGCGGGATTCGTGCTTGCCGCTAGTCTGTATCTGCAGCAGCAGCGCATCATCGGCGATGCCCAGGCCGGCGTGCCCGAGCTCACGCCGGATTCGATCTACAACCAGGATTCGTTGCGCATTGCCGACAACTTCACGGTCGCGACCGATATCTTCACGGTGATCGCCGAGTCCGATCCCTGGGCCTGCATCCGCCATGACGTGCTCGATCAGGTCGGCCGTTTCTCATGGACGATGGAGAACACGCCGGGCGTCGCGTCGACCCGTGAGCTGTCGCAGCTGGCGCGGCAGATCTATTCGGGGTTCTGGGAAGGCAACATCAAGATGCGGGTGATTCCGCGCAATCACGATTCGCTGGTGCTGTCGACCAAGACCATCGATACCCAGACCGGCCTGCTCAATATCGACTGCAGCGCGATGCCGGTCTATGTCTACACCAGCGACCATCGAGCGACGACGATCCATGGCATCGCCGACGCAGTCGGACGCTTCAATGCCAGCAATGCCGCGGAGTTCTACCGCACGCATCCGCAGAGCCAGCCGGCGGTCTGCGACGAGCGCCTGCGCCAGCGTCGCGAGCGCGTGGTGGAGACGGACGGTTCGGAATGCCCGGTGCACTTCGCGATGGCCTCCGGCAATGTTGGCGTAATGGCGGCGACCAATGACGTCATCGAGTCCAACGAGCTGCGCACCGTGCTGTGGGTCTACGCGGTGATCGGCCTGCTGGTCGTCGTCAGCTATCGCTCGATCAAGGGCGTCGTGATCATCGGCGTGCCGCTGTTCCTGGTGACGATCTTTGCCAATGCGCTGATGGCGGTATCCGGCATCGGTCTCAAGGTCGCGACGCTGCCGGTGGTCACGCTCGCGGTCGGCATCGGCGTCGACTACGGCATCTATGTCTACGACGTGCTGCGCCATCACCTCGACGAGGATCGGATGAGCCTGCGCGAGGCCTACATCGCAACGCTGCGGCGTACCGGCAAGGCGGTGATCTTCACCGGACTGTGCCTGGCCGGCGGTGTCTTCGCATGGTTGTACTCGGGCCTGCAGTTCCAGCGCGACATGGGCCTGCTGCTGGTCGTGATGTTCATCGCCAACATGCTCGGCGCGGTGCTGCTGGGGCCGGCGCTGGCGCGGGTGTTGCTGCCGAGGCGTGGGGCGTGAGCCAGTTGCAGTCTCTCGATACACCGCGCTGGGCGCGGCACTCGAGACGAACGGAGTTCTGTTGATTCGACTTTGAAAAAGTCCGTTCGTCTCGAGTGCCTGCGAAGCAGGTGTATCGAGAGACCGCCACGCTGCTTGGTCCGCAAGGTCAAACTCTTGCTGACAGTGCATTAACCCATAAAGAACGCGTTCAGCTTGTTGCCGTCCGGATCGCGGAAGTAGCCGGCGTAGAAGCCGGGAAAGCGTTCGCCGAGCGCGCCTTCGTCGGTCGCGCCAAGCTCGATCGCCTTGTTGTAGAACGCATCGACCTGCTCACGGTTCTTCATCGCCAGTGCAACCATCACGCCGTTGCCGACGGTCGCGACCTTGCCATCGAATGGCAGGGTCACGCAGATCCCGGGCACGCCGGCACCGGTCGACCACATGATCAGCTTTTCGGTCGCGAATGCGCGACCTGCGCCGACGGTGCCGAGCAGTGCGTCATAGAACGCTGCAGCCTTCTCGAGATTGTTGGTGCCGACGGTGACGTAACCAATCATGTGATTCTCCTTAGTGGGTGTGATGATCGTTGTGATGAGTGGGCGTGACCATTTCAGGGTTTGACGAACTTGAGCAGGAAGCGATCCGACTCGCCGATCGCCAGATACTGCTCGCGATCCTTGTCGCCCAGGCGCAGTACCGGTGGCAGGGTCCAGACGCCTTCCGGATGGTCGTGATCATCCTTGGCATTGCGCAGGACATCGGAGCGCGCGGCAAGCTTGAAGCCCGCAGCTTCGGCGAGCGCGATCGTGCGCTCCTCGCTGATGTAGCCGTTCTTCGCGAGCGGGTCTTCGGTCTTCGGATCCGGCCAGCGGTGGTCGACGACGCCGAGCACGCCGCCCGGCTTGAGGGTGTCGAACATCGCGCGGAACGCGAGCTTGGCGTAGTCGCCGCCGGCCCAGTTATGGACGTTGCGGAAGGTCAGCACCATGTCGGCGCTGCCGCGAGGCGCGATGCTGGTTTCGTACGGCAGATGAAACTGGGTGACATTGACCTTGCCGTACAGCTCGGGGCGGTCGCCGAGCATGACGAGGAAATTGCCGAGGTTCTTGCGCGCGTAGGCGCTGGTCGCGCCGAGACCGAAGTTGGCGGCGTAGAACTGGCCGTTGTCCTTGAGTGCCGGTGCCAGCACTTCGGTATACCAGCCCTTGCCAGGAGAGATCTCGACCACGGTCATGTCCGAGCGCAGGCCGAGAAAATCCAGCACCTCGCGCGGCTTGCGGTAGACATCGCGCGCACGGTTCTCGGTGCTGCGGTGATCGCCGGCGAGTGCGGCGTCCAGCGCGGCGGCGGTGTTCTTGTCGAGGGCAGCGACCGCCAGGCCGCTGTTGAGGCCGATCAGCACGGCGGCGGTGGTGATAAACAGACGCGGAGAGCGATGCAGGGACATGACGGAGTCTCGGTCGGGAACGGTACGGGTCCGACCAGTGTCGCCGATCAAAGGTTCAGTTGCTGCGGTACCAGTCCGGCCGGCCTGCGGTCCACAACTCACCCCACAGCTTGCCGCCGCCGTCGACGGTCAGCACTTCGCCGGTGATGAAGCTGCCGCTGCCTGCAGACAGATAGATCACCGACTCGGCGATCTCCATCGGCGTGCCGGGTCTTTTCAGGGGATTGGCGAGCGGGAATTCCTTCTGCGCTTCCGGCGGGTAGACGCGCAGACCTTCGGTGGCGGTCAGGCCGGGCGCGACGCAGTTGACGCGGATGCCGAGCGGCGCCCATTCGACGGCGACCGTGCGGGATGCGCCGATGATGCCGGCACGAGCGGCGACGGTGTGCGCGACGCCCGGCATGCCGCGCTCGATGACGACGACGATGTTGACGATCGAGCCCGGGGTCTGCTGGTCACGCCAGTACTGCGCGGCGCGCTGCATCATCAGCCAGGTGCCGTTGAGATTGTTGTTGATGACCGCGGACCAGCCTTTCGGCGCCATGTCGATGGCGTTCTGCGGAAACTGGCCACCGGCGTTGTTGACCGTGCAGTCGATGCGGCCGTAGTGCTGGTGCGCCTGCGCGAACAGCGCATCGACCTGCTCCGGCTCGCGCACGTTGGTCGGGACTGCCAGTACCTCGCCACCCTTGCTGCGGATGAACCCGGCAACGGCTTCCAGCTTCTCCGGCGTGCGGCCGCAGATCACGAGCTTTGCGCCAAGTCGCGCGAACAGCAGCGCACAGGCGCGGCCGATGCCGCTGCCCGCGCCCGACACCAGCGCGACCTTGCCGGCGAACAGATCGGAGCGATAGACCGTATCCGCCGTCCACAGATGTTCCGGCGAATTGAGCTGATCGATATCGAAGTTCATGCTTTCCGCCTCACGCCTCACGCCGACAGCAGTTCCTTGGCGATGATCATCTTGCGCACTTCGCTGGTGCCGGCGCCGATCTCGAGCAGCTTGATCGAACGGTACAGGCGGTTGATCTCGGCTTCCCAGATGTAGCCGCTGCCGCCGTGCACCTGCACCGCGTCGTTGAGCACCTGGTTCATCGTCTCGGCGACGTACAGCACGCCGGCGGCGGTGAGCTTGTGGATCTCGCCGCGTCCGCCGTCTTCCTCGCCGATGACGTTCGCCGCGCGCAGGGTCTGGTAGGTGAAAAGGCGCATCGACTCGACGCGCGTGTACATCGTCGCGAGCATCGACTGCACCATCTGGAAATCGGAGATCGGACGGCCGAACTGCTTGCGCTGCTTGGCGTAGTCAAGCGCCAGCGAGAACGCGCGCTCGGCGATGCCGAGGCAGATCGGCGAGATCATCGCGCGTTCGAGATCGAGGCCGGACATCACAACCTTGACGCCGCGATTCTCGCCACCGACGAGGTTCTCGGCCGGCACGCGGCATTCCTCGAACACCAGCTCCGCGGTCTGCGAACCGCGGAAGCCCATTTTGATCAGCTTCTGCGCGACCTTGAAGCCGGGGAAATCCTTCTCGACGATGAACGCCGAGATGCCCTGCGCGCCCTTGTCCTTGTCGGTCTTGGCGTAGACCAGCAGCACGTCGGCGACCGGGCCGTTGGTGATGTAGATCTTCGAGCCGTTCAGATAGTAGTAGCCGCCTTCGCGGCGCGCGGTCGTGCGCATCGAGCCGAGCGCGTCGGAACCGGCGCCGGGCTCGGTCAGGCCGAGTGCGCCGATGCTCGTGCCCTTGACCAGACCCGGTACGTACTTCTGCTTCTGCGCGTCATTGGCGTTGCGCAGGATGTTGTGCAGGCACAGGTTCTCGTGGGCCACCCAGGCCAGCGCCAGCGCGTGGTTCCAGCGGCCGAAGGCCTGCAGGATCAGGCCGGAGGTGAACACGTCCATGCCCGAGCCGCCGAGCGCTTCCGGCGCGGTGATGCCGAAGTAGCCGGTCTCACCGATCTTCGGGAAGATCTGGTCCGGCCACCACTCCTCATCGTCCATGCGCTGGGCGAGTGGATACATCTCGGCCTGTGCGAAGCGGTCCGCCTGCGACAGGATTTCCATTTCGTCGGTCGACAGGCCGGTAAAGGCCTGCATCACGGAGGGACGATCTGACATGTGCTTGCACCTTGGTGAGTCGAACTTACCAACGATAGGATGCGGGCCGTCCGGGCGCTTCGTCCAATAAGGTGAGACGGCACGCAGACAGTCGAGTTGCCGTGCGAAGCGTGCATATACTCGGCTGTCCCCCCAGAAGAACGAGATCGCCCATGGAACATCGTCAGCTCGGCCGCTCCGGCCTCAAGGTCCCTGTACTCAGCCTCGGCACCGGTACATTCGGTGGCAAAGGCGAGATGTTCCAGCGCTGGGGCAATTCGGACGTCAGCGAGGCGACACGCCTCGTCGACGTCAGCCTCGAACACGGCATGAACTTCTTCGACACCGCCGACATCTACTCGGACGGCGTGTCCGAAGAGGTGCTGGGCCAGGCGATCAAGGGTCGGCGCAACCAGGTGCTGATCTCGACCAAGGCGACCTTCACGACCGGCAGCGGACCGAACGACAAGGGCTCGTCGCGCTACCACCTGGTGCGCGCCTGCGAAGCCAGCCTCAGGCGTCTTGGCACCGATCACATCGACCTGTACTTCATGCACGGCTACGACGCGCTGACGCCGCCGGAAGAAGTGCTCGGCGCGCTCGACCAGCTGATCCGCGACGGCAAGATCGGCTACATCGGCGCGTCGAACTTTTCCGGCTGGCATCTGATGAAAGCGCTCGCGACGTCCGAGCGCTATGGCTTGGCGCGCTACGTCAGTTATCAGGGCTACTACTCGCTGATCGGCCGCGAGTACGAGTGGGAGCTGATGCCGCTGATGCTCGATCAGGGGGTCGGCACGATGGTCTGGAGCCCGCTCGGCTGGGGCCGCCTGACCGGCAAGATCCGTCGCGGCCAGGCTGCGAGCGACGGACGCATCGCGCAGGGCGGGGCGGAAGGCGGTCCGATGGTCGACGACGAGCATCTGTATGCCGTCGTCGATGCGCTCGACCTGATTGCAAAGGAAACCGGCAAGTCGATTCCGCAGATCGCGTTGAACTGGCTGCTGCAGCGGCCGAGCGTCAGCAATGTCGTCATCGGCGCGCGCAATGAAGCGCAGTTGCTGCAGAACCTCGGCGCCGTTGGCTGGAGTCTCAGCCCGGCCCAGGTGCAGGCACTGGACAGGGCCAGCCAGCAGACGCCGATCTATCCGTACTGGCACCAGCGTGACTTTGACGAGCGCAATCCGAAGCCGACGGTCTGGTGAGGGCTGCGGCGGCCTCTCGATACACCGCGCGATGCGCGGCACTCGAGGCGAACGGAGTTTTTCTTTCTATTCCGAGCGCTCAAAACACTCCGCTCGTTTCGAGTGCCTGCGAAGCAGGCGTATCGAGAAACCGGAACGACTCCTGGCCCATCGTTCGGACCCAGCTACTCGGCCGGGGTTTCTGCTTTCAGCAGATCCAGCGTGTGACCCAGTAGAGCGCGATCGCCCGACTCGCCGTGGCCAGGAACGACGACGCGTACTTGCGGATAGCGCTGTTGCGCGCGCTGGATCGCCAGCGGCCAGCCACGGAAATCGGCTTCATCGATATTGCCCAGCCGGGTCGCATCGGCTGCCTTGACCGCGCAGCCGCCGAACAGGATCGCCTGCCTGGGCAGCCAGACCATCAGATTGTCCGGGCTGTGCGCCGGACCAGGCGCGAAGATTTCGACGGCGCCGATGGTCACGGTCTGATTTTCCGCCAGTGTCGTCAGCGCCGGATCGAGCGTCTGCGTGATGTCCTCGGAAGCACTGAGGCTCAGGGTCTGCGGCGTCGCCAGCAGCGGCACGTCGAGCGCGGCCAGGACCGGCCAGCCGCCGATGCGATCGTCGTGATGGTGGGTCGGGATCAGTCTGGCAATCGGTAACTGCAGATCGCGTGCGATCCAGTCGACGAGCGCCTGGGTCGGCGCAACCCCCCAGGCGGTGTCGATCAGCAGCAGTGAATCACCATCCCGGACGATCAGTCCGTTGGATGACAGCCGCCGATGGTCCGACAGCACATGCCAGGACGTGTGTACCCACACATCCGGATCGATCCGGCGGATCTGCAGATCTTCGGAGACGCGGATCAGTTCATCCGCGATGACCGGACGCGGTGTCTGTGTCGCGCAACCGAGCAAGGTCGCGGCCAGGACGATGAATCCATATCGGGTTTTCATCAGGCATTGAAACCTCAGAAACTGACGCTGTCCAGAAGTGGGCGCGCACCGCAGAATGCGGCAACTGAATGTATGGATGCATCGAACCACCCATGAGCACAGCGCAAGCCAAAGTCATATTGATCACCGGCGCATCGTCGGGCCTCGGCCGCGCCTGTGCCGTCGCGCTCGCGGCGGCGGGGCACAAGGTCTATGCGGCCAGCCGACGGCCACCGCAGGATCTGCCCGGATGCCGGCCGCTGGTGCTGGACGTGGATTCCGACACCTCTGTGGCGGATGCCGTTGCCCAGCTTCTCGCCACCGAGGCACGCATCGATGTGCTGATCAACTGCGCCGGCTTTGGCATTGCCGGTGCGATCGAGGACACGACGACCGACGAAGCCAAAGCGCAGTTCGAAACCAACTTCTTCGGCGCGGTGCGCGTGACGCGTGCGCTGCTGCCCAAGCTGCGTGCGCAGGGCGATGGCCTGATCCTGAATGTCGGCTCGCTGGTGACGCAGCTGCCGGTGCCGTTCCAGGCGTACTACTGCGCGAGCAAGGCGGCACTGGAGTCGTACAGCGAGGCACTGCGCTTCGAGGTCGCTGGTTTCGGCATCCGGGTCTGCTGCATAGCGCCGGGCAATTTCAACACCGGATTCACCGCACAGCGCCGTCGCGTCAGCGGCTGGACCGAAAGCTCTGCCTATGCCGTGCGCTGCGAGGCGTCGATCGCCTGGATGGAGCAGGACGAGCGCAATGGCCTGCCGCCGGCGCGGTTTGCCGGGCAGGTGCGCAGGCTGATCGAACAGCCGTCGCCGGTGTTGCGTCATGTGGCGATTGCCCCGATCGAGCGCGTTGCGTTGGTCCTGCGCGCGCTACTGCCGTGGCGCTGGTACGAGGGGCTGTTCAGCCGGCTGTTCCATTCAAACTAGACGTAGCCCGGTTTTGTCGCAGGCAAAGCCGGGAAGCCGCGCTGCGCAATCCGGGCTTCCCGGCTCCGCTGGGCGGAACCGGGCTACTGGCTTATCCGGCTTCCGGGGCCGTATTTCCCACTCGCTCGGTCGCACCGCCGCGCTATCGTGCGGCAAAACTTCTGGGGATTTTCATGAAACGCACAGGCAAACGCTACCGCCCAGGTCGCGCCGCGGAAAGTTACGACGTCATCGTGATCGGCTCGGGCATCGGCGGCCTGGCCTGCGCGGCGCTGTTGTCGCAACTCGGCAAGAAGGTCTGCGTTCTGGAGCAGCACTACACCGCCGGCGGCTTCACTCATTCCTACGAGCGCGAAGGTTACGAATGGGATGTCGGCGTGCACTACGTCGGCGAAGTGCACAAGGAACACGCCGCGCTGCGCCGCATCTTCGACGTGATCTCCAACGGCCAGCTCAAGTGGGCCGAGATGGATCGCGTCTATGACCGCATCATCATCGGCGGGCAGAATTACGATTTCGTCGCCGGGCGTGGCAACTTCGCGGAAGAGCTTAAACGCCATTTCCCGGATGAAGCCGCGGCAATCGACGCCTATATCGAGACGGTGATGCGCGTCGCGCGCAGCATGAAGAGCTATTTCGCCGGTCAGGCGATGCCGCCGCTGATGGCGCGCATGTACGAGAAGATCCGTCCGCTGCGCGTGCCGCGCGAATGCTTCATGACCACGCGTGAAGTGCTGGAATCGCTGACCTCCAACCAGCAGCTGATCGCGGTGCTGACCGGCCAGTGGGGCGACTACGGCCTGCCGCCGCGCGATGCCGCGTTCCTGATGCATGCCTCGGTCGCCAAGCATTACTTCGATGGCGGCTGCTATCCGGTCGGCGGTTCGTGGAAGATGGCCGACACGATCATCCCGGTGATCCGCGCCGCAGGCGGCGAAGTGTTCACCTATGCGCGGGTCAGGCAGATCCAGCTCGAGGGCAATCGCGCAGTCGGTGTCGAGATGGAGGACGGCAGCTTCATCAAGGCGGATGCCGTCGTCAGCAATGCCGGCGCACGCAATACCTGCGAGAAGCTGCTGCCTGCCGCAACGGCGACGCGCCACGGCTACAAGGCCAAGCTGGAGCAGGTACGACCGTCGGCCGGGCATCTGTGCCTGTATGCCGGCTTCAAGGGCACGGCGGCCGAGCTGGGCCTGCCGCGCACGAATCTGTGGGTCTATCCGGATGCCGATCACGAGGGCAATCTGCAGTGCTTTCTCGACGACCCACTGACGACGCTGCCAATGGTCTACATCTCGTTTCCGTCGGCGAAGGATCCGGAGTGGGACCAGAACTATCCGGGCAAGGCAACGGTCGAGGTCATCACGCTCGGGCGCTACGAATGGTTTGCCGAATGGTCTGGACAGACCTGGAACAAGCGCGGTGCCGAGTACGAGGCGCTGAAGGCAAAGTTCACCGAGCGCCTGCTGGAGGCGTTGTTCAAGCAGATGCCTCAACTCAAGGACAAGCTTGACTACTGCGAACTGTCGACGCCGCTGTCGACCGAGTGGTTCCAGCTCAACGATCGCGGCGAGATCTACGGACTCGACCACGACCTGCAGCGCTTCGAACAGAAATGGCTGCATCCGGTGACGCCGGTCAAAGGCTTGTTCATGACCGGCCAGGATGTCGTCACCGCCGGCGTCGGCGGCGCCTTGCTCGGCGGCGTGATGACCGCCGCGGCGATGCAGGGGCGGCATGCCGATCGCGTGTTCAAGCTGCTCAAGCAGTGGAAGGCGCCGGAGCCGCAACCCGCATGAACCTCAAACTGCTGGGCTTGACGGTGGTGTTCCTGTTCTTCCTGATCGGTGGCATCGCGCATTTCGCCGTGACGGATTTCTTCGTCAGGATCATGCCACCGTACATCCCGTATGCGCGTGAAGCCGTGCTGCTCAGCGGCGCGATCGAGCTGCTGCTCGCGTTCTGCCTGTGGCCGCCGAAGCTCAGGCCGCTGACCGGCTGGGCGCTGACTGCGTTGATCTGCGCGGTGTCGCCGGCGAACATCCACATGTCGATGAATCCGGACCAGTTCCCGGAAGTGCCGGAATGGGCGCTGACGCTGCGCCTGGTGCTGCAGGTTGGGCTGCTGTGGCTGGTGTGGTGGAGCACGCGACCGGCGCAGCTGGAAGCCCGCTGAGGGATTGGCCGCAGCTTCCTTGTAGTTCAAAGAGCGTAAACTCCGCGCCCCTTCTGGTTCGCGACCCATGCTCTCCCTACAGAATCTCACGCTGCGCCGGCACACCCGGACGCTGCTCAGCAACGTCTCGGTCACGGTGCATGCCGGTCAGCGCGTTGGCGTGATCGGCAAGAACGGCGTCGGCAAGTCGACGCTGTTCGCTGCAATCCGCAATGAGCTGGCGCCGGACGGCGGCAAGATCGATCTGTCGAAGAACGTCATCGTCGCCAATGTCGCGCAGGAAACCCCGGCGCTGGACCAGCCGGCGATCGAGTACGCGCTGGACGGCGACACCGAACTGCGCGAGATCGAAGCGCGCCTACGCGAGCTGGAGCAGCGCATCGAGCAGCACCCGACCGATGCCGATGTGAACGCACTGGTTGCGGCGCATGACCGGCTGACGACGATCGACGGCTATGGCGCGAAGGCGCGTGCCGCGCAGCTGCTGCATGGCCTGGGCTTCATCCCCAGCCAGCAGGAAAACCCGGTCGCCAGCTTCTCCGGCGGCTGGCGCATGCGTCTGAACCTGGCGCGCGCGCTGCTGAAGCGCTGCGACCTGCTGCTGCTCGACGAGCCGACCAACCATCTGGATATGGACGCCGCGCTGTGGCTGCAGGAGGAGCTGGCGACGTTCCGCGGCACGCTGCTGCTGATCTCGCATGATCGCGAGTTCCTCGATGCGGTCTGCACGCACACGCTGCATCTGGAGCGCGAGAGCGCGACCTTGTACGCCGGCAACTACTCGCAGTTCGAGATCCAGCGCGCCGAGCGCCTGTCGCAGCAGGCCCAGGTTCACGCCAAGCAGCAGGAGAAGGTCGCCCACCTGCAGTCCTTCATCAGCCGCTTCAAGACCCATGCGAGCAAGGCGCGACAGGCACAGAGCCGCATCAAGGCGCTGGAGCGCATGGAACTCGTCGCGCCGGTGCTGGCGGAGAACGAGTTCGACTTCAGTTTCCGCAAGCCGGAAAAGGTGCCGAGCCCGCTGATCCACATCACCCATGGCCAGGTCGGCTATGCCAACAAGGCGCTGCTGACCGGCCTGCGCCTGTCCCTGCAGCCGGGCGAGCGCGTTGCCCTGCTGGGCGCCAATGGTGTCGGCAAGTCGACGCTGATGAAGAGCCTCGCCGGCGCGCAGCCGTTCGTCGGCGGCGACATCGTGCGCTCACCCGATCTCAAGGTTGGTTACTACGCCCAGCATCAGCTTGAGCAGCTCGACCCGGCGGCCAGCGCCTTCCTCCATCTGCGGCGCATCGACCCGACGGCACGCGAGCAACCGCTGCGCGACTATCTGGGGCGTTTTGCGTTCGCCGGCGAGCGCCAGATGGAGCCGATTGCGCCATTCTCGGGTGGCGAGAAGGCGCGTCTCGCGCTCGCCTTGGTCGCCTATCAGCGGCCGAACCTGCTGCTGCTCGACGAGCCGACCAACCATCTTGATCTCGAGATGCGTCAGGCCCTGGAGATGGCGATCAACGACTATCCCGGCGCGGTCGTGCTGGTCAGTCACGACCGCCATCTGGTGCAGAACGTCTGCGACACGTTGTGGCGCGTCGCCGACGGCACCTGCGCGGTGTTCGACGGCGATCTCGATGATTACGCGGCGTGGCTCAGAGAGACGCGGCGCAAGGCGCAGCGGGCTTCGCTCAAGGCTTGATCAGCGCAGGCTTCTGCGGCCACCCGCGGTGCCCGGGCTGCACGGACATGCCCGCTGGCCCAGGTTTCGTCCAGAAACACAAGCTTCGCAGGATTGAGACGAGGCTGTTTGGTCCTCCATTCACGACGTGTCTGCTGTACGTCGGCGCGCGCTTGCTCGCTGGCGTGAAGCTTTTTTTAAGACTGAGATTCCATTTGTTCAGCTGATGCCACAACGCCGGAACTTTCATCTCAACGCCAGCACCAACATGCAAGCGCACGCCATGTTTCGCTGCTTTATCACGTGTCTATCCTCATATCACATTGCCGATTTGTTACGCGCGCGCGCCCTGCGTTCCATCTGTTGAACCAGTCGATATCTATCGGAATTATCACTTCAAACTGTTGCTCAGCGCATGGCCGACAACTGCCGACACCACGGCGACGATTACAACCCAAGCGAGAACTGAAATACCTACTGTCTTTGCGGCATCAACCTTTTCCACTTGAAGGGATGCAATTTGCCTGTAAGGTACTTTCCATAGCTTGCCGCGGGAATCTGCGCCAACAAGCGCATCCTCACTCACGCTACGGATCTCAAGCGCGAAGGTATCCCCTTTAAGTGTCGACAAGATAATGTCGTCACCCGATTCGATCTGATACGGGTTCTCAGTTTTTGAAGCCTCGACCGCCTGCATCGTCGTGCAGCTAATCAACGACAGCGACAGGAACACAACGATCGCAACTTTAATCATAACTTTCTCAATTCGCTCATACAGAACTCAATGCATGCGCGGTTGGTGGCAGGCACGTGAAGCATGCTGCCAACCAGCCCGAACAGTTCAACGGTAGGGTAGCGCAGTTGCAAAGCTACGCTACCCCACTACCTTTCGGAAACTCAGAAACCAAAAACTACTGTTGTTTTGGGGAAACCGTAATCACCACCGGCAACGCCGCCAACCCAAAACCAAAATTGATTTCCCGAGGACATGGCGCCCGAGTCGCCATACGTCGATCCTTTGAGTTGCGTAAAGCACAATTTCTCAGCTGCATTGACTCTGTTCGCTGCAGCGAAAAATTTATATATGGTCGGCGTCAGGGCGCCGATGCCTTCAGAGTGTCCAGCCAATCGATCGTCTGCTGCCAGACCGTCGCCGCCACGGAAGCGTCCGCGCTGTCGGGGCTGGCGTCACTCGGCTGACAGGCGCGGTAGTAGAGCCCGCCGGCTGCGTCCGCCGCTGTCGCGCAATGCAGCGTGGTCTGCGCGCCTTCGAGCGGCGTCAGCAGGAAGAATTTTTCAACCGGTGCAAAGAAGCGACGGATCGCTTCCAGCAGCGGATTGCCGGACAGGCCCTTGTCGGCGATGTTGGTGTAGACCGCACCGGGATGCAGGCAGTAGGCCTGCAGATGATGCGACCCGGCATGGCGCCGCTGCAGCTCGGTTGTCGCGTGGATCAATGCCAGCTTCGACGTTCCGTACGCCGTCCAGGAGTTGTACGGCTGCGCTGGCTCGAACAGCGCGGCATTGCTGCCCTTGCTGTGCAGCATCGACACCACGTTGACGATGCGGGCATCTCCAACCGTCAAGCCGGTTTCCTGCAGCAGCGGCAACAGACGCAGCGTCAGGTGCATGGTGCCGAGATAGTTGGTGCGCCAGTGCAGCTCATGGCCATCCGCGCTGAGCTTCGGCGACTTCCACTGCGACAGCAGGTCGAGATGGATGCCGGCGTTGTTGATCAGCAAGTCGAGGCGCTGGTCGTGTTTTCCCAACAACCAGGCGACGAAGGTTTCGACGGACCGGGTGTCGGACAGATCCAGTGCATGCGCGTGGACTTTGCCGTGGCCCGGAATCGACGCGATCTGCGCGCGCAACTGGCCGGCAACACGCGCAGGATCGCTGCGCGTCGTGATGATCACGTCCGCTCCCCAGGCTGCGAGCGCACGAGCGGTCTCGTAGCCGATCGATCCCGGCGCAGTGCCGGTGACGAGCGCCTGTTTGCCGCACAGGTCCGCAGCTTCGGCGAAGGGTGCTCTGACCAGCAGGCGTCGCAGCGCGCCCATATCAGGCCTCGAAATCGATGACAGTGACTGGCGTGCTGTGGCCATCCCAGTGTTTCGACGCCAGCAGGCCGGACGCAAAGCCGTCCAGCACCAGTGGCACGGCTTCGATGAACTCGTACAGCACGCCGGACTCGTCCGCGGATTCGAGATACGCCACGCGCACCGCACCGTTGCTGGCCTCGAATACCGTACGCATGCCGTGCGTTTTTGCATCCGCGACATCACGATCCAGTTCGCTGGAATGCCAGGCAATGTGATGCATGCCGCTGAGGCTGCGTCCCTGCGCATCCTGATACGGCGACGGCGTCTTGCTGACGACCTGGATCAGTTCGATCTGCATATCGTTCTGATACGACAGGCCGACATGCATTTTCACCGTCGTGTTGACGCCACGGCACTGCCCGCTCATCGCCGTGTTGCGGAACACCATCCACGGGCCGACGCCATGCAGCGCGATCCAGCGCCGGATGCTGGCGTCGAGATCGTCGACGACCCAGGCGATCTGCCTGATCGGCCCCCGGTTGTGTCCGCGCACGGCGGCTTACGCGGGTTCCTTGAGCAGTCCGCGTTCGCGCGCCAGGGTCAGTGCAAGATCCTCGATCATGTCTTCCTGGCCGCCGACCATCTTCTGGCGGCCCAGCTCCAGCAACAGCTCGCGAGCCGGAATGCCGTACTTGGCTTCGGCGCGACGCGCGAACAGCAGGAAGCTCGAGTAGACGCCGGCATAGCCGAGGGTCAGCGAGTTGCGGTCGATGCGCACCGGAAAATCCATGATCGGCGTGACGAGGTCCTCGGCGACGTCGGAAATCTTGAACACATCGACACCGGTCTCGATGCCCATGCGGTTGCACACCGCGACGAACACTTCCAACGGCGTGTTG
>CAZDPA010000088.1:0-16650 GCA_964507195.1 uncultured Salinisphaerales bacterium | reverse complement strand
CCTCATCCGCCCTGCGGGCACCTTCTCCCCGCTCGCGGGGAGAAGGAAGCTTCTGATTCATTCCATCAGGGAGTCACGCGCATGATCAAGCTTGCCGGCATCTTCGCCGTCCTCGCCCTAGCCGGCCTGATCGGCGTCTCGATCTGGGCCACTGGCCACGTCAGCATCGTGCCGGCAATCAACGACCTCATCGCGAATCCGGCAGCGGGCTACACGCCGTGGTTCGTCGCAACCCTGTTCGATGCCTACTTCGCCTTCCTGTGGTTCTGGCTGTGGATCGCCTACAAGGAACGCAGCTGGGGCCTGCGTCTGGTCTGGCTGGTACTGATTCTTGGCCTCGGCAACATGGCGATGGCGGCGTACATGCTGCTGCAGATCGCGAAGCTTCCCGCCAACGCGAAGTTTGAAGACCTGCTGTTGCGCAGGCCGTGAGCACCGCGGTCGAGCAGCGCAACTTCACGGGCTTCTGGCAGAAGCGCGTCGTCGCGCCGATTGTCGGCCAGCTCAAGCAGGGCATCACCCCCGAGAAGATCGCGCTGACGATTGCACTGGGCATCGTGCTCGGCATATTCCCGATCCTCGGTTCGACGACGCTGCTGTGCGCACTCGCCGGGTTATGGCTGCGCCTCAACCAGCCGGTGATCCAGCTGATCAATTACTTCGTCTATCCGCTGCAGATTGCGCTGCTGTTGCCGTTCTACCGCGCCGGAGAAACCCTGTTCCAGCAACCGCATGTGCCGATCTTCTCGGTCACCGACCTGATGCAGCGCTTCCAGGCCTCGCCGTCACAGTTCATGATCGATTACGGCATGGTCGGCGTGTACGGCATCGTCGTCTGGGCTCTTGTTGCGCCGCTGCTGATTGCCGCGCTGTATTTCACGACGCGCCCTTTGCTGCGACGGCTTGCTGGCAGCTCAAAGTAGCGCGAGCACATTCTCCGGCGGACGGCCGATGGCCGCCTTGCCGCGATACACCGCAATCGGCCGCTCCATCAGTTTCGGGTGCTCGGCAAGTACGGCCAGCCATTGCGCATCGCTGTAGCCGTTGCCGACCGACAGCCCGAGTTCCTCGAACAGCGCTTCCTTGGTCCGCACGATCGCCAGCGGTTTCACGCCGAGCAAGGCACACAGCTCCTTGAGAGCCGCCTTGCCCAGCGGTTGCTGCAGATACTCGATGACCGGCAATTCGACACCGCGATCCTGCAGCAGCTTCAAGGTTTCGCGGCTCTTCGAGCAGCGCGGGTTGTGCAGGAACTGGTCGCGCATCGGCAGGAACTCCAATCGGGGACGTCAGTATAGGGCGCCTAAGCGCGCACCAGCTTTCGTCCTCTTTTATAAATGATGTACGTCATATAAAATGCGCAGACCTTGAAGCAGCGCACGCGGGAGCAGGCCTTGAACGTAGCAGCAGCAATGAGCCCTCGTGCTGCCTGGATCCTGATGCTGACGGCAGCCGCGATCCTGATGATCACGATGGGCCTGCGCCAGTCGCTGGGCCTGTTCATCGCACCGATCAATGCGTCGACCGGCCTGGGCATCGTCTCGATCAGCTTTGCGTTGGCGATCGGTCAGTTCGTCTGGGGTGCGGTGCAGCCGATCTTCGGCGCCGTCGCCGATCAGCGCGGCGCGAATGGCGTGCTGATGCTAGGCGCATTCCTGCTGGCGGCAGGCATGGCTCTGACTCCGTTCGTGAGTTCCGAATGGGCGCTGGTGATCACGCTGGGCGTGATTTCTGCGGCCGGCGCAGGTGCCGGCAGTTTCTCGATCCTGATCGGCGCGACCTCGGGTCGCCTGCCGCCGGAAAGGCGCGCGTTCGCAGCAGGCTTCATCAATGCCGGCGGCTCGTTTGGCCAGTTCGTGTTTGCGCCGCTGGCACAGGCCCTGATCGCGGCGTTCGGCTGGATGCAGGCACTGTGGGTGCTCGCGAGCACGGCACTGCTGACCCTGCCGCTCGGTCGCAAGCTGTCATCGAAGGAATCGGCAGCGCCTGCTATCGCAGAGAGCACCGATAGTGGCATCACGCTGCGCCAGCAGATCCGTGTCGCGCTGCGCGATCCGAGTTATCTGTTCCTGCATGCCGGCTTCTTCACCTGCGGCGTGCATATCGCGTTTCTGGTCACGCACATGCCGGGCGAAGTCGCGCTGTGCGGACTGCCGGCCAGTGTCTCGGCGACGTCGCTTGCGCTGATCGGCCTGTTCAATATTGCCGGCAGCCTGACCGCCGGCAGTCTCGGCAATCGCTACCGGATGAAGTGGGTACTGTCGGCGATGTATTTCAGCCGCGTCGTGATGATCGGCCTGTATCTGATCTCGCCGCGCACGCCGATGACGTTCTACATCTTCGCTGCGGGCCTGGGCTTCAGCTGGCTTGCGACCGTGCCGCCGACTGCAGGTCTTGTAGGCAAACTGTTCGGCACGCGCTACCTCGGCACACTGTTCGGCCTCACGCTGTTGTCGCACCAGATCGGCGGCTTCTTCGGCGCCTGGCTCGGTGGTCTGACGATCGCACGCTTCGGCGACTACACCTGGATGTGGTACGCCGATATGGCGCTCGCACTGCTCGCCGGTCTGATCTGTCTGCCGATCCGCGAAGCGCATCTGGCGCCGCGCCTCGCGATGGCATGAATCCATGATGACGTCATCGAATGCCGTGGGCGGCCTGCTGTTCGTGCTGCTGTGGAGCAGCGGCTACATCGCCGCCGAGTTCGCGCTCGCCGGCAGCGGTTCGTTCACGCTGGCGGTGCTGCGCTTTGCCGGCTCCGCGCTGATCATCGGCAGCTGGCTGCTGCTGCGGCGTCCGCCGCAACCCCAGCGGCAAGACCTGCAGCATGCCGCCGTTGCCGGCCTGCTGGTTCAGGCGGGTTTCTTCGGTTTCACCTATGCCGGCATGCGCGCCGGTGTTTCGCCGGCGGCGGCCGGATTGATCGCCGGGCTGATGCCCTTGACGACCGCACTCGGCGCAACCGCCCTGCTCGGCGAGCGCCTGGGCCGCTATGCGATCCCCGGCTTCGTGCTCGGCCTGGGCGGCGTGCTGCTGGTGATTGCACCCAAGCTCAGCCATGCCGGCTCACTGCTGGGCTATCTGTTCGCTACCTGTGCGCTGCTGTCGCTGAGCGGCGGCACGCTGTATCAGAAACGTCATGCCAGTCATCTCGACCCGCGCCTGTCGCTGCTGGTGCAGCTGCTGGTATCGCTGGGCGTGCTGCTGCCATTCGCGTGGTCGCTCGAAGGGTTGCGGGTTCATCCCACGCCATCGGTCATCGGCGGCGTGCTGTGGGCGATCCTGATCAACTCCTGCGCCGGCCTGCTGCTGTACCTGTGGCTGATCAGCCAAGGCGCGGCCAGTCGTGTTGCCGGCCTGTTCTTCCTGGTGCCACCGGTCACCGCGGTACTCGCCGCAGTGGTGCTCGGTGCTGACTTCGGCCTGCGCGAGAGTGTCGGCTTTGCCCTGACGGCGGTCGGCGTCTGGCTCGGGCAGCGGCGCTGAAGGCGGCGCGCGTCTGGCGTAAATCCCCCTTGTGTCAGGCAGGGTCGCGGCGGCAGACTCAATGCGGGTCTGCGGCGCAAGGCCGCAAGTCGGAAACATCCCGCAAGCGGGAGACAGGGGAATCAAAAATGTTGAAGCGCCGTATTGCCGTCATCGGTATGCTCGCCGTGGCCTGCGCCACTGCGGGCTTGCTGGCCTTGAACTACGCGAAGCAGACCCGCTCCGAGACCGTCAACACTGCGTCTCTGGACTGCCCTGCCGGTTACATCGCAGCAGATCCGGTCGAAGTATCCAGGCGCATGAATCCGGATTTCGCTGCGGCCAATGCCGCGCAGATTCGTGAACGCTTCGGCACCGAGTTCTGCACGCGCAAGAAACTGCCGCGCTCGCAGGCCAAGAAGTTTGCGGAGGCGGATGCCACTTCGAGCGTCCGCGGCCATGCCGACGGCGCTGCGATGCGTCGCGCGGTCGAAGCCAAGGCCGCTTCGATGGCGTTGCAGCCGAAGATTGCGAATGCCGTTGGGACCTGGACTGCATACGGCAACGGCCCGCAGGTTTCCGTCGAGGAATTTCCGGTCGGTTCGGCCGACGGCATTCCCGAGGTCAACGGCCGCACCGACCAGTTCGCCTACGACCCGGAAGCGCGTCGCCTGTTCGCCGCTGTCGGTAACGGCGGCATCTGGATGTCGACCGCCAAGGACGGTGATATCGGCACGCTCGGTGACGAGTGGCAACCGATCGGTGATCGCCTGCCGACGCTGGTGACCAGCGGCGTCGGCTGGACGCCGGCGGGCGGCGGTCGCGTGATCGCGCTGACCGGTGAGCACACGCAAGGTGGCAACAGCTATGTCGGCCTCGGCGCGTACTGGAGCGATGATCTCGGCGCGACCTGGCATCACGCCACCGGCGTACCGGACGCGGCGCTCGGCTTCCGTGTCGAAGTCGATCCGGCGCATCCGGAGATCGTCTACGTGGCCACCGGCAAGGGCCTGTTCCGCTCCGAGGATGCGGGCAGCAGCTACAGCAACGTCGTGCTGCCGGTGTCGGAAGCCTGCGCCGGGGTCGAAACCCTCGGCCCCTGCCAATTCGCCAACTTCGTCACCGACGTGGTCATCAAGCATCCAGGCGGCAGCACCGATTTCACCTGCGCTGAGACCGGTTGCCCGGTACTCGCTGCAGTCGGTTTCCGCAGCGGCGCTGCACCGTATCCGGATGGCACACCGCAGGCGCCGGGCAACGGCCTGTATCGTTCCGACGACGGCAAGGCCGGCAGCTTCGAGCGGATTGGCGTTTCAACGCCGACCGGCCTCGTGCCGCTGGGCTTCACGCCCAAGGAGCGCATCGGCCGCATCGAGCTCGGCATCGCGACCGGCCCGGAGCAGAACCACGATTACGTCTACGCCATCGTGCAGGACGCCGCGCTGCTCAATGGTGGCTTCCCGATCATCGACATCCCGCTCGACAACATCAGCACCGTGGAAGTCTGCAATGCGCTCAAGCCGGTGACCGATGCGATCGACCCGACCGTGCATGAACTGTGCGCGCTGGTGCTCGACACCGTGCCGAGCCCGACCACGCTCAACGGCGTCTATGCCTCATCGGATTTCGGCAACACCTGGGTTCGTCTGGTCGACGACGCCGGTCTGATCCTCAACGGCCTGCCGGCGGGCTCGTCGCTGGTCGCCACTGCCGCTCTGGGCGTGGGCCCCGGCATCCAGTCCTGGTACAACGCATGGATCAAGCCGGACCCGACCGAACAGATCGCAGGCATGCCGACGCGCCTGACCTTCGGACTTGAAGAGTTGTGGCAGAACCGCCTGCCGCTGCCGCCGCTGGGCGTGGTCGAGAACACGCCGCTGGGCTGGGACTCGTTCGGCACCTACTTTGCCGGCAGCACCTGCCTGTTCCTGCTCGGCAATGCTGGCCTGCCATCGATTCCGGTCTGTCCGTTCCGCGATGGCCTGACCTACACCACCACGACCCATCCGGACCAGCAGGACGGCATCTACATTCCCGATCCGGATCGCGGTGGCGTCTGGCTGTTCGCCGGCAACGACGGCGGCATCTATCGCCAGCATTCATCGTCGGCGCTGACCGATCCGCTGGCGATCAACCAGTGGGGCAACGGCGTCAACCGCGGTGGCTTCTACACACTGATGAACTACGGCATCGCGATGGCCAAGGACGGCACGGTCTACTACGGCCTGCAGGACAATGCCTCGGGCAAGATCGAAGCCGGGTCGCGGCGGCAGGTGCGCATCTACATCGGCGACGGCATGTGGACCGCGGTCGATCCCGATCACTCCGACACCGCGTACTACCAGACCCCGGGTCTCGCGCTCGTGCGCAGCACCGACGGCGGCGTCAGCAACAGCTACATCGACAGTTTCGATGTCGGTGCCGCGCATTTCCTGTCGCCATTCGTGATGGATTCGCGGAACGCGGATCATCTGGTTGCGGTCGGCACCAAGGTCGCGGAGACGACCAACGCGTCGGCCGAGGACATCGGCTGGACGACCGTGTTCGATCTCGGCCTCAATCCGGAGACCAACACGCCGTACCAGGCGCGCTTCCGTTCGCTCGATGCCGAGGGCGATGCGGTCTATGTCGCCTACTGCAGCCCCTGCAACCTGGCCGGTGCCGATGCCCCTTTCGATAGCGGCCTGGCAACCAACGTTGGCGGCGATGCGCCGCCGAAGTCGGGCACAGCGGATGGTTGGCACCATGCGACTGCAGCCGGTCTGCCGAACCGCTTCATCTACGGCATCGAGATCGATGCCGAGAACCCGCAGACGGTCTACGTCACGCTCGGCGGCTACTCGACCGCGCGCTGGGCGCCGCCGGGCCAGCACCTCGACGAGAACGCCAACATCGGCAGCGGCAGCGTGTACAAGTCGACCGATGCCGGCGCGACCTTCGCCGACATCTCCGGCAACCTGCCGCAGACCAACGTGACCTCGATCCTGCGCCGCGGCGATCAGTTGATTGTCGCCTCCGACCTCGGCGTGTTCATTTCGTCGGATCTCGCCGGATCCGAATGGGCGCCGCTGGGTGACCTGCCGTCGGTGCCGGTCAACCAGATCGTGCTCAAGCCCGGCGACGACCGCATCCTGCTCGCCGGCACCTTCGGCCGTGGCGTACAGGTGTACGACTTCGCCAAGGCCACGAACGGGGGCAGCACCGGCGGTGATGGTGGTGGCGACAAGCCGCGCGACGCCGGCCGCTTCGGTGCGAGCAGCCTGAGTCTGTACACCGTGCTTCTGCTGCTGTCTGCGGGGCTGCTGCGGCGACGCCACTCAGTGACCAACCCGGTCGGGTCTGGCTGCCCATCGGCAGGATCGGCTCGACGATGACGATCAGGGTGACACGCGCATCAATCCGGACGGCACGCCGGGCTGGGCGACTCTGAACCTGCCCTGGGCTGGACGCCGGTGCAGGCGCTGCAGATCCAGATCGACGGGATCAATCTGCTCGATCAGGCCTACCGCGAACACGGCTCGGGCATCGATGGCAAGGGCGTGGGTCTGGTGATCGGGGCAAGCTATCGGTTCTGAGCCGCAGCCAGCAGAACAACTGACTGTGTATGCAGCGCTGTATGAATTGACAGCTTAAAGAGTCTGAGGCACTGTACAAATGCACAGATCTTGGAGCTTCCATGGACCCGCTGACCCCCCGCCAGGCCGAAATCCTCGCGTTCATTCGCAGTCACATCGTCAATCAGGGCCTGCCGCCGACGCGCGCCGACATCCAGGCCCATTTCGGCTTCCGCTCGGCGACCGCCGCCGAAGACCATCTGCGCGCGCTGGCACGCAAGCAGGCAATCGAGTTGATGCCCGGTGCCTCGCGCGGCATCCGCGTGCTCGGTGACCTCGACGATACATCGAATGATCAGGACGGCCTGCCGCTGGTCGGCCGCGTCGCCGCCGGTGCACCGATCCTCGCGCATGAGTCGGTCGAGTCCTGGTACAAGATCGACCGGCGCCTGTTCCATCCGCAGCCGGATTTCCTGCTCCGCGTCGAAGGCTGGTCGATGCGCGACGCCGGCATCCTGCCCGGCGATCTGCTTGCGGTGCAGCGCACGCAGGCGGCGCAGAACGGTGAGATCGTCGTCGCCCGCCTCGGCGACGACGTCACCGTCAAGCGCTTCGAGCGCAAGGGTGAGTTGGTGCGCCTGTTGCCGGCCAATCCGGACTTCGCACCGATCCGCATCGATCTGTCGCAGCAGGAACTGATCATCGAAGGCCGCGTCGTCGGCCTGCTGCGCACCGGCGGCTTCACCGGACCGCTGCCGACGCCGATGGGCGCCAGCGAAACCCTGTCGATCCTCGCGTGAGGGCTGCCGCATCCCTGCAGACGCTGTTGCACGATCCGCGCCTGTGGCGTGGCTCAGGTGCGGCGCCGATCCGCGCAACGCCCACCGGACACGCGTCACTGGATGACGCGTTGCCGGGCGGTGGCTGGCCGATCGGCGGCTTGAGCGAAATCCTCTGCGCGCGCCCCGGCGTCGGCGAGTTGAAGCTGGCACTGCCGTTGCTCGCTCGCCTGACCCAGGCCGGTCGCTTCATCGCCTTTGTCGCTCCGCCATGCCTGCCGTATGCGCCGGCGCTGACCCAGGCAGGGATCGACCTGCCGCGGGCACTGGTGATCGAACCGCGCAATGACAGCGATGCGCTGTGGGCGGTCGAACAGTTGCTGCAGGCGCGTGCCGGTGCGGTGCTGCTGTGGCAGGCGCAGATCGAAACCACCGCGCTGCGGCGCCTGCAGCTCGCCGCCGAAACCGGCGACGGTATCGGCCTGCTGTACCGGCCGCTGAGCGCGGCGGCGCACAGCAGCATTGCCGGCCTGCGGCTGCGCATCGTGCGTGAGAAAGATCGTGCGCAGGTCGAGGTTCTCAAGTGTCGCGGCGCCCGACCTTCCATGCGCTACGCGCTGATGCAATGACCGCCCATGCTCTGGCTCTGTCTCCACTTTCCGCATCTGCCGGCAGAGGCTCTGGCCCTCCGCGATCCCCTTGATGTCGTCACCGACAGCCACAGCGCGCGCCGCTGGCTGATCACGCCGGCTGCGGGCATGGCCGCCGGCACCGCGCTCGGCGTCGCCCTCGCACGCCAGCCGGATCTGCGTGCACAGCATCGCAAGCCGGCGGCGGAACGGGTTGCGCTGAAACGACTCGCGCATGCGCTGTATCGCTACGGCAGTCCGGTTGCTGCGGAGATCCAGGAACTGCAGGAGCCCGGCCGCAGCCCACGCGCACTGGCCTGGGTCGAGATCGGCAGCAGCCTGCGCCTGTTCGGTGGCATCGAGGCGCTGTGCACCGCAATCCGCGCCGATCTCGACGAGCTGCAGCAGACCGCGCAGATCGGCATCGCACCGACACGCAGCGCCGCGGCACTGTTCGCGGTTGCCGGTCACGACACACCGGTCACGAATACGGTAGATCTGCTGAGCCAGCTCGCGCGGCTGCCATCGGTACTGCTGCCCTGGCCGCAAAGCGAACTCGATGCGCTCGATGGCATGGGCCTGCGCCAGCTCGATGCCCTGTTCGCGCTGCCGCGCTCCGGCTTTGCGCAGCGCTTCGGCAACGAGCGTCTGCTGCAGCTCGATCGCCTGCGCGGGCTTGCACCCGAACCGCTGCAGGCGATCACGCCGCCACCGGTGTTCCGGCGCCGCTTCGAGCTGGCGGGTGAAGTCGAGACGCTGGAACCTCTGCTGTTCGTGCTGCGTCGCATGAGTTTCGAACTGCAGGCCTGGCTGCGGGCACGCGATACCGGCGTGCAGAGCATCGAACTGCAGTGCGAACACGCAGGTCAGCGTCGCACCCGCTTCGGCCTGCGCTTTGTCGCCGCGCATCGCGACGGCACGCGCATCTTCGATGCCCTGCGTGAGCGTCTCGGCCGCGACGCCCTCGACAGTCCAGTGCGGGCGCTGCGCCTGAGCGCCACCGATCTCGGCGCAGTGCCGAGTGGTCAGCTTTCGCTGTTCAACGCCGACAGCGACGTCAGCCTGCAATGGGCAGCGACCGTCGAACGCCTGCTTGCGCGACTCGGCGAGTCAGCGCTGTGGACGCCTGCAGTGGCCGAAGATCATCGCCCCGAACGCGCCGCTCAGAAGCTGCCATTGCCACGGCCCGTACCACACGCAGCGGGCCATGCGGCAATCGCACTCAATCAACGACCACTGTGGCTGTTGCCGAGCCCGGTACCCTTGCCGGCCAACGCCACGCCGGATACACGCGGAGATCCCGAACATATCCAGAGCGGCTGGTGGGACGGCCGCGAAGCGCAGCGCGACTACTACACGATCGACTGGCAGAACGCCTGTGCCTGGGTGTTTCGTGATACCGGCAGCCAGCGCTGGTTCCTGCACGGCTGGTGGGCGTGAATGCATTGCCTGAATACGCAGAACTGCACGCGTTGTCGGCTTTCAGCTTCCAGCGTGGCGCGTCCACGCCACAGGAGTTAGTCGACACCGCACGCGCGCAGGGCTATTCCGCGCTGGCGGTCACCGATGAATGTTCGATGGCCGGCATCGTGCGGGCCTGGCAACAGCTCAAGGACTGCGATGCCGCAAACTGGCCACTGATCACCGGCAGCGAGTTCACGCTGCAGGATGGGCCGAAGTGCGTGCTGCTCGCCGAAACCCAGCGCGGCTACGCGACGATCTGTGCGGCGATCACGCGCGGCCGGCGTGGCGCGCACAAAGGCGGCTATCAGCTTGGCCGGCAGGATTTCGATGGCGAGCTGCGCGACATCAGCGCGCTGTGGATTCCGCGCGGCCAGGCTGACATCGAAGAACTGGGCTGGCTGCGCGAACGCTTTGCGGATCGGCTGTGGATCGCCGTCGAGCTGCATCGCGATGGCGCCGATAAACAGCGGCTCGCACATCTCAGCGAATTGTCGCGGCGCTTTGCGGTACCGCTGGTCGCAGCCGGTGACGTGCATATGCATGGCCGCGAGCGCCGCCAGCTGCAGGACGTGATGACCGCGCTGCGCCATCACCTGCCGGTGCAGGCCTGCGGCTATCGGCTGTTCCCGAACGCGGAGCGCCGACTGCGCAGCCGCGCAGAACTTGCCGAACGCTACCCGCCGGCCCTGCTGCGTGAAACCCTGCGCATCGCCGAGCGCTGCCGGTTCCGGCTCGGTGAACTGAAATACACCTACCCGAAAGAACTCGTCGATGCGGGCCACACGCCGACGAGCTTCCTGCGTCATCTGGTCAGAACCCATCTGCCGCAACGCTGGCCGCAGGGCATACCCAGACGCATTCGCGCTGACCTTGAGAAAGAGCTGGCGATCATTGCCGACTGCAAGTACGAGGCGTTCTTCCTGACCGTCTACGACATCGTCCGGTACGCCAAGCGCCAGAACATCCTGTGCCAGGGGCGCGGCAGCGCCGCGAACTCGATCGTCTGCTATGTGCTCGGCATCACCGAGGTCAATCCGGAGTTCAACGACCTGCTGTTCGAACGCTTTGTCTCGCGCGAACGCGACGAGGCCCCGGACATCGACGTCGACTTCGAGCACGAGCGCCGCGAGGAAGTCATCCAGTACGTCTACAGCAAGTACGGTCGCGAACGCGCAGCGATTGCCGCCACCGTGATCAGCTACCGGCCGCGCTCGGCACTGCGCGATGTCGGCCGCGCACTCGACATCGGCGCCGAAGTGGTCGACCGCGTCACCCGCTCGCTGGCCTGGTGGGATGATGCCGATGCGCTGCACGAACGCCTGCGCCGGCTCGGCGTCGATCCGGACAGCACCGCGATCCAGCGCTGGCTGCAGCTGAGCAAGGAACTGCTCGGCTTTCCGCGCCATCTGTCGCAGCACGTCGGCGGTTTCGTGATCTCCGACGAGCCGCTGTCGCAACTGGTGCCGGTCGAGAACGCGGCGATGGCAGAGCGCACGATCATCCAGTGGGACAAGGACGATCTCGAATCGCTGGGCCTGCTCAAGGTCGATGTGCTCGCGCTCGGCATGCTCAGCGCGCTGCGGCGCAGTTTCGACCTGCAGCGTGAGCATGACGGCACGCAGATCGGCCTGCGCACGGTTCCGCCGGACGATGCCGACACCTATGCGATGATCCAGCGCGCCGAAACCGTCGGCGTGTTCCAGATCGAATCGCGCGCACAGATGTCGATGCTGCCGCGCCTCAAACCCGCCCATCTGTACGACCTGACCGTGCAGGTCGCGATCGTCCGCCCCGGTCCGATCCAGGGCGGCATGGTGCATCCGTATCTGAAGAACCGGATGGAGCGCATCAAGCCGGAGTATCCGAACGACGACGTCCGCCAGGTGCTTGAGCGCACGCATGGCGTACCGATCTTCCAGGAACAGGTGATGCGTCTGGTCGTTGTCGCTGCCGGATTCACGCCCGGTGAGGCCGACCAGTTGCGTCGTTCTATGGCGGCCTGGAAGCGCAGCGGTGGCCTGGAAAAGTACGAGCACAAGATCAAGGCCGGGATGGCCGAGAGAAAGTACCCGGCGGAATTTGCCGACCGCATCTACAAGCAGATTCTCGGCTTCGGCTCCTACGGCTTTCCGGAAAGCCATGCGGCGAGTTTTGCGCTGCTGGCCTATGACTCGGCATACATGAAATGCCATTACCCTGCTGCGTTCACAGCCGGCCTGCTCAACGCGCAACCGATGGGCTTCTATCCGGCGTCGATGCTGATCACCGAAGCACGCCGCGTCGGCGTCGAAGTCCGCGCAGTGGACGTGCAGCACAGCGGCTGGGATTGCCACCTTGAGCACGCTGATGATGGCGCAGCCGCGATCCGCCTTGGCCTGCGCATGGTCAACGGCTTCAATGCGGAAGCAGCAGCACGCATTGTCACCGCGCGGACCACGCGGCCATTCGATGATGTGGATGATCTTTCCCGCCGTGCGGCACTCAACCGGCGCGAACTGAACCTGCTGGCCGGCGCGGACGCGCTGCACGCCATCGCCGGTCATCGTTATCAGGCGCGCTGGCAGACGCGGGGTCATGAACGCCTCGACGGTCTGCTCGCCACGACCTCACTGCCGCAGGATGCTGTCGCCCTCGTCGCCCCGCGCGAAGGCGAGGACATCCTCGCCGACTACCAGAGTACCGGCCTGAGTCTGCGTCGCCATCCGGTCAGCCTGCTGCGCGAGCGCCTGCAGCGCGGGCGCGTCACCGCCAACAGTGCGCTGTCGAACGTCGATGACGGCCAACCGGTGCGCGTCGCCGGCATCGTCATGTTCCGTCAGCGTCCAGGCTCGGCCAAGGGCACGATGTTCATGACGCTCGAAGACGAAACCGGCATCGTCAATCTGATCATCCGTCCCGGACTGATCGAAGCCGAACGCGACGCCATCGTCGGCGCCCAGTTCCTGATCGTGCAGGGCCGTCTGCAACGCCAGCACACGGTCACCCATGTCATTGCCGAACGCTTTCACGATCGCTCGCACTGGGTTGGTGAACTGCCGTATCTGTCGCGTGATTTTCGCTGATGGCCCTCGTTGCGCAGGGGGCCTTCGGCAGCAAACGCTACAACACAGCTGCGAGCCACTCCAACGTCTCGCGCCACAGCGTATCGCGCTGCGATTCACGGAAGTAGCCGAAGTGCCCGTAAGTCTTTCCGGGCACGCGCGCGATATGGCGATGCGTCTGCTTTGCTGCGCTGTAGCGCGCATTGAGCGCTTCGACGGCGGCCCTTGATGCGTAACCGTCGTCTTCAAAACTGTAGGCCAGCAGCGGGACCTTGAACCTGGCGTAGGCGCTGGTATCCAGGCCGAAGCGCGGATCGAACAGATAGTCCTTGCTCGATCCCCAAGCCGCCCACTCGCGGACAATAGGTCCCGGCAGATCGATCGATGCAAAGCCGATGCGCCGCGCCGGAAAGCGTTCGCCACGGCCGAGCAGCGGCACGAATACGCGCCACAGCAGTTCGATCTGCAGGCGATCGCGCAAACCGTAACGGCTGCCGTGCGGCAGTGAAGCCGCGACCATCACGAAGGCATCGACGTGCTGCGCTTCCGGCGCCAGACCCGGCAGCTGGCCGCCGATGCTGTGACCGACCAATACAAGCTTGTCGGCCTGCAGATGGGTGCGCGTGTAGCGCAATGCGCTCTGCAGGTCGCGCTGGCCCCAGTGCGCCAGTTGCAGGTCGCGCGTTGCGACCTGCTGGCCGGCGCCGTCGATGCCGCGATAGTCGAACACCAGCACGCTGTAGCCAGCCTGCGCGAGTGCAGCGGCGAACTTGTTGTAGAACTTGCGCGGCACGCCGAGCGCCGGCGCAATCACGACGGCATGGCGCGGCTTGCCGTCAGCCGATGCGCGCCAGACGGTCGCCGGCAGGGTCACGCCGTCTTCGCACTGCAATTCGATTTCTTCAGTCATGTGTTTTTTATGGGGTAGCCTTTTCGCCGAGCATGCCCCAGATGACGGGCAGCAGGCCAACGATGGCGACGACATCGATCCAGGCGGCGCGACGCAGCGCCGCATTGGCATTGCCTTCGAGCCAGACGATGAGCAGGAAAGTCACCATGCTGATCATCGACGCGCCGATCATCAGCGGCCGCCACGTCGGCATGAAGACGGACCAGGCCAGACCCGCACCCAGCATCGCGAACAGCACGGCGCGATGGCGCAGGAGGATCTGCAGGTTCGACTCGTCCGGACTGATGCCATATAGCGCGAGCAGACGCTCTCCACCGAACACGCCGAGCCCCGGCAGCAGGTGGATCAGGCTGACGAAGATCAGCATGGCCTTGGTGAAGAGTTCCATCGTGGGTTCCCCGGATGCAGCTGGCACCGGCGTGATGCCGGTGCCAGCTTAATGGCTCAGGCGTAAGCCGGCTGCCGGTTCTGCGCGCCGCTCAGCAGGCCGACCAGCAGATAGGCCAAGGGTCCGAACGAGCCCAGCGTCAGGGTCGCGATCAGATAGGGCCAGACCGTGCGTCCGCTGCGACGCGCATCGGCAATCATCCAGACCATGGCCAGCGCCCCGAGGATGACCAGGTCGGCCAGAACCTGCCAGCCTGCCGAACTGGCGAGTTGGTACTCGAACAGCCCCAGATAGCCGTGCTGAATGATCGAGTACCCGGTGAGGACCGCGAAGTCGAGCGTGACGAAGGCGAGGACAAGCATCAGTACAGTGCGATTCATCTTGAGTCTCCGGTGGTGGTGCGCCGCCACTGTGCCGACCGGGATGCGGCGTCTCAATTACGCCTGAGGTAATCGCTTCGCGGCCGCCGCGTGCCAGAATTGCTGCATGCAAACCCATGGCTCTGATCTCGCCGGCTTCGGCACATTGCTCCGCGACGTCCGCCGCGCCCGCCACCTGTCGCAGCTGGACCTGGCGATGAACGCCGAGGTCTCGCAGCGTCATCTGAGCTTTCTCGAATCCGGCCGCGCGCGACCGAGCCGCGAGATGGTCGTGCAGCTCGCGCAGGCGCTCGACCTGCCGCTGCGCGAACGCAACCGCCTGCTCAACAGCGCGGGTTTTGCCGGCATCTATCCACAGCGCACGCTCGAAGCCGCTGACATGCAGCCGGTGCGCGATGCCCTGGGGCTGATGCTGCGCCATCACGAACCGTATCCAGCCGTGGTGGTTGATCGCGCCTGGAACCTGGTGATGGCCAACGACGCAATGCTGCGCGTCAACCAGATGGCCGGCGACCCGGAGACGATGTGGCAGCGCGTCTGCGGCGATGGTCCGCGCAACATCTTCAAGCTGACCTTCCATCCCGAAGGCCTGCGCCCGCTGATCATGAATCTGGATGAAATTGCGCCGCCTTTCCTCGCCCGCACCGCGCGGGAGGCGCTGGAGCATCCGGAAGTGCAGGAAGTCCTCGACGAGGTGCTGCGCTATCCCGACCTGCCGACGAAACTGCGGCAGATCGATCTGGAAGCCAGCCGTCTGCCGCTGCTGCCGACGCATTTCCGCGCGCATGGCATGGACCTGCGCATGTTCACGACGCTGACGACCTTCGGCACACCGCAGGATGTGACAGCAGACGAGCTGCGTGTCGAGAGTTTCTTTCCTGCTGACGAGGCCAGCGCAACATTGCTGCGCATGCTGGCGGCGCAATCGAAGGAAGCATGAGCATGGACAGCACACTCGACTGGCTGGCGCTGTGCAGCGTCATCCTGTTCGCCAAGATGTTTGCGATCTCGTTGTACCAAGGCTGGCACCGTATCGGCCGCGGCAGTTTCCGCAATGCCGAGGATGCGCGCTTCGCCGGGCGTCAGCCGGTCGCGGAGGAGTTGCCGGAAGTGCAACGCGCCGCACGCGCTTGGGCCAACGACATCGAGAACATCCCGCTGTTCTTTGCGCTGGGCATTGTCTACGTGCTGTGTGATGCATCCGCCTCAGCGGCGCCGTGGCTGTTCGGCGTTTTTACGGCGGCACGCATCGCGCACACGGTCTGCTACCTGAACCAGCTGCAGCCGTGGCGAACGCTCAGTTACGGCATCGGCATTGGTTGTTTGGTCGGCATGTCGGTGATGATTTTGCGGACGCTCTGAGCGGGCTTCAGCGCTGGCATCTCGATACACCGGCTTCGCCGGCACTCGATGCGGTGGATCGAGATGCCGTACCTCAGTCCTCCATCCCCAGTTCCTTGATCTTGCGAGTCAAGGTATTGCGCCCCCAGCCCAACCGCTTCGCCGCTTCCTGACGCTGGCCATGCGTCGCATCCAGCGCGGCCTCGATCATCGTGCGTTCGAATTCCGGGGTGGCGATGTCGAGCACGTCGCTCTGGCCATCGGCAAAGGCCTGCGCCGCCCAGCCACGCAGCAGCGTGCTCCATTGACCGTTGCCCGCCTCCTGCATGAATGACGCAGCGGGTGCAGCACTGGCATCACCCACCGGAACCGAAGTCGCCGAGGCCGGCACGATGCGTGAAGTGACCTGCAGCTCGGGCGGCAGGTCCTGCAGATGGACGTCCTGTCCCGGCGCCATCACGGTCAGCCAGCGGCAGATGTTTTCCATCTGGCGCACGTTGCCCGGCCACGGAAACTGGCGGAAACGCTGCAACACGTTCGGCAGCAGGCGCTTGGGTTCGGCCTGCAGTTCTTCCGAGGCACGCAGCAGGAAGTGGCGCGCGAGCTGCGGAATGTCTTCCGGGCGCTCGCGCAGGGCCGGGATGCGGATGCGGATGACGTTGAGGCGGTGGGAGAGGGCTTCGCGGAAGCGGCCTTCAC
>CAZDPA010000087.1:0-16750 GCA_964507195.1 uncultured Salinisphaerales bacterium | reverse complement strand
ACTCATGCTGCCTTGCAGCATTCCGATTGGCATCCAGAGCCCGTCCAGATGCCTTTACAGGCGCCTTTCCCTAGGCAACAATGAACACCAGTGTTGAATAATTATTAGTGCATATCGCACGAGGAGACTGTGCATGAGTTCGGTCGATTCGATTACGAGCCACCGAAGACCCGGCCATCCGCAGGCCTCTGTGGATCGCGTGATCGCGCCCCGCTGCAGCGCACCGGCTCCCGCAAATGCGAAACAGTCCACGAATCACGTTGGCATGGTCAGAACGGGCGCGTACAGCAAGTTCGCAGATCTCGTCACCAGCCTCGGTGGAGACGCGACAGCGCTGCTGCAGCAGGCACGGATCGCCCCGGCGACACTCGCCGACGAGAAAGGCTCCATACCGTTCCTCAAGCTCGCGCACCTGCTCGAAGATGCCGCAGACAACCGCGAATGCGCGGATTTCGGCATGCGCCTTGCCGCGGCGCAGGCCGCTCCGGGCGCGAGCAAGGCCCTGGGGCCGATCGGCGTCGCGATGCGAAATGCGCCGACGCTGCGCGAGGCGCTGCAGTACTTCGCCGATCACAGTCACGCGTACAGCAACGCGCTGCGGATCTGCCTGGACCAGCTGCCGAACGACGGCCGCATGTTCCTGCTCATCGAAAGCCACCCCGCGATGCCGACCCGCCAGCTGCAGGCCATGGAACATGCGCTGGCCCTGATGCAGCACGTCTGCACGACGATCAGCAGCGGTCGAACCCGTGCGCCGGAAATCTGGTTCAGTCATGAAGCACGCGCGCCGCAGTCGATCTATCGCAGCCACTTCAATGCCGCCGTCCGTTTCGGCCAGTGCATGAACGGACTGTTCTTCGACGGGAAGAACCTCGATCAGCCGCTGCCGGAACGCGATGCGCAGCTGTACGAGATTGCCACCAGTTATATCGACCAGCGCTTTCCTGCGGTTTCACGCAGCCTGAGCTCGCGGGTACGCATCATCATCACGCACCTGCTGGCCGAAGGCTGCTGCACGCATGAACGCGTCGCCTCGGGGCTCAATCTGCATCCACGCACTTTGCAGCGCCGCTTGCGCGACGAAGGCGAATCGTTTGAAGCGATCAGGGACCAGGTCCGGCGCGATGTCGCGCTGCGTCATCTGGGTCAGTCAAACGTCTCGCTGGTGAAGATGACGGAGATCCTCGGCTATTCGGAAACGTCCGTGCTCTCGCGCAGCTGCGCCCGCTGGTTCTCCGCATCGCCGCGGCAGTTGCGCAAGGGACAGGCGAATCCGTCCGCAGAGCCCGTGCCCTGCTCCGACGAAAGCGTCAGCTGAGAACACCAACAGGAATTCCGGGAGTCTGTTTGCATGTCGCAGCACAATGGGCGCTACACCGCCGCGCGGCCGCCTGGCCTCGCCGAAGGCTGGACACTGCAACGTCTCACCCAGGCGAGCCGCCTGTTCGGCGCCAACGGTCTGCGCACCGGCCCAGACGGCCGCATCTATGTCGCGCAGGTCTCGGGTAGCCAGATCAGCGCAATCAGTATCGATACCGGCGACGTCGAAACCGTCAGCGCCAAGGGCGGCGACATCATTGCGCCTGACGATATCGCCTTCGATGCGCGCGGCAATCTGTACGCGACCGAGGTCATGGACAGTCGCGTCAGCCTGCTCGGCAGCGACGGTCGGACGCGCGTGTTGCGCGATGACATTCCGTCGGCCAACGGCATCACCGTCCATCAGGGCCGCCTGTTCGTCGGCGAATGCCGGATCGGCGGACGCCTGCTCGAACTCGATCTCGACGGCGGCGCGCCGCGCGTGCTGCTCGAAGACGTGCCGATGCCCAACGCGATGGAAGTCGGGCCGGACGGCATGCTGTATTTCCCGGTCATGGGCACCAACGAAATCTGGCGCATCAATCCTGCCGGCGGCGCCGCCGAGAAGGTCGCCGCTGACCTCGGCGTGCCCGATGCAGTGAAGTTCGATGCCAAGGGCCGCATCGTCTCGACCCAGGTCGCCAGCGGTCAGGTGCTGCGCATCGATCCGCGCAACGGCGAGCGCAGCGTGCTTGCGCAGCTCGAACCCGGCCTCGACAACCTCACCTTCGTTGGCCAGCGACTGTTCGTCTCCAACTTCAACGGCACGATCAGCGAAATCACCGGCAACGGCGCGAGCAGAAATCTGCTGCCCTGCGGCCTCAACGGACCGTTCGACCTGACGGTCGACAGCAGCGGCAACATCTACGTCGCCGACGGCCCCAACCTGTTCCAGCTGCTTGCAGACGGCACGCTGAAATCGCTCGGCATGCTGTTCACGCCGGGCTATCCGGGTTATGTGCGCGGCCTCGCCGCCGCCGGCGTCGGTGAACTCATCGTTGCGACCGCAGCCGGACAGGTCGCGCGCTATCGTCCGGCGCAGAACGAAAGCGAAGTGCTGGCGCAGGGCCTCGACCAGCTGTATGGCCTTGCCGTCACGCCGGGCGGCGCGGTGATCGTTGCCGAACTCGGCGCAGGTCGCGTGCTGGCGATCCAGTCAGGTGATATCGAGGTGCTCGCTTCCGGCCTGCGCGATCCGATCGGTGTCGAAATCGATTCCGACGGCAGCTGTCTCGTGTCCGAGTCGGGTGCGGGACGCGTTGTCAGACTGACCCGCTCGGGCGTCGAAACCGTACTGGACGGATTGCAGAGCCCGCAGGGCATCCTCGTGCGCGACGGCGTGCTCTACGTCGTCGATGCAGCCGCCAAGACACTGGTTGAATACGACCTCAAGAAAAGCGTGCGCCGCATCATCGCCAGCGATCTGCCGGTGGGCACACCGCCGGGTGTCGTTGCGAAACCGCTGCGCGGATTTCCGCCGTTTACGGGGCCGATGGGGCCGTTTGCCGGCATTGCTGCCGGGCCCAACGGTGTGCTCTACATTTCTGCCGACGCGGACGGCAGCGTGCTGGCATTGCGGCCGGTCTGAGCTTGGAGCGTCAGTTCGCTTGAAGCGGATGCGAGTATCTCCGTTCGTGTCGAGTGTCGCGCGAAACGCGCGGTGTATCGGACATAGCGACGGACACCTGCCTCTGACCTGCCGTCGCGGCATCTCGATACACCTGCTTCGCAGGCACTCGATGCGAACGGGTTGATTTCTACACTTTCTCTCTCCCCGCAAGCGAGGAGAGAGAGAAAGAACGAAAAGGCCCGCCGATTGGCGGGCCTTTTCGTTGCAGCAGAGCGCCTACTGCGCCGCGGCGCCGAAGTTGTACTTCAGTCGAGCACCGATCAATCGCGGCGTACCGACGGCACGCGACTCGTAGGCCAGCAGGTTGTAGGTACCGCTGGTGTAGGTCGTGTATTCCTCGTCGAGGACGTTGGTCGCAAACGCGGTGATGTCCAGCGGCGAACCGAAGATGCCGACCCAGCCCAGGTTGAGGTTGAGCAACTCGAACGCGTCGAGCATGCCGAACGGACCCGAACTCGTTGCTGCCGAACGCTGCTCGCCGATGTGCGAGAAGGTCGCTCCGGCGAAGATCTGACCCCAGTCGGACGGCACCGGCAGATCCCAGTTCAGCGAGGCCACGTAGGTCTGCTTCGGCGCGTACGGCAGTTCGTCGCCAACGTCGGCAATCGGCGTCACCGAGGCGCCGGCCAAGCCGCCGCCGGCATCGCCGACACGACCGGTCAGGTCTTCCTGTTCGAGCAGCTCGGTGTCGAGCGCCGACATCGCGATGGCCAGCGACAGGCTGTCGAGCAGCTGCAGATACAGATCGGCCTCGACACCCGCGATGCGCGACTTGCCGGCATTGACGATCGTGGTCGTCTGCGTCGAGGTTGCCGAGATGTAGCCGAGCTGCAGCTGCTGGTTGGTGAAGTCGTTGTAGAACACCGCCACGTTGAAGCGACCGGGGATGAAGCCATCGAACTGGGTCTTCAGGCCGAGTTCGTAGGTATCAACTTTCTCGGGCTCGAAGGTATCGACGCCGGGATCGGCAGCCGGGATGACGCTGCCCTGGCGGTAACCGCGCAGATACTTGGCGTAGATCATCTGCCCCTCGAACGGCTTCCAGTCGAACTCGACCAGACCGGTCGGCGCCTTGCTGCTGACGTGCGGCGTGACGATCTGCAGGCTCGGCGCCTGCGGGATGGCGAGCAACCAGGTGTAGCGGGTCTTCTCGCCGTAGGCCTCGGTGTGATCCCAGGTGTATCGCAGACCGCCGGTGAAGCTGAACTCGTCGTTGAAGTGGAACGTGCCCTGGGCGTAGGCCGCGCGGTTCAGGTATTCGGTCTTGTACGCCTGCACCAGCACGCCGCCGACGACGCCGCCGAGCGGGTCATAGCAGTTGAAGCCGGACGGGTCGCCTTCGAGCGAAGCCATCTCGCAGGACAGCAGGCCGGCGGAGTTGTTGCCCGAGAAACCATCCGGGCGGCTGTTCTCGTAGTAGACGCCACCCTGCCAGTCCAGCGAGCCTTCGAAGGCAGTGCCCTGCAACTGCAGTTCGGCGACGAAGGTTTCCTGGCTGGTGACCGGGAAGTCCGGATTCGCTACCGACACGCCGGTCTTGAACTCGCGGCTGGGGTCGGGATCCAGGGGAATGGTGTTCGAGATGCCGAGCAGATCGAGCAGCGGTTGCACGACAGGCAACCGGGGGATGATGACAGCAGGCACGTTGTAGCGGAACTGGGTGCCGAAGATATCCGAACCGTTTTCCGTGTTCAGATGGGCGTAGGCGAGGATGTTCTTCAGCGTGACGTCATCGCTGAGCTCCCAGGTCAGCGTGTTGATCAGGCGCTTTTCCTTGATGTTCGTCATCGGCGAAGCGATCGTGCTGACCACGTCGTAGAACCCGTTCTGGCCGGCGGCCTCTTGCCGGCCGAGCTGATCGGCGCAGGCGGGATAATGCAGCGTCCCCGAGAACTGCAGGAAGAATCCACCGGTGAGATAGCCGGCGTTGCAGGCATACAGCTGCGAGCTGTAGCCGGTGCTCTCCGAGTCGATGTAGGACAGGATCGTGTAGTTCTCGACCGTGTCGCTGACATCCCAGACCGTGCTCAGGCGCGCCGAGGTGTAGTCGACGCTGCCGAGTTCGCTGGCCCCGATGTTCACGACGTTGCGCAGGTGGCCGTCGCGCTCATTGCGGTCGACGCCAAGACGCAGCTTGAAGTCATCGGAGACCGGCACGTTGAGCACGCCCTGCTGGCGCAGCATGCCCCACTCGCCGCCCGACAGTTCGATGTAGCCCTCGAACTCGTCCTTCGGCCGGTTCGGCACAAGCAACACCGCGCCACCCGTGGTGTTGCGGCCGAACAGCGTGCCCTGCGGGCCCTTCAACACCTGCACGTTGGCAAGGTCGAACAGCGCGCCCGGACCGGCGCCGTCGCCGGAGGTCTGCGAGCTCTGGCCGCGCGGCGCCACGACTTCAGCCATGTAGGTGGCGACCGATGCGGTCGTGCGCAGCTCCTGGGTGAAGCCGCGGATCGAGAACGTCGCGTTGTCGGCACCGAAGCGGGTGTTGGTCGACAGCGACGGCGTCTGCGTCGCGAGGTCGGCGGAATTGGTGATGTTGGCATTCGACAGCTGCTTGCCGTCGAACACCGTGATCGAGATCGGCACGTCCTGCACGCTTTCCTCGCGGCGCTGCGCGGTCACGATGATTTCCTCGATGACGCGGCTGCGTGGTGCGGCCGGCGTCGAGACCGTGTCCGGTGCAGGCTCGCTGTCCGGCAGCTCGATGACGTCGAGCGGCGGCTGTGCCGTCGTCGTGTCCTCCGGTGCGGGTTCGCTGGCCGTGGCAGCTTCAGGGGCGCTGCCCGCTTCGGGTTCGCCGGCAGCTGCTTCTGGCGCTGCCTCGGCGGCGTCACTGGTCTCAGGCTCGCTGACGGCTGCTTCTTCCGGGGCGCTGCTCGAATCCGGGGCGGTGTCGGCCGATGCCGGCTGGGCTGACGGCGTCGGCTTCGCCGGTTCGTCGACCGGCAACGAGTCGAGGAAGGAATCCAGATCGCTGTCCTGCGCCGATGCCGCAAGGCTGAACCCGGCACCCAAGCCGACAATCAGGCTTGCAGCCGCGGCAGTGATCACTCTTTTCATCGATGTCCCCTCTTATTCCGGCAATCCAAGGGATTACCGGCACTGGTCAGCGCGCGGTGAAACCCGCGGCACTCCTCTCGTACGCACTGCACGACAATGCAATGACAGCTCTGTAGACATGTTACCGGGGCGACGGTCATCAATACTTGACCCGAAGCGACGCAACACCCTGCATTTCTTGCCCCGAAGCGACAACCCGATGCAGTGGTCCGGTGCGACGCCAGGCCAGCGCTCGCTGAAGAGCGGGTGCATCACGCTGATCGCTGCTTGCCGGCGCTTCTGCATACGCCGGAAACAGCAACGCCGCGGCGCCAGCTGTATGGCCCCGCGGCGTTCCCCTACCCCCGGAAACTCAGGTCAGCTCGACGATACCGCCGCCGAACGCGGACACCTCACCGGTCTGCGTCTTCGCTTCCTGCTTTATCTCGACCAGCTTGCGGCCGTCTTCCTCGAACTTGCGAATCACTTCGCCGTTGATGAACACGGTGTCGCCTTCCGGATTGTGACGGCGGATCTGGCAGTGGCTGCTGCGCAGGAAGCCGGCGTCACCCTGCCAGTTGGTCAGGTGATGCGTCAGCCATGAGCAACGCTCCGGGCCGTAGTCGTAGGCGCCCGGCGTACCGACCTTGAGCGCGAACTCTTCTTCCCAATGCACGCGCTCCGGGCAATCCGGAATGTTGAAGCGGTTCTTGATGCCGAGGCCCGGATGCTTGTGATGCTGCTGCCACGCGAGCTTGTTGGCGCGGATGTACAGACCGCCCCAGCCCTGCGCGTAGCAGATGAAACCGGTCACGGTCATCGGGCCTTTGACCATCGTCGGCAGCTTGTCGCCGACCTGCACGTCCTTCCAGTAGCGCGGCATTGCACCCTGCACCGGCTCCTTCGCGTACAGCTCGAAGATCTTCGACAGCTCTTCTTCGCTGTACTTCTTCGGCTCGCGCGCCTTCACCTCGGTGTACTTGGTGCCCTGCTCGCGCGCGACGTCGCGGTCGGTACGGAAGCACCAGCTGTCGGCCTCGGACACGAAGTCGCCATTCTGGTTGTAGAACTTGACGTTGTAGATCTGCTGGAACGAGCGGCCGGCGAACTTGGTCTGATGCTCGATCAGATCCTTGAGCTTGGCTTCGGTGTGGATCGTGTCATTGCGCAGCACCGGCTTGTGCCACTGCCAGTTCGCACCGGCCCACATCGCATGCGTGCCCGACAGGCCGCCGACGTAGCCGGAGATGATGCGACTGGTCGTGAACAGGAAGCTCGGCAGCGCGACGAGCGTGCCGAAGCGTGACTTCGCCGCGTAATCCGGATCGCACCACAGCGGATTGTCGTCGCCGATGCCGTGCGCGTAGTGACGGATCGCATCACGCGTCGCTTCGTAGTTCCAGGGCTCGACCGTATCGGTGATTGCAACACCGATACGGCTGCGGAGTTCTTCCAGCCCGCGGTCGGTGATTTTCGGAAAGATGGTGGAATTGTCGTTGGCCACAGTGTTCTCCTTTGAGTATTGCTTTGACTATCAGGCAGCAGCGACGGCGGATTCGCGGTCGCGCAGCACTTTTCGATTGACCTTTCCGGCCGGGGTTTTCGGGAGCTCGTCGACGACGGCGATCACCCTCGGGAATTCGTGCTGGCTGAGGCGTTCACGCGTGAAGTCCTGCAGTTCGCGCACGAAGGCATCGTTGGACGAACGCGGACTGACGACGAAGGCCTTGACGACCTGACCTCTGAGATCGTCCTTGACGCCGATGACCGCCGCCTCGCGGACATCCGGATGCTTGAGCAGGACGTTCTCGATCTCGACCGCACTCATCGTCCAGCCGGCGGAGATGATGACGTCGTCGGCGCGGCCGGCGTGATAGAGATAACCGTCCTCGTCGATCCAGCCGAGGTCCTTGGTCGGCACCCATTGCCCGCGGCGCAGCAGCTTGAGTTCGCCGACCTGACGCGGCGCGCAGAGCTCGCCGCTGGGATCCTGCACTTCGACGGTCTGACCGGGAATCGCCTTGCCGAGCGAGCCCGGCTTGACGATGAAATCCGGCGCGCCCGGATAGTTGACCAGCACGACGCCGACCTCGGTCGTGCCGTACATGCTGCAGACCGGGTGACCGAACAGATGCTCGACATACTCCAGCGTCGAGGTATCGATCGGCTCGCCGGTATACGACATCTTCTGCAGCTTGAACCTGAAGCGCTCGGCTTCGCCGCTCGCCTTCATCATCCGGTAGTGCGTCGCGGCGGCTGACAGATTGGTGATGCCGTAATCCTGCAGCGCCTGCAGCAGGCGCAACGCCGCGAACTTGCCGGCCATCGTGCCGGTCGTCACGCCCAGCGACAGCGGCGCCAGCGTGCCGTGCCACATGCCGTGGCCCCAGGCCGGCGACGACGGACAGAAGAACTCGTCACCCGGTCGCACGCCCGTGCCATACAGCGCAGCAAGCGCGAGCACGACGATCGAACGATGGTTGTGCTTGACCGCGGCGGGCAGTTCGCGCGTTGTGCCGGAGGTGTACTGGAAGGCGGCGAGATCGTCGGCCTTCGTCGTTGTATTGAACGTGTCCGGATAAGGCTTGAGGGCTTCGAACAGCGCGTCATCGGCAACGACAACGCGGGTATTCGCCGCGCCACGCGCCATCTCGGCCTTCTCGACGTTGGTGACCAGAATCACCGGATTGCAGTCGGCAACGCGCAGCTGCAGACCCTCGGGTCCGAACAGCGTGAACAGCGGCACGCTGATCGCGCCCATCTTCATCGCGCCGAACATCGCGGTGTAGAAAGCCAGCGAAGGATCGAGCATGAAGGCGACGCGATCGCCGGGCTTCACGCCCTGCGCGACAAGCCAGTGCGCGAAGCGGCTCGACCATGCCGACAACTCGCTGAAGCGGATGATCTCGTCGCGGCCATCGGCGTGGGCAACGCGCACTGCGATGCGCTGCGGATCTCCGGCATGCCGGTCGATGCATTCGTGCGCGATGTTGAAGGACTCGGTATTGCCGTCGAACAAGTCCCACAGGGCCTGCGTCGAGAAATGCTGTTGCGCCGCCGCATAGCTCGTGTGGTCCGTCAGCTTGCTCATCCGACTCTTCTTCCCAGAAAGGTTTGCGACCCATGACGGCGTCGCTGCGGGAAGCATGAGACCAGATCGCGTCGACTGTTGTCAATATGCAATTATTGTTTTATATATACAACAACAAACCCATACCGTTCGGCGACGGGGATGCATAATCAGGATCAGTTTCCTTCCCAGAGCCTTCGGCCAGACATCGCTGCCATGAATCGTCAGATCAATGCCTCGATGGACATCGAAGCAGAAGTGAACGTGCCGAGCGCGGTGGTTCAGCTCGTCCACTACCGCTTCGGCGAACCGCCGCAAAGCGTCCTGCGGATGGAGGACAAGATTCGCGTCGAGCTGTGCCTGGGCACGCGCCACCGCAGCGCCCGCGCCTGTTTCGCCGACCGCTGGAATGCCCAACGCTACGAGCGCATCGGCGACCTGTTCGTGCTGCCACCGACGATCGACATGAGCGTGCGCAGCGACGAGGACAGCTCGCTGTACTCGGTGCTGTGCCAGCTCGAACTGGGTCCGGTCATCTCGCTGTTCGAGGAACTGCCGGAGCTGTCCGACCATTTCCTGCTGACCGGCCTCGACATCCGCGACGCCAGCCTGCGCCAGTTGCTGCTGCACGTCGCCGACGAGACCCGCCATCCCGGCTTCGCCAGCAATGTGATGATCGAGGCGCTGACGACCCAGATCAGCGTCGAGCTGCTGCGCTACGGTGGCGCCCTGCCCGGTCGCATGCCGCAGCGCGGACTCGCAAGCTGGCAGCTCAAGCTGATCGATGAGCGCGTGCAGGACATGCGCAAGGCGCCGAGCCTCGAAGAACTCGCCGGCCTGTGCCGCATCTCGGTGCGCCAGCTCACGCGCGGTTTCCGCACCGCGCGTGACTGCTCGCTGGGCACCTACATCGCCAGCAGCCAGATGGCCCATGCGCGCGCGCTGTTGGCCGCGGACGAGAGCGTGACCCGCATTGCCGGGACGCTGGGGTTCTCGTCATCGTCGAATTTCTGCTACGCCTTCCGCCGCGAAACCGGCATGACGCCGACCCAGTACCGGCAGACGCTGCCGCCGCACTACGCCGCCGCGACCGAAGTCTCGACGGTTGGCCGGACGAAGTTCATGGCCGCTTATCAACGCGGCGACCAGAATTCAGCGTAGACAGCCACAGCGGCAGCGCCCCTAAATAGCACCACGCCGGAGCAGGACTTCGGCGCCGTCGTGGTGTTGGGGGGAAAACCGATGAACAGAACCCAGTTCACGAAAGGGGGCTTTGTCGCAATGCTGCCGTTGATCGCGTGCCCGCCGCTGGCCCTGGCTCAGACTGCGGCCGATGACGAACTGCTGGATCTGCTCTCGGATATCGAACCGGAGACACCGGCCGCCTCCACCGCTCCAACCGCAGCTCCCGCACCGACCAGCGCACCCTCAGCCGCGAACGTCACTCCTGCCGCGACACCGACCGAAGCCATTGCGCCATATGAGGTGATTCCGGTGCCTGAGCGCGCGGAAGCCGCCCCCACACCAGCGGCGCCGGCGCCGCGCGCATCCATCGAGGAAATCGTCGTCACCGCGCGGCGTACCGCCGAAAATCTGCAGGACGTGCCGGTCGCGATTGCGGCAATGAGCGCAGACGATCTCAAGCGCGAGCAGATCAACAGCCCACAGGATCTGCAGGGTCGCGTACCGTCCCTGATCGTCGGCAGCAACAGCCAGATGCGCAATACCGAAACACCGGCGATCCGCGGTCAGGGCGCGCAGTTCGGCGCGAGTCCGGGCGTCATCATCTACTTGGGAGAAGTCGCGGTCCCGTCCGATCCGGTCGCCAACTACCAGGGCGGCCCCGGCAAGTTCTTCGATCTGTCCAACGTGCAGATCCTCAAGGGCTCGCAGGGCACGCTGTTCGGCCGCAACACCACGGGTGGTGCGCTGCTGCTGGAACCGGCGAAACCACAGGAAGGATTCTCGGGTTCGCTACGTGCAGGCGCGGTCATGCTGTCCGGCGACGACACCCTCACCGGGCACTCCTACGAGGCGGTGCTCAATACGCCGCTCGTCGACGACGTGCTGCTCGCGCGCATCGGCGGCCAGGTCTATCAGCGCGACGGATTCACCCAGGACGTCGTCACCGGCAAGGATTACGACAGCAAGAACTACTGGACCGCACGCCTCGGCCTGCTGTGGCGGCCAAGTGACGGCATCGAAAACTACCTGATGGGCTACTGGTCCGACAGCGCCGACAACGGCACGGCGACGGTCATCGAACGCGTCAACCGCGAAGGCCTCAACCGGGCGATTCCGGGCGCGATCGGTCTCGGCGCGCTGACGCAGATCGTTCCCGGCATCGATCTGGCGCAGGTCGGCAACCTCGGTTGCCTGGTGCTGAACTTCTTTGGACCATCGACGAACTGCGGCCAGGACATCGTCGACGAGCAGGCCGCGCGCGGCAACCGCCGCGTCCAGCTCAGCGGCGATCCGAATGATCTTCTGGAGACTGGCGGCGTCATCGACAAGCTCAGCTTCAAACTCAACGACGAGCTGACCCTCGTCAACATCGCGAGCTATTCGACGTTCAGGCACTCCTACCGCTGGGATCTCGACGGCTCACGCGCGGCCTTCAACGAGTTCATCAATCCCGACGACTTGCTGCAGGCGGATGTGCAGACCTTCACCGAGGAGTTGCAGCTGCAGGGCACGACCCTGGACGGCGCGCTGAAATATGTCGTCGGCGCCTACTACGAGGACACCGATGCGGTCGGTCACATCGTGGCGACCTCCCTGCTGTTCGTCGATGTCGACCAGCAGTACAACCAGAACAAGCAGTCCTTCGCACCCTTCGTGCAGGGCACCTACGATCTCGGCGACCTCTTCGAATCGATGTCCGGCCTGAACCTGACGCTGGGTGTACGCCATACGAGCGACGAGACCTCCGGCTCCGCGTCGATCAGGCAGGTCGCCATCGGTCTGATTCCGCTCGTCGACAAGAGCTTCGACGCCGAAGTCGAAAGCTCGGAGTGGACCTGGACCGCGGGTCTCGACTACCGCTTCGATACCGAGAACAGCGGCAACATGGTCTACGCCAAGCTCAGCCGCGGCTACAAGACCGGCGGCTTCGCGCCGATCTCGGTCAACCCGGACCGCTACACCTACGATCCGGAATTCGTCACCAACTACGAGATCGGCCAGAAGTCCGACTTCACCGTCGGCGATATGCCGGTGCGTTTGAACACGGCGGTCTACTACACCGACTACACCGGGCTGCAGAAGGCCGGCATCGACGCCTACGTTCCGCCGAACTCGGTCAATCCGGTTCCGCAGCTCGGCCAGTCGATCTTCAACGTCGGCAGCGCCTGGGTCGCTGGCTTCGAGATGGACCTGACGATCCAGCCGTCCGACGGCTTCACGTTCATCGGCACCTACGGCTATACGCGTGCCGAGTACGAGAAGTTCGAGCTGGACTACACCGGCGCGACGCCGCATCGCGAATGCACCGGCGAGGAGATCCAGTCCGGCAATGTCATCGAGCTGAGCTGCATTCCTTTCCAGTCGACACCCGAGCATCAGTTCAGCCTGTCCGGCCGCTATCTGCTGCCCGTCGATGCCGCGCTCGGCGATATCGAAACTGCGCTGACCTGGACCTGGACCGGCACACAGTACAGCGGCCAGTCCGCACCGCCCGAAGGCGAGCCCGGTGCGTACCTGCCGGTCGCGCGCCTGCTCAATGCCAGCGTCAGCTGGAGCGGCGTCTTCGGATCCAGTTTCGACGTGCAGCTGTTCGGCACCAACCTGACCAACGAGATCTACCGCATCTCGAACAGCAACCAGTGGAACCTGACCTACTTCCAGAGCTCGATTTATTCCGAGCCGCGGATCATCGGCCTCAACCTCAGTTATCGCTGGGGCGAGTAAGTAGGTACGCAGATGAACCGACATTCCCCATCACACGTCATGCCCGCGAAAGCGGGCATCCAGGGGACACCGGCATTGCGCCATGCCGCCCTAGATTCCCGCTTTCGCGGGAATGACGGAGTAAACGATGCAATGACTAGCGGAGACCAAGATGCGCAAGACTGACAGCGAGATCATCCTGTTCTGGGCCCTGCCGTTTCTCGCCTTGAGCTGGCTGCTGATCTTCGTTTTCTTCCCCGGCTTCCATGCGCCGATGGCGCCGACGATGTCGGCCGATGAAGTCGCGGCGTTCTACCGCGATGCCGAGAACCTGCCGCGCATCCGCTACAGCATGATTGCGTTCAACTGGTTCGGTATCGGCATCGTCGTGTTCCTCGCACTGATCGTCATGCAGATCAAGCGCATGGCCCATCGCACGCCTCTGCTCGCGTACTGCTATCTCGGCTGCGCAACCGGCGGGCCGGTGCTGTTCTTCCTCGCCGACCTGTTCTGGCTGATTGCCGCATTCCGGCCGGAGCGCGATCCGGAACTGACGATGCTGTTCAACGATCTGGCGTGGATCTCGTTCACCAGCCAGGTCGGCTTCTTGATCGGCCAGTGCGTGTTCCTCGCGCTCGCGATCTTTCTCGATCGCCAGGCGCAGCCGGTATTCAAAACCTGGGTCGCGCATTTCAATCTGCTGATCGCCGCGGCGATCGCACCCGCCGCCTTCGTCGCGACTGCACTGACCGGACCGCTGGCCTGGGATGGCCTGCTGTCGTTCTACGTCCGCAATGGCGCGATCGCGCTGTGGCTGATCGTCATGACGGTCGTCGTCGGCAAGGCGCTATACGCGCAGCGCGACGCCGAGAGCGCGCTGGCATGAGCGCCGCTGCAGGCACATTGACTCCGGCACTGCCGGACGGCGGCTGGAGCCGCTTCGTCTGGCATTGGAAGCACAATCCCAAGCTCGAGCTGTGGATCATGTGGTGGGCGATGTTCAGCTTCTACCAGCTGTTCGGCATCGTCTTCTGCCTGATGACGCGCGTGATGCCACCGCCCAAGCCATGGTGGGACCAGGCCCGCGTCGTCCAGTGGTTCACCGACAACCATGACGGCCTGCTGTGGGGCTTCGGCATCATCTTCCTGATCTCCGGCATGGTCGCGTCCTGCAATGCGTTGATCGCGTACTCGATGCACCGCATGTCGGTCAGCAAGGTGTTCGCCTACAGCTATATCGCGATCTACTCGCTCTCCACCCTGCCCGGCATGCTGCTGACTGCGATTCTGCTGACCGTCGGCGCGCTGCGCCCGGACCGCGATCCGGCCGTCATCGCGCTGATCTACGACGCCAGCTTCACCGCCTTTGTCGGCACAATGGGTGTGTTCCTGATCGGCACTGCGGTATGGATGACCGCGATCCTGCTCGACAGGAACCGCGTGTTTCCGCTGTGGTTCGGCTATCTGAACATCTGCAATCTGCTGACCGAGTTCGTCGTCGCGCCGATGTGGATCTTCAAGGAGGGGCCGTTCGCCTGGAACGGCGTGATCGCGTTCTGGATCGACACGATGGTGTTTGTTGTCTACACCGCCGCCTTCATCACACTGCTGCGCCGCATGATCCTGCGTGAGGATTTCGGTGACGGTCCGCTGCCACCGTTGGCCAGCAAGGCGGCCAAGACATGAATACGGCCGTCATGAACGCAACGACCAGCCCGGATCTGGAGCAGGATGACTGGGTGCCTGGTCAGATCGACATCTGGTACTTCGTGTTCGTCGAAGTCATCGTCTTCAGCAGCTACTTCATTGCGTACATGTTCTACCGGGGCCAGGACCCAGCGCTGTTCCTGCACGCGCAGGAGCAGCTCAGCCAGAACTTCGGTGTGGTCAATACCGTGATCCTGCTGATCAGCTCGTGGCTCATTGCCCGTGCCGTGCAGGCCGCACGCGAGCAGCGCCTGCCGGCTGCGGTGACGCAGGCCTGGATGACGATAGCCTGCGGTGTGCTGTTCATCGCGTCCAAGGCCATCGAATGGTCGCTGAAGATCGACGCCGGTTACACGCTGTCGACGAACGGCTTCTTCGCTTTCTACTACTTCCTGACCGGCATCCATGTGCTGCACGTATTGTTCGGCTTCGTCTTTCTCGGCGTCGTCATCCAGCGCCTGAACAGCCCGCAGCTCTCGATCCGCGTCGTCGAATCCGGCGCGATCTACTGGCACATGGTCGATTTCCTGTGGGTGATCATCTTCGCCCTGCTCTACGTCATGAGGTAGGCAATGACGACAACCGCGACAAGACTGGGCCTCGTCTGCGCCCTGCTGACCGGCGTGACGCTGCTGTCCTGGTGGATCGGCGTCAATGACGGCCTGCACGCGTTCACGCTGAGCAGCGGCATCACACTCGGCGTGATTCTGATGGCAGCACTCAAGGTGCGGCTCATCGTCTGGGAGTTCATGGAGCTCAAGCACGCGCCGTTGAAGATGCGCCGCATCGGCGATGTCACGCTGGCCAGCCTGATCGGCGCACTGCTGCTGCTCTACTTCATCGGCCTGCGTACATAGCGCGCAGGGCGAATCAGCGCAGTGAGCCGCTCAGCCCGAACCCAGCTGGCGCGACACCTTCGCCGCGCTCTCACGCAGCTCGCGGCCGATCTTCGCCAGCGTCTGGTCCTGAAGCTGTTCGCTGATGCCGACGACAACCAGACAGTTCGTCAGCTTGCCGCCGACGCCGAAGACCGGTGTTGCGACCACGGTGACGCCGGCCATGTAGTTGCCCTGGTCGATCGCATAGCCATTGCTGCGCGTCGTCGCGATCTGCGCTTCCCACTCGGCGAGCGTCGGGGCGTTGTCCCAACGCAGCAGCTTGAAGCGACGGTGCAGTTCCTGGCGTTCGTGATCGCCGAAGGCGGCGATGCAGCGACCGGTGGCGCTGATCGTGGCCGGGAAGCGGCTGCCGATCTGCGTATACAGCTGGATCATGGTTTCGGAACGCGCCATCGCGACGACGATCATGTGCTCGAGACCGACGATCTGCACACCCATCGCGGTGACGCCGTACTCCCTGACGATCCGGTCCAGCGAGGGCTGCGCAATGTCCGAGAAGCGGTTCTGGCTCAGCCACTGGCGGGCCAGCATCAACACGCCGGCGTTGAGGGAATAAAGCTTGGTGTTGGGGTCGACGCTGACGAACTCCTCCACCACCAGCGTGCGCAGGATGTGCAGGCAGGTGCTCGGAATGATGTTCAGCGCGCGTGCGATGAACTGCACACCGACCGGTTCGGACGATCTGCCCAGCAGACGCAGGATCGCCGCGGCGCGCGACACCGCCGGTACCGTGCTGTGTTCCAGCGCGGCGTCGAGCGCGGCGGCATGCGGATCCTTGGCCTTGGGATTCTTGGGCTTTGCCGCCATGGGAGCTGGTTTCGGACCTGTTTTTGTGGGTGAGCCGGGTGGGTCAATGATAGGGCCAATCCGGCTGCTGCACAGGCCGGCGCCGGGTCAAATTTGTCTCATCGCGCAGTCCGGTTTGGCCCGCCGCCGAACGCCCCGTCCGTCCTTTTTTAATATACAGCGGTGTTGACCATTACGTGATCGAAAGAGTATCGTCATTACGTATTCAGACAAGGTCGCGCCAGCGCAATGATTTGTCGCCACGGGTCAAGGCACATCGCCCCACCGCTGGCAGGCTTGCAGCGAACCTGAGAGATCCGCCTGAGGAGAAAACACTTGAATTTTGACGGCCGCATCATCGTCGTATCC
>CAZDPA010000086.1:0-16764 GCA_964507195.1 uncultured Salinisphaerales bacterium | reverse complement strand
GGGGTCGGATTGCATTTGGGACGGAGCAACCAGTGTGGTGGTTTGCATGTTATTGGGCTCCCCGCTGAGCACTTATGAGTTCGTGAAGAAAAACGTCAAAGCCACGGCCCCTTCATGGGGTTCCGTGGCGATGCGACAACCATATCTTGTGGTTCAGAGGGTCGTCAACCGCTAGAGCTTGTGTTCAATATGGTGCGAGAACGGTGGAAGAGCGGTGCATAGCCTGTGCATAAAAAGGCCGCGTCCGGAGGATTCCAAGGAATCCATGGACTTGCCTGAGGCCGCAATGGAGCAGGCGAAGAAATGTGACAGCAGCGGCGGTGATTCGGCGTCTGCAGGCCTGAAAAAATATTCTGGTTGACTGTGAGTAAAGATTAAATAAAGATCTACAAACAATCATAAAAAAACGACGACGAAGCCGACCGAGTAACTTCCGCGCTGGCGTGGCCGGGAGGCCGAGAGCAAATCTCGGAATGTGTCTGAACTGGCGGATTCGGCGGGAAATGCTGGGCGGGCGTGGGCTTCGCTTGATTGTGACTAAATATTGACTAATAGAGTGGTATACATCGTTTAGGAACGATGAATCATCTTGAGCGGATTGCCTCGGGCCCTTGTGCAGGTCTCTCGATACACCGCGCGTTGCGCGGCACTCGAGACGAACGGGGTTTTGTTGTTCGCCCCGGATGCCACCGCCCTCCGTTCGGCTCGAGTGCCTGCGTAGCAGGTGTATCGAGGGTGTCGCAAAAGCGACACCGGCACTCACTCGGCGATCAGCAACGCTCCGCCAGCTTAGCCCTCCCCAATTCTCCGCCATTTTGATCGAGCCCAGTTTGCACACTAGTTGGCATTTCCAGCGATTGCAGAAGCTCGGCGGCTTGCGCACTGTGGTTCCCGGGGCAGCGGCCGGAAGCCGGTGGCTCAGCAAGGGATGGCATTTCTGATCGGCGGAGTCCGCGCTGGACAGGTCAGGAGCGCCGTGCAGCTGCATGGGGACTGCAAGGAAGCAATCAAATGAACACTGAGCCTCTGGTCCGCAGGTACGGCATTCTTCCGCTGACCGTTGCACTGGCAGTGGTTCTGGTCGGCACGGCCTGCCGCGATTCCGGGGGTTCAAGACGGGGGGAAGCCGCGACCCCGGCGATGATCTCCGCTCCGGCCGTTCCGCTCGGGCCGCAGTTTCTGGTGAAAGCCGGGGCATCGAATTCCGGCGTCGCGATGGATTCCCTGGGCCGCTTCCTCGTGGTCTGGTCGGCCACGGACGCCGCCGGGCCGGGGATTTTCGGTCAGCGCTTTGACGCCAGTGGCGCGCGCAGGGGGGACGAGTTTCGCCTGCTGACCGACGCCGTCCACGGTGTGGATGCGCAGAAACGACCCAGCGTGGCGATGGACAAGGACGGCAATTTTGTTGTCGCCTGGACCACGAGCAGCAGCGGTCATGATGACCATGACATCGTTGCCCAGCGCTTCGCTGCCGACGGCGCGGCGCGCGGCGCCGCATTCGCAGTCAGTACCAACACCGCCGGCACTCAGCTCAGCCCCAGCGTCGACATGGGCGCCGACGGCAACTTCGTCGTTGCCTGGACCAGCGAGGCTCAGGACGGCGCAGGTGTTTTTGCGCAGCGCTACTACGCAGGCGGCGCCCCGCTGGGCGCGGAGTTCCGGGTTGACGCGGATGTCGGCGGACGCGCGCTCAACCCCAGCGTCGGCGTTGATGCGCTGGGTGGGCACATCGTGGTCTGGGAAACCGCGCTGGCGGAGGGCGCCGGTTACGACATCGTCGGCCAGCGCTACGACGCCTACGGCAACCGCACGGGCGATACCTTCCAGTTCGTGCCCAACACGGGTGCTGAGCCGCGCTTTCCCGGCGTGGCTACGGACACGGCCGGCAACTTCTTTGTCACCTGGGCTGACGGCGACGATTTCCTCGTCGCCTTTGATGGCGTCTTCGTCCGCCGCTACAGCGCAGCCGGCGCCGGTTCGGGAGAGGGCTTGAGGATCAGCGGCGGCATGCTGCGCGTCCATGCGCCGCGCATGGCGATCGATGCAGCAGGAAATTCCGTCGTCGTCTGGGACGGCGCACGCAGTGCCGATGAACAGGCGATCTTCGCGCGTCGCTTCCGTCCGGCGCGACCCGGCGAGATCGTCGCAGCGAGCGGCGACAACGGCGGCGTGGGGTCGACAGCGGGGTCGGGTGGCGGCGTCTCCGGCCCGGGGCCGGATGGCATGCCGGAAGACGGTGAGCCGGTGCTGGCAGAGGGCGGCGGGATGGGAGCCGCCAAGGCTACGCTGGACTGCGTCACCTATACCCCCGAGCGGCTCTATATGGCACCGGCCGGATTGCCGTCGAGCGAGCTCGCCGACGCGCTCGGCAAATTGCCGGGCGGGACCGCGCTGAGCACGATCATCACCGGCCTCGCCGCCGGGGTGTTCCCGATCGGCACGCTCGAGTTCGACGAAGGCATCAATGTCGACGTCTTTTCCGGTCTGGTCTCGGACAACGAGCGCAGGATCGAAATCAGCGATGCCGGCGATACCGCGGCCTGCAACACGGACGTCGGAGTCGGCGGCTGTGCGAGGCTGCAGATCGGCACCAGCCAGGGCGGCAAGCTTTACGCAGGCGCGGTGACCGGGGGGACGAACAAGCTGCCCAGCGGCGCCATCCTCGATAACTACTCGGCGGTCGATTACAACGACGCGCAACATCGTGGCCAGCTGCTGCTGGCGATCAACGGCAACCTGCAGCAGATCAACGACGCACTCAAGGATCTGGAGTACGCGCCAGATCCCGACATCGACGGTAACGGCACCCCCTATATCTACAACGGCAGCAACCCGGAGAAGATCACGGCGACGCTCGCTCCGAACGCGCCGAAAACCTGCACGGCGGACACCAGCGTGACCTGGGAAATCGAGATCCGCGTACTGCGCGTCAACGACTTCCCGGACCTGACCCCGGACAATCCGGTCGAGGTGGCGGCGCCGGTGGATACCGAAGTCACGGTCGGCAATGCGATCACGGTTCCGACGGTCATCGATCCCGGCACGGTCATCGATCCGGATGTCGACGAAGCGGGCCCGGCCAACCAGCGCAAGATGCTGCTGATCGGCGCGCTGAGCTGCGGTCAACCGATCACGCAGGACACCAGCCACGGATTCCATTTCGGCTCGGCCGCGTTCGACGACATCGGCAGCGGCCTCAAGGATCTGCTGATCCTGGCCGGTATCGACGACACGACGGTCCTCCCCGGCGTTGGCGGCAAGACGAACTCCGAACTGCTCATTGAGCTGCTGGATGCCGCCCTGCCGACCGTCGACGATGGCACTGGCACACAGAAGGAGCTGTCGGAACTGCCGCTCGCGACCGGCAACAACTTCGACTTCAAGTCGGCGTTCGGTGCCGTCGGCACGATCGGCGACATGCAGGACGCGGTTTCCAAGATCTATTTCCAGCACGACAAGGCTGACGATACCTGCGAGCTGCTGACGGTCGTCTCCGACCTCGGCAACTGGGGTCTGCCGCTGCAGTATGTCGGCTCGCCGCCGACCGGCATCGAGATTCCGCTCATCGGCTTCGACTTCAACACGCGGGTGTTCGAGACCCAGCGCAGCGCCACCGTCAGCGGCGCCAGCGTGACCGAAGGCAACGCCGGCACGACGACGGTCGATGTGACCGTGACCCTGGGCGCAGCCGCGATCGGCAACGAGACCCTGACGTTGTCGACGACCGGCGGCACCGCCACCGGCGGCACGGATTGCAATGTGGTGGGGACCGACTACCTGACGCTGACGGATGCCGCCGTGACCTTCGCCGCCGGCGATACGACCGCGACGGTGCCGGTCACGGTCTGCGGCGACGAACTGATCGAGGTCGACGAGACGATCACGGTGACGCTGGCCGACGCCCAGAATGTTTCGATCGCGGATGCGACGGGCAGCGCGACGATCACCAACGATGATCTTGCCCTGGTTACTCTCAGCGCGGTGCCGGTGAGTATCGCTGAAGCGGCGGGCACCTCGACGGTCACTGCCACGCTGTCGCAGGCCTCGGCGGTGGATGTGACGGTGAACCTGGCGCTGGGCGGATCTGCGACGTCCACCACGGACTACACGCTGGCGACGAGCATCGTCATCCCGGCCAACGACACGAGCGCCAGTGTGACGCTGACTGCGGTGCAGGACACGACGGATGAAGCCAACGAATCGGTCGTCATCAACATTTCCACGGTCGACAACGCCACCGAGGACGGCGTACAGCAGGCGACGGTGACGATCACGGACGACGACGATGGGCCGACAGTCACCCTCAGCGCAGTGCCGACAAGCATCGATGAGGCCGCGGGCACTTCGACGATCACGGCGACGCTGGCGCAGGCTTCCGCGCAGCAGGTGACGGTCAATCTGGCGGTGAGCGGTACGGCGACCGGCGGCGACTACACGCTGCCGCTGAGCATCGTCATTCCGCCCAACGACACGACGGGCACTGCCACGCTGACGGCGACCCAGGACGCCATTGATGAAGCCGACGAAACGGTGATCGTCGACATCGACACCGTGATCAATGCCACCGAGTCTGCATCGCAGCAGGTGACGGTGACGATCACCGACGACGACGATCCGCCGACGGTCACGCTGAGCGCGGTGCCGACCAGCATTGCCGAAGCGGCGGGCACCTCGACCATCACGGCGACGCTGTCGCAGGCCTCCGGTCAGGATGTGACGGTGAACCTGACGCTGAGCGGCACGGCCACCGGCGGTGACTACACGCTGGCGCCCAGCATCGTGATTCCAGCCGGCGATACGACGAACAGCACCACGCTGACCGCAACCCAGGATGCGAACGATGAAGCCGACGAGACGGTGATCATCGACATCTCCAGTGTCACCAACGCGACTGAATCCGGCACGCAGCAGGTGGCGGTGACGATCACCGATGACGACGACGGCCCGGCGGTCACCTTGAGCGCCGTGCCGACCAGCATCGACGAGGCGGCGGGCGTCTCGACCATCACGGCAACGCTGGCGCAGACCTCGACGCAGATCGTGACGGTGACCCTGGCCGCGAGCGGCACGGCCACCGGTGCCGACTACACGCTGGCGCTCAACATCGTCATCCCGGCGAACACACTGACCGGCAGCGTCACGCTCACGGCAACCCAGGATGCGACCGACGAGGCCGACGAGACCGTGGTCATCGACATCGACGGCGTGACCAATGGCGGCGAAGACGGTGTGCAACAGGTGACGGTGACGATCACCGATGACGACGATCCGCCGACGGTCACGCTGAGCGCGGTGCCGACAAGCATCGCCGAAGCCGCAGGCACTTCAACCATCACTGCAACGCTGGCGCAAGCTTCCGCGCAGCAGGTGACGGTCAACCTGGCGGCGAGCGGCACGGCCGCCGGCGGCGACTACACGCTGCCGCTGAGCATTGTGATCCCGGCCAGCAGCACGAGCGCCAGCGTCACACTGACGGCGGTGCAGGACACGACGGATGAAACCAACGAGACGGTCGTCATCGACATCTCCGGCGTCACCAATGGCAGCGAGGACGGCGCGCAGCAGGTGACAGTGACGATCACCGACGACGACGATCCGCCGACGGTTGCGCTGAGCGCGGTGCCGACGAGCATCGCCGAAGCGGCGGGTACCTCGACGATCACGGCGACGCTGGCGCAGGCCTCGGCGCAGATCGTGACGGTCAACCTGGCGGTGAGCGGTGCTGCGACATCCGGCACGGACTACACGCTGCCGGCGAGCATCGTCATCCCGGCCAACAGCACGACGGCCAGCATCACGCTGACGGCGGTGCCGGACGCGATCGACGAAGCCAATGAACCGGTCGTCATCGACATCTCCAGCGTCGACAACGCCACCGAGGATGGCGTGCAGCAGGTGACGGTGACGATCACCGACGACGACGACGGTCCGGCGGTGACCTTGAGTGCGGTGCCGACCGGCATTGCCGAGGCGGCGGGGACGTCGACGATCACCGCAACCCTGTCGCAGGTCTCAGCTCAGGACGTGACAGTGAACCTGGCCGTGACCGGTACCTCTGACGGCACCGATTACACGCTGCCGGTGAGCATTCTGATTCCGGCCGGCAGCAGCAGCGCCGGCGTCACGCTGACTGCGGTGCAGGATGCGACGGATGAAGCTGACGAGACGGTGATCATCGACATCTCCACGGTCGTCAACGCCACCGAGGACGGTGTGCAGCAGGTGACGGTGACCATCACGGACGATGACGGCCCGGACGTGAGCCTGAGTGCGGTGCCGGCGAGCATCGCCGAAGCCGCGGGCACGTCGATGATCATCGCGACGCTGGCGCAGGCGTCTGCTCAGGATGTGACGGTGAATCTGTCCGCGAGCGGTACGGCTGCAGGCGGCGACTACACACTGCCGGCAAGCATCTTCATCGCGGCGGGCGGCACGACCGCCAGCGTCATGCTGACGGCTGTGCAGGATGCCGTCGACGAAGCCGACGAGACGGTGATCATCGACATCGCCAGCGTGACCAACGGCGTCGAGTCCGGCACGCAGCAGGTGACGGTGACGATCACGGATGATGACGTGACCACCCGCGTCGCGTCGGTGGCGGTTGGTTCTGTGGCCGAGGGCAATGCCGGCATGACCATGGTCAACGCGACCGTGACGCTGGACGCCGCCGCCAACGGCAACGAGACGCTGACCCTGTCGACCATGAACGGTACTGCGAGCGGCGGTGCGAACTGCGCTGCGGGGATCGACTACATCACCGTCGCTGGCGCCGCTGTGAACTTCGCCGTCGGTGAGACGACGCAGCTCGTGCCGATCACGGTCTGCGGCGATTCGGTGGTGGAGGGCAACGAGACATTCTCGGTGATGTTGGGCAACGCAGTGAACGTCAACATCGGTACCGACACTGCGAACAGCACAATCAGCAACGACGATGCGGCACCGCCGACGGCAACAGCGGTGCCGACCGCAACAGCGACAGCGACGCCAACGCCGACAGCAAGCTCAACGCCATCGCCATCGCCAACACCGACGTCGACCCCACAGCCGACGGCAAGCCCGACCGCAACCCCGACGCCTCCCACAGGTGTTACGCCGACGCCGATTCCGACGACAAGTCCGACGCCAGGCGTGACGCCGACACCGGGTGTCAGTCCGACCGCCGCGCCGACAGCCAGTCCGAGCGCGACGCCAACGGCAGGGCCGACGGCGGGCAGCATCAACTCCGGTGAAGGCCGATTCGGCGGCAGCTTCGATCTGCTCAGCGTAATCGCAGGACTGATGCTGCTGATCATCCGCCGCGGGCGCCTCATGCTGATGGTCCTGCTCGGCGGCGTGCTGCTGCCGGTGCCAAGCCACGCAGAATCCGAAGCGGAGGCCACGGCCCGCGTCAACCTGCGCGAAGCACCCGACACCGACGTGCAGGTCGTTACGGTGCTGGAGGCGGGACAGCGCGTCAGAATCCTGGAACGCGGCCCGCAGTACACCCGCGTGACCGGCACGACGGTGCTTGATGGCTATCTGCCTTCGCAGTATCTGCGGCCCTGTGCAGACGAAGCGCAGCTCGACTGCGCGGTGACGACCACGGTCGTCAACGTGCGCGACGGCAAGGGCATCGAGCATGCGCTGGTCGGACGTTTGCTTCCGGACACGAGCGTCGTCGTCCGCGAGCGCGACGGCGACTACGCCCTCATCCATCATGAGGCTGAGGTCGCGGGCTACGTCGCGACGAGCTATCTGCGCGAGATCGATCCGGCGCCTGTCGCCGCACCAGATACCGCAACGCCGAAATTCAGCGACGCGGAGCCGGTGCAGACCGATGTGGTAGATGCGAATCCGCCTGCCGCGCCTGCCGCGGATGAGCCGGATCCGCTGCCGGCGCCGGTTGTGGCGCAGACCGTCAAGCGCGACAGCCGCTCCACCGGGTTCTCGCCGCGATGGCAGCTGGGCGTCGCGGCCGGCAGCGCCATCAGCGAGCTCGATCGCTCCGACGTGCAGCGACGCTTCTCGAAGGCCGGGGTTGATGTCGAGGTCAGCGATTACGACGGACAGGACCTGGCGATTGAACTGTTCGTGCGCTACGAATTCACGCCGACCTGGGGTGTGCAGCTCGGTTACCTCGATCTTGGTGAATTCGAAACCCGCTACAGCGCTGACCCGGCGGAGGCAGAAGCATTGGCCGAGGCCGCGAAGGATGAGTATCCCATCGCCGGCGACGGCCTTGCGCTCTCGGTGCGCGGACAAACCGGCGTTGGTGCCTGGCGCCTGGCCGCGAACCTCGGCGTATTTTTGTCGCTGGACCGCGACATCGAAATCAACCTGGGAGACCAGATGCTGAGGGCCGAAGGTCCGGGTACGAGCGTGCTGATCGGATTGGGTACCGGCTACATGATTGCGCGTGACTGGCAAGTCCACGCGGATGTGCGGGCGCTTGATCTCAATGGCTGGATCGTTGCACCCGCGGTGGGCGTGACGTATGCGTTCAGATGATGTGAGCGGTGTTGGCGGTGTGCCTGACTGGAATGTGACTAAAGATTGATTAATAAATCTTTATGTGTCGTTTAATAACGATGATTCTGTCCACCAATCAGACAATAAGACGATGAGGGCTTGGGCCGCGGTGCGTGTCTCAAGTGCCGCGCGCCAGCGCGGCCCGACCAACCGTGGGTCGGGACACCAGAACAGAACTCAGATGGGCCGACGAGCCAGGCTCAAGCCGCGCTACTCAGCATCTCCCCGCGTGGAGCAACGGACTTGCGGCGCCGGCGTCCGAGGATCTCGCGCAGCTGCGGACCGCTGATGGCAACAGGGCGACGCCGCAATCCGCTGAGTTGTCTGCGTCGAGCCAGGGTGCCGACCAGTTTCAGATTGGCGTTGATCGATTCGACGTATGGATTCGGGCCGCCGAAATGCGCATCGAGATAGCGGTGGATGCCCTGGAAATAACCGTCGAGACGCTCGGCCCAGAGCTTCTGGTTGAAGCCCAGCGTGCCGTTCAGCAGGTTCTCGGCTGAGCTGTAAATCGCGCCTTCATGGCTGCCGGCGATACCGCACAGCGAGAATTCGCGGAACAGGAAGTCGCGGCATTTCTCGAGGTAGCAACGGTCGGCTGTCTGTGCCATGACGTCGGCGCTGCCGAGCATGAAACCGAGCAGGCGATCCTTGCGATTGGCGACGCGGATCTGATCGAGCGCGATTTCATAGCCAGTGAAATGGACGACGCGACGCGCCAGATTGGCTTCGGCCTGGAAGCCGACCGTGGGCAGGAATTCCGCGAGAAAGTCGCCGCTGCGACGCACGTGGCTGAGCGTGAACTCGGCGCCGTTGCCGGCACGGTCGTCATGGCGACGGATGTAACCGGCGTCATGGAACAACGCGATGATGATGCCGAGCACTGCACGGCGTGCGCCGAGGCGTTCGTTGTCGGCGACGCTGCGTTCATAGCCGTCGAACAGGCGGGTCATCGCCAGCGTGCAGTCGAGACTGTGCTGGGCATCGTGATACCAGGTGTCGCAGGCGTGATAGCCGGGCAGGTTGCCGGCGTAGAGTCGACCGAAGACGTCGAAGGCCTGCCTGACCGGTGCGAGGTCGGTGTCCGGATACAGCCTGTCCAACAGGTCGCAGACCGCCGCGCTGACGTCACGTGGACTGGAAATCCGCACCTTGTTGGTCACGTCGTAGTGATTGCGCCGGCGAGCTGTCATCACGTTTCTCTTTCTGAGCCCCGACGAGGTGTGACCGAGTGTGACCGGGGTCAAATATAGACCCATGCCGGGGCCGCTGAACAGTGAACCATGCCTCAGTTCGCGGTGAAATCCGCAATCACCGGCGCGTGGTCCGACGGGCGATCGAGTTTGCGCGGTGCAACATCGACATTCCAGCCGCTGCACTGCGCAGTCAGAGCCTTGGAGGCCAGCACGTGGTCGATGCGCAGACCAAGATTGCGGCGGAATCCAGCCTGACGGTAGTCCCACCAGGTGAAACGACCCGGCGGCTGCTGCGTGTGCTGATAGGTGTCCTGCAGTCCGAGGTCCAGCAGCGCCTGCAGGCCTGCGCGCTCGGCGGGAGAGCAGAGGATGCCGCCCTCCCACACCGCGGGATCGTGCGTGTCCGTGATACCCGGGGCGATGTTGAAGTCGCCGACGATCGCGAGCTTCGGGTATCTGGCCAGTTCTGCCGCAACGTAGTCCTTGAGCGCCGCGAGAAAGCGCAGCTTGTGCGCGTACTTGTCGGTGCCCAGTGCCTGGCCGTTGACGACGTAGACGTTGATGATGCGGACGTCGCCGACCGTCGCGGCAATCACGCGCTTCTGCTCGCAGTCGAAATCGGCCATGTCGCGCGAGACCTCGGTCAGCGGCTGCCGCGAGAGCAGGGCGACACCGTTGTAGGTCTTCTGGCCGCTGTGGATCGAGTAATAGCCCGCTGCCTGCAAGGCGTCGTGCGGAAACTTGTCGTCGGTGAGCTTGGTTTCCTGGAGGCCGATCACGTCGACCGGGTTCACCGCCAGCCACGCGAGCAGGTGCGGCTGACGCACATTCAACGAGTTGACATTCCAGGTCGCAATTTTCATCGGTTGAGCGTGGATTCAGATCGGAACTGGATCGTACTCAAATTCGCAGATCAATAATCACGCCGGGGACCCTGGTAGTCCTTTTCCCCGAGCGCGAAAGGCACTTCGCGACCGACCAGCGATTCGAGCATCATCAGCTCGAGATCGGTGTGATTGATGAATGGCGCGGCTTCGATCAGCTTGCCGTTGACCGGCTCTGCGTAGATGTAGCGGCCGTCGTGGTGTTGCGCCGTGACGGTTTCGCTGACATTGGCATCGGCCACGGCACTGAGCAGCGTCTGGCCGTAGCAGGTGCACAGATAGGTGCGATCCGGTTCGACTTCAGCGTAGACGCCGGTGCCGCGGATACCGACCGTGACCGTCGGCGCGTTGAGATCCACGCCGTCGTTGCGCGGACCGAACACCGTCAGCAGTGCGCCACTGACGAGGCGGAAGAAGCGCTTGGCATTGCGCGCGGCGCCGAGCTGCAGCTCGGAATTGCCGCGCATGATGAAGGCATCCGCGCCGACGACGGCGACGACGTGACTGTTGCGGCCGGTGCGCACCTGGTCGTTGATGCCGATGCGGGTTTTCCTGTCCGCCGGCTGGCCGTTGACCCAGACCTCGCCGGACAGCGTGAAGATCGAGCGGTCCGCCGCCAGCCTGCCCGGCACGTCGCCGAGCACGCCGGCGAGGGCGCTGCTGCTCCAGCCGCTTTCGCCGATCAGCCAGCCCGTTGCCAGCGCGCGCAGCAGGAACTGGCGGCGCTGTTCGTCGCGCGGGTCGTCCGCATGCGGCCCCAAGCTCTGTACTTTCACGATGTTGTCTCCCCTCAGCGTGAGCAGGCATGATGAATCAAACGGGGGTGTCTGGGTGAGCGCAGGATCACGCTTGGCGGGGGTGCGGTGGAGTGTTGCGGCCCTATGGCTGCTCGCCGGTGCGCCCGCAGCCACCGCGGCCAGCTTCAGCGGCGAGATCACACTCGGCCACGACGACAACCTTGCCAATGTCCGCGAAGGTGCGCGTCTTTTCGAGGATGGCTTCAGCCTGGTTCGCATGCAGGTTGGGCAGGCGTTGCCGGTTTCGGCGTATTCGGCGCTGCTGCTGCAGGCCAGCGGCCAGGCGCAGAACTTCATCGAGTATCAAGGGCTGACCAACCTGCGAGCTCAGGTTCTTGCGCGGTATCTGATGCGCCCGGGGCGGGGGTTCTTCGTGCCGACGCTGGCACTGTCCGGCAGCCTCGCGGGCCTCGCGTATGACAGCGAGTTGCGCGATAGCACCGAGTACCGCGCGCTGCTCTATCTGAACCAACCGCTGACGACACGGCTCAGCCTGCGTGCGAGCGTCGCCGGCAAATGGCATCGCGACAGCGATGGCGGGATTTTCGACGACAGCACCACGCAGTACGGCGTCGATCTCGACTGGCATGTGCTGCCCTCGCTGGTCGTCTACGGTGGGTATCAGTGGCGCGACGGCGATTTCATCGCGGTCGGCCTGCCGCCACCGCCGGTGCTGGCCGCCGCTGCGGCGTTCGCGCCGGACGACGTGTTCGAGGGTCAGATCGCGTATCGCCAGGACGGCAGGGGCGAGATCGCGAACCTGGGGTTCAACTACAGTTTCTCACCACTTACGTCGCTGGACGTGCAGGCGCAGCTCGCCGATGTCGAATCCGACTTCGGCGTGCACTACGAGCGCGTGATCACGATGGCGAGCCTGCTGTTCCGCTACTGAAACCAGCTGCCAACTACAGGAGCAGCCCGTTTTGCGCAGCAAAGCCGGAGCGGGGGCAGCGGCAATCCCGGCTCCGCTGCGCGGAACCGGGCTACGGTGCTGATCCAGGAGGCTGCGTACTACGCAGCAATCGCTTCGTTGAGCCCCGTATGTCGCAGCAGCGCATCGACGCTGGGCTTGCGCCCGCGGAACTCGACGAACAGGTCCATCGCGTCCTTCGCGCCGCCCTGTGCAAGCACGGTTTCGCGGAAGCGGATGCCGGTCTCTGCGGAGAAATCCGCTTCCTCGAACGCGGCGTAGGCATCGGCAGACAGCACTTCGGCCCACTTGTAGCTGTAGTAGCCCGCGGCATAGCCGCCGGCGAAGATGTGCGAGAAGCTCCACGGCATGCGGTTGAATGCCGGCGGCTTGCTCACCGCGACTTCATTGCGCACGGTTTCAAGCGTCTGCAGCACGCGGCCGCCCTGCGCCGGATCGAAATCGCGATGCAGGCGCAGGTCGAACAGGCCGAACTCGATCTGACGCACGGTCGCGAGACCGGACTGGAAGGTGCGCGAGCCGCGCAGCTTCTCGATCATCGCGTCCGGCAGCGGCTCATTGCTCTGCCAGTGGCGCGCGAAGCTGCGCAGCGTCGCCGGGTCGTAGCACCAGTTCTCCATGAACTGGCTCGGCAGTTCGACCGCATCCCAGGCGACGCCGCGGATGCCGGAGACCGAAGCCTCGTCGACGCGCGTCAGCAGATGATGCAGGCCATGGCCGAACTCATGGAACAGCGTCAGCACTTCATCGTGTGTCAACAGCGGCGGCTTGCCGGCGAGCGGCGGCGTGAAGTTGCAGACCAGATAGGCCGACGGATGCTGCACGCCGCTGCGCAGGCGACGACGGCCGAGGCATTCATCCATCCACGCGCCGCTGCGCTTCTCCGGACGCGCGTAGGGGTCGAGATAGAACAGGCCGAATTCGGCGCCGCTGCCGTCGGTCAATGCCCAGGTCGAAACGTCGGCGTGCCAGGTCGCAATGCCCGGTGCCGGTTTGACCCGAATGCCGTACAGGCGCTCGACGAGGCCGAACATGCCGCGCAGCACGCTGTCGAGCTGGAAGTACGGGCGCAGTTCTTCTTCGCTGAGGCCCAGGCTCTGTTCCTTGAGCTTCTCGGAATAGTACGGCGCGTCCCAGGGCTGGAAGTCTTCGACGCCATCGAGCTTCTTCGCGAACGCGCGCAACTGGTTCAGCTCGGCCTGCGCGCGCGGCTTGCTGCGGCGCGTCAGGTCGGACAGGAATTCATCGACCTGTGCCGCGGATTCCGCCATCTTGGTGGCGAGCGAGAGTTCGGCGAAATTCGGATAGCCGAGCAGCTGCGCGAGCTGGTGACGCAGCGCGAGGATTTCCTCGATCAGCGGGCCGTTGTCGAACTGACCGGCCTGCGGGCCCTGGTCCGAGGCGCGCGTGACATAAGCGGTGTACAGCGTGCGGCGCAGCTCGCGGTTCTTCGCGTAGGTGATGACGGCGTCATACGCGGGGAAATCGAGCGTCAGCAGCCAGCCATCGAGTTCCTTGGCATTGGCCTTTTCGCGCGCGGCTTCGATCGCGGACTCGTTCATGCCGTCGAGTTCGGCGGCATCCGTCACGTGCAGTGTCCAGGCCTGGATGGCATCCATCAGATGCTCTTCGAACCTGGTCTGCAGTTCGGACAATTTCAGCGACAGCGTCTTGTACTGTTCCTTCTGCTCATCCGGCAGGCCGATGCCGGACAGGCGGAAATCGCGCAGCGCATCGGTGATGACCTTGCGCCGCGCGGGGTCGAGCTGCGCGAAGTCGGCGCGGTCGGCGAGCGACTTGTAGGCGCGGAACAGCGGTTCGGACTGCGCAGTCTCGATGCCATAGGCGGTGATCTTCGGCAGGCAGGCGTTGTACGCGGGGCGCCATTCCGCGGTGCTGGGGACGCTGGACAGATGCGAAACCGGGCCCCAGGCGCGCTGCAGACGCTCGCCGATCTCGTCGAGCGGCGTGATCAGACTGTCCCAGGTATGCGGTTCCTCGCGGGCGAGGAGGGCCTGCAGTGCAGCGCGGTTTTCGGCCAGCACGAGGTCGAGCGCGGCTTCCGCGTGTTGGGGTTCGATCTGGTCAAACGCCGGCAGGGGGGTGCCAACGGGGTCGCGCAGCAGGGGGTTGTCCATGAAAAACGGCAAGGCGGGATGGGTAACTATCGTGGGGACGTGATCCGGGCTTTTCCAGTGACCGGAATTCAAGTCACTGATACGTATGGGCTTGTCTGGAAATGTCGCCGGGTCTTGTGGACCCGTCCCCCCGGTGGCCGCGCCGCCAACCCATCGCCAGTTCTCAGAGGATTCCGCGCGCAGTCAGCGCAAACACGCCAGCGGTCGAGGTCAAGAGCGACACCAGCAGCCAGATGGCGGAGCCGATCCGGTGCTTGCGGGTCAGTTCGTGCTGGGCGTGGGTCGAGAGGATGAAAGGCCGGCCGTCAGCCGGGCGACACAGCACGTGGATGTCGGTATCCAGGGTCTGCTCCAGCGCATGGGTGCGGGCCTGCTCCAGGGCGGCCCTGCGGACGGCCTCCCACTCGTTGAGGTCGATCTGGCCATCGCCGTTGCGGTCAAAGCGTTTCAGCAGCGTGGCCTGATCGGCTTTCCATTCGCGCAGCAGGGCCGCCGCATCGGCGCTTTCATTCAGTTCGAGGTGCGCGGTCTGCGAGCGGAACTGGCCGAGGGCGTAGAGCGGCACGCCGAACTGGATCATCTTTTCGGTGTAGCGGTAGTCGCCGAACTGGAAGAACGACGACTTTTCCGGCACCTGCTGCGGCCGCTGGGTGCTGCCGCGCCACTGGCGGCGCAGGCTGGGGTCTACGTTCGCGCCCTGCGGATCGACGACGCACTCGCCGGTCTGATCGACGAGCAGGAACAGCGAGTCCGAGACATCCGATTCGATCGTGTGCCACTCACTGGTGCGCTTGCCGTTGCGTACCACGGTTTCCTGGCGCTCGACCTGGTACTGCCACCAGCAGCAGCGCTGGCCGGACAGCGGTGAGAGGATGTCCGGCCCCGGCAGCAGACGGGCATCGCCTTCCAGCTCGACATAGCCCTGGGCGGCCGAGCGGATGCGCGAGGTGGGGGTGTTCTCGATCAGCCGGGCCTTTTTCAGTGTCGCGAACGATCCCCAGAACGCGCCGATACCGAACAGCAGGCTGACCCCGGTCCAGATCCAGAACGAATCCGCATCGGCCGCCGCGATCTGCGCGGCGATGTCGGCCAGCCGTGGGCTGTCCATCCTCGATCAGCCGTGTACGGTTCTAGGTTCTGAACAGCTCGCGCATGTCGACGTCCTTCTTCTCTTCTTCGGTGAACACCAGCAGATCGGCTGGGCGGAAGGCGAAGAGGCGCGCCACGATCACATCGGGGAACTGCTCGATGCGTACGTTGTTCAGGTTGACCGTCTCGTTGTAGAACTCACGGCGGTCGGCAATCGCGTTTTCGAGGCCGGTGACACGGCCCAGCAGCTGCTGGATCGACTGGTTGGCCTTGAGTTCCGGGTAGGCCTCGACCGTCGCGGTGATGTTGCCGAGGCCCAGGCGCATGGCGTTCTCGGCCTGGCCAACTGCCTTGACGTCGCCCTTCTCACGCGCGTTGTTGGTGGCCGAGCGGGCGGCCATCACGCGCTCCAGCGTGTCGCGCTCGAACTGCATGTACTGTTTGCAGGTCTCAACCAGCTTGGGCAACTCGTCGTGGCGCTGCTTGAGCAGCACGTCGATATTGCTCCAGGCCTTGGAAACGCCGTGTTTCAGCGCGACCAGACCGTTGTAGAGGATGATGGTGTAGACGGCCAGCGCCGCGATAACTGCAAGCCAGATAAACGTAGTGATCATTGCGCCGGCCCCCCGCCAGGCAGATAAGTCTTCAAACAGATGAAAGCATGCGACAGAGCGTCCCCGCGCGCTACCATACCCTGTACACAATCAAACGCAATACAGATGAATCCCTCAATTTCCGTCAGAGCCTTCTCCACCACCCTTGCACTGCTGGCCACGCTGCTGGCGGCGTGCAGTTCACCGGCGATTGTCAATCGCCTGACCGCGGATACCGGCTACAAGCTGGCCGAGAACGTTCCCTATGATCGCAAGCGCAGCCTGCAGCTTGATGTCTACTATCCGCCGAATGCCGCCGGCGCGCCGGTGGTGGTGTTCTTCCACGGTGGCCGCTGGACTTCGCTCGACAAATCCGAATTCAAGTTCGTCGGCCAGGCGCTGACGTCGCTTGGCTATGTCGCGGTGCTGCCCGAGGTGCGCAAGTACCCGCAGGTGCGCTTCCCGGACTTCGTCGACGACGCCGCGCTCGCGGTGAAGTGGGCGCGTGACAATGCCGGCACCTACGGCGGCGGCGCCGACAAGCTGTTCGTGATGGGTCACTCATCGGGCGCGCACATTGCGTCAATGCTGGCGCTCAACCCCGAATATCTCAAGGCCGTTGGCGGTG
>CAZDPA010000085.1:0-16804 GCA_964507195.1 uncultured Salinisphaerales bacterium | reverse complement strand
TGGCATCTGGGTTGCTGAGGTCATCGTAAGGGCCTGTTAGTGCTAATTGGGTCGCCGCGTTGCCCCCGGATTTGCGGCCAGGCAAGGCGCAAGGAGCGAGGTGTGCTCATTGCACATAAGCGACGAGCAACGCCGCATGGCCGCAAATCCGGGGGCAACCCTTCGGGGCGGGGCCGTTTTGCCGCATCGCGGCGTCTGTCGTCACTCATGTACGTTAAGTACATCTCGATTCCTCCATCCTTGCGCTGCGACAAAACAGCCTCCGCCGCTGCGATCCAGTTAGCGCTAACAGGCCCTCAGCTCCGTCCCGTCGTACCGGGACTTTAGTCTTGTTTCTATGAAGGAACATCGCTCAGGCGGCGATCGCATGCCGCGGTGCCACGCGCTCGTCGCCGGGATAGCTGCGATCGGGCTGCAGCACCGGCGCATCGCGCCAGCGCTCGATGACCGGCAGCAGATCCTGCGCCAGCGTCTGCTTCAGTTCGTCCAGCGAGCGGATCACGAAATAGGTCTGCTGGTAGCTGTCGATCATGTAGTGCGTGCGCATGCAGCGCGTCACGTCGAGGCGAATGCGCTGCGGCGTCTCGCTGGCGATCGAGTACTGCGTTTCGCCGCCTGAGGACAGAATGCCGGCACCGTAGGCGCGCAGTTCGCCGTCCTGCTCGATCAGGCCGAACTCCACCGTGTACCAATACAGGCGCGCCGCCATGGTCAGCGCACCGGCCTGCAGCGCGCGCAGGCCCTGCTCGCCATAGCGCTGCATGAAGTCGGCGAAGTGCGGATCAAACAGCATCGGCACGTGGCCGAAGAAGTCGTGAAAAATGTCCGGCTCGACCAGGTAGTCGAACTCTTCCGGCTTGCGCAGCCAGACCGTCACCGGAAAGCGCCGCGCCGCGAGTTGACCGAAGAACTGCTCATTCGGAATCAGGCCGGGCACGGCGAGCAGCCGCCAGCCGGTGCGCGCCTCGAGCATGTCGCTGACCTGATTCAGATCCGGGATGCGCTCCGCACAGCGGGTCTGCGCCAGGCCCTGGGCGAACTCGCGGCAGGCGTACGTGGCAACCAGCTCGGACTGTCGCGCATACAGACGCCGCCACAGCGCGTGATCGGCCTCGCCGTAGCTGTGCCAGGACTGTTCAACGGTGAAATCAGCACGCGCCCGGCTGTAGTCGCCGCGCAGTGCGTTGGTGGTGTTGGCGCCGTGCATGCTGGTCTCGTCGATGCGGCAGGTTCGTTATGCACTTTAGCGCCAATTCAGTGCCGATTTACTGCATATTCACACAACAATGGCTTTCATATAGGTGATACTCACTATGAATATGTACTTTCATGGTGATTTCATGCGAACCGATCTTGACCGCCTCGACCGCCGCATCCTCCGCGAACTGCAGGCTGACGGCCGCCTCTCCATCGTCGAACTCGCCGAGCGCGTCGCGCTGTCGCCAACCGCCTGCCAGCGCCGCGTGCGCAAGTTCGAAGAATCCGGGGTGATCGAACGCTATGCCGCCGTGCTCAGCCCCAAGGCCCTGGGCCAGCAGGTCGAAGCCTTCGTGCGCGTCAGCATCGAGCGCCAGTCCCGCGACGTGACATTGGCGTTCGAGGAAGCGATCCGCCGCCGTCCGGAAATCCGCGCCAGCTACGTGATGACCGGCGATCTCGACTTTCTGCTGCATGTGCTCGTGCCGGACCTGCAGGCCTTCGCCGAATTCTCGATGCGTGTGCTGATTGGTTTGCCCGGCGTGAAGGACGTGCGCTCCAGCCTGGTGCTGGAAGCGATCAAGAAGGATCAGGGCCTGCCGCTGGAAGACTGAGATTCATGATGAGCTTTAATATTGTCCATAAAATATTAAATTCAATCTTTAATCACAATCTCCTGCACGGCCGGCGATTGCGTCTCAGCTCCGGAAACGATCCGCCGCTTCGATCAAAGCCGAGAGGATGCCGGTCTCGCTCGCCGCATGGCCGGCGTCCGGCACGACGATGAAGTCCGCCTGCGGCCAGGCACGGTGCAGATCCCACGCGGATTTCATCGGGCAGACGACGTCGTAGCGGCCCTGGACGATGACGCCCGGAATCTCACCCAGCTTGTACGCCTGCGAGAGCAGGAAGTCGTCCTCCTCGAAGAAACCCTTGTTGATGAAGTAATGGCATTCGATGCGTGCGAAGGCTTCCGCGAACTTGTCTTCGCCAAACCGGCTTGCCGCGTCCGGCGTCATCATCAGTTTGCTCGTCGAGCCTTCCCACACGCTCCAGGCGCGCGCGGCGCGCAGGCGTTCGAGCGCGTCGGGACTGGTCAGGCGCTTGTAGTACGCGCGGACGAAGTCGCCGCGCTCGGCCTCCGGGATCGCCTGCACATAGGGCGCCCAGGCATCCGGGAAAATCCAGCTGGCGCCTTCCTGGTAGAACCAGCGGATCTCCGCCGCGCGCAGCAGGAAGATGCCGCGCACGATCAGTGCGGCGCATCGCTCCGGATGGGTGACCGCATAGGTCAGGCCCAGCGTCGAACCCCAGGAACCACCGAAGACGACCCAGCGCTGAATGCCCAGCGCGCCGCGGATGCGTTCCATGTCGGCGACAAGATTCCAGGTCGTGTTCTCGCGCAGTTCGGCATGCGGCGTCGAACGGCCGCAGCCGCGCTGGTCGAACAGGACGATGCGGTAGTGGCTGGGATCGAAAAACTGGCGATGCCAGGCTTCGCAGCCGCCGCCGGGCCCGCCGTGGACGAACACCACCGGCTGGCCGTCCGGATTGCCGCATTCCTCGACGTAGACGTCGTGAATATCGGACACCTTGAAACGATGCGTACGGTAGGGTTCGATCGCCGGGTACAGACGGGTCATGGTTGAGCTGCTCGCAGGAAGTCGGCCAGATAGAGTAGCCGTTGCAGTCGCGACGAGGGAGCAAGGAATCCACCTAATTTGCACTGGGGCCTGTTAACGCTATGGCGGTCGCTGAGACGCCACGGTGCGCGCGTGGTACAGAATTCATTGCTGACACTGCATATGCACCGTACCATTCCCCCATGAAGTTCTGTCTGGCTGCTCTGTCTCGCATGGATTTACGCTCAGTGATCACTACTCGACGCACGTTTCTTCCTGTCTCTGCGTCGCTGATGATCGGCCTGATGGCACTGCTGGGCAGCGCACCCGTCACCGCCAACCCTGCTGATGATTCGCTGGACGCCGATGCGCCGCCCGAATTGCGGGACGCACTGCGGGATGCAATGCAGGATACGGCGCCTGTCAGCGCGAATCCCCGCGCTCCCGGTGCGCGTCTTGACGCATTGACCAACGTGGACTTCCCTGCGCTGCCCGCAGCGCCGGCGGCGGGTGTTCCGGCAGGACCGGTCTCCGTCGCACCCGCACCAGGCTCGGTCGCACTCGCGGCGCCGGCACAGCGACTGAGCAGCGACAAGCTGTTCCCCCGCTACGATGCGCTGACCCCGGCCGTTTCGTTCTGGAAAAAGGTCTTCGGCGAATACTCGACCCTGCAGACCGTGATCCACTCCACCGAGTACCCGCACAAGGTTTTGCGCGTGCTCGACTTCCGCACCGAAGCGGTATCGATGTCGGAAGTAGCGCTGTACAACTACCGCAAGCGCGCCGAGTCGCAGGGGCGCGAGGCGATGGAGAAGCTGATTCGCGGCATCGAGGCGCGCCGCGCGTCGCCGCAATCGATGAGCGCCGAGGAGCGCCGCGTGTTCATGATGTTCTCGGACGTCAGCGGCAATCCGTTCCCGCGTATCCGCGAGTCGCTGCGCACCCAGCGCGGACTGCGCGAACGCACCGAGGAAGCCTTGCGCGTTTCCGACGGCTACATACCGTACATGGAGCAGATCTTCTCCGGCTATGGGCTGCCAAAGACGCTCACACGCCTGCCGCTCGTCGAGTCGAGCTTCAATCTGGCGGCATATTCGAAATCCGGCGCAGCGGGCATCTGGCAGTTCATCCCTTCGTCGGCCAAGATCTACATGCGTCTGAACGAAGTCGTCGACGACCGCCGCGATCCCTGGACTTCCACCGACGCCGCCGCGCGCCACCTGCGCGATGACTACGCGCTGCTGCAGGACTGGCCGCTCGCGCTCACCGCCTACAACCACGGCCGCAACGGCATTTCGCGCGGTCTCAAGGCCACTGGCGGCAAGACCATCGTTGACCTGATCAAGCACTACGACAATCCGCGCTTCGGCTTTGCCGGCAAGAACTACTACGCGGAGTTCCTCGCGGCGATCGACGTCGAGCGCGACTGGCGCAACCGCAAGGACACGCCGGCTGGCCATGCGCCGCTGAACTTCGAAGTCGTCGAAACCAAGCACTACGTGCCCTACGACACCCTGCGCCGCCTGTGTGGCGCGAGCGACGCCGCGTTCCAGCGCCTGAACCCGGCGTACCGCCCGGAAGTCATCAACGGCAAGCTGTTCGTGCCGCCGGGACATCTGATCCGCGTGCCGTCGGGCGCTGCGCGCAACTTCGAAGTTGCTTACTCCCGTCTTGGCGCGAATGAGCGCTTCGACCGCCAGCGGGTTTTCTTCCTGCTGCACAAAGTGCGCAAGGGCGACACGCTGGGCCGCATCGCGAAGGACTATCGCGTATCTCTGAATGCCGTGCGCGGTGCCAACGACATGAAGAAGTCATCGAAGCTACGCATCGGCCAGGTGCTCAAGATTCCGCCGCATGAAGAATCGCGCCCAGGCCCGATCAGCGTCGCTGTCGGCGAATCCAAGCCGAGCCAGACGCTGGAACAGCGCGTCGAGGAGCGGCGCGAATCCGGCCAGCAGACCTACACCGTCCGCAGTGGCGATACGATCAGCTCGATCTCGCGCCGCTTCGGCGTCAGTCAGGAAGCACTGAAGCTCGCCAACGATCTGCGCTCGGCTGCGATTCGTGTCGGGCAGACCCTGACGATCCCTTCCGGTGCCGATGTCGTCGCGGTTGCCGCGCAGGCGACGTCATATCGCAAGCACAAGGTCAGCAGCGGCCAGACCCTGATCTCCATCGCGCGTCGCTACAACGTCAGCGTCAACGATCTGCGCAGCGCCAACGGCATGGGCAAGTCGAGCGCGATCAAGGCCGGCCAGACCTTGAAGGTTCCTTCGACGTGAGGGAAACGCTGAATAAGCGTAGCGAGCGAAGGCAGGTCAGGTGAGGACGGAGCGCCGGACGCGGAGCGTACATATAAGTACGTGAGCATCCGAGCACCGCCCGCGCCTGAGATGCCGAGCGCAGTAGCTTATTCAGCGTTTCCCTAGACGAAGTACGCGAACGCGAATATTCCGAGCATCACCAGCGACAGCGCGAGCTTCGCCAGCGTTCCGAACAGCAGGCCCATCCACGTCGCAAAGCCAACATTGGCAGCCTGCGTCATGTTCCTGCGTGCGGACAGTTCACCGAGCACGGCACCGACGAAGGGTCCGAGGATGATGCCCGGCAGGCCGAAGAACATGCCGACGACGCTGCCGATCACCGAACCCCAGATCGCCTGCGGACTTGCGCCGACCTTCTTGGCACCCAGGGCTGAGGCGATGAAGTCGATCGTCATCGCCAGCGCGACGATGACGCCGAGGACGATCAAGGTCGTGGTACCAACACGGGCGTAACCGTCAATCCACGCGCCGAGCCACAGGCCGATGAACAGCAGCGGCATGCCGGGAAGGGCCGGAATCACCGCGCCGGCAAGGCCAACCACGACCAGCGCCAGCACCGCAAGCCACAACAGAATCAAGACGATAGGGTCCATCTACGGCCTCTTGGGGCATCAGTTGGCAAAGCTTGTGCGTCAGAAAGCGCCTAGATAATTCAGCTTATTGCGCACTGCACAAAAAACCTTACACTCGATTTGAAATGAGAAATCCACCTCGCATGGCGCGCAAGCTGTTCAAGCAGCGGCTCAGGGACTTGGACAACGCCGCCGATTATCGGGCGTGGCGTGAAATCTCGCTTGAGCTGGATCGCCTGGAAGGCAATGACGCCTGGAAGGCCGACGACACCAGCGAAGATTTCGACTATCTGCTGATCAAGGAGCGCCTGTCCGAACTGCGCCGTCTGCGCGCGACCGGCGATGCCCGGCGCCTGGCGTTTGACCTCGCGGAAGGTCTGCACGGCAATCTCGGCAACATCTCCGCTCCGAGCCTGTACGGCGGCGCGCGGGTCGGCACCAAGGTGCTGGTCGAGGAATACATCCGCGAGGTTTCGCGCTGCCTCGATTTCATCTGCGCGGGTGATTTCCACGATTTCGGCTTCGAAGAGAAGATGCAGTTCTTCAAGCGCACCGCGAGTTCCTTCGGCCGCTCGGCGCTGATGCTGTCCGGCGGCGGCACGCTTGGCCTGTTTCACCTCGGCGTGGTCAAGGCGCTGCACAACGAGAACCTGCTGCCGCGCGTACTGTCCGGCTCGTCGGCGGGCTCGATCATCGCCGCCACCGTCGGCACGCGCCTCGACCACGAGATCGACGCGATCTTCGCGCCGGGCGGTCTGAATCTGGATGCGTTCCAGTCGCTGGGCCTGCGCGAGGCGCTCAAGGGCGGCGCGATGATGGATGGCAGCCAGCTCGAGCGCTGCCTGAACCAGAACATCGGCTCGTACACGTTCGCCGAGGCTTTCGACCGCTCCAAGCGCATCATCTGCGTGACCGTATCTCCCGCTGAAACCCACCAGCAGGGTCGCGTGCTGAACTACCTGACCGCACCGCATGTCGTGATGAGCCGCGCGGTGCTCGCGTCATGCGCAGTGCCAGGCGTGTTTCCACCGGTGACGCTTGAGGCGCGCAACTATCAGGGCACGATCGGCCCGTACATGCCGGGCAAGCGCTGGGTCGACGGCTCGCTGTCCTCCGATCTGCCGATGCTGCGTCTCGCGCGCCTGCACAACATCAATCACTACATCGTCAGCCAGACCAATCCGCACATCGTGCCGTTCATGGCCCAGCTCGACCGCGAAAGCGCCGGCCGACGCGGCATTGCGCCACTGGTCGCGGATCTGCTCAAGTCCGGCAGCTCCGGCGCGCTGCAGCTGGCACGCAAGCATCTCGACCCGTTCGGTGGCGGCAGCGTGCTCGGCAAGCTCGACAACGTGATCCGCCAGCGTTACTCGGGCGACATCAACATCTATCCGCGCAGCACGCCGCGTCGGGTATTCCGCACGTTCACGAATCCGCAGGTCGAAGATATCCAGCGCTACATCCGCTCCGGCGAACGCGCAACCTGGCCGAAGCTCGAGCGCGTGCGTAACCAGACCCGTATTTCACGCACGTTCGAGGATTGTCTGCGCCTGCTCAAGTCCTGCGAGCACGAACTGCTGCAGCAGCGCACCGCGCCGGTGCGCGTGCGCGCGCGGCGGTTGGCGAACTAAGAAGGGCAGATCTGGTCTCTCGATACACCGCGCTGCGCGCGGCACTCGAGACGAACGGGGGTTCGGTTGCGAATTCCCTACGAAACTCCGTTCGCATCGAGTGCCTGCGCAGCAGGTGTATCGAGATGCCGGCGCATGGATCCGGAATCTGGACGCCGGGCTCAACAGCAGTGCGGGAGGGAGCGAACGCTCCCGGCGAACCGGTCTGCCTTACTTCGCCTTCAGCAGGTCGCGGATTTCCGTCAACAGCTTCTGCTCTGCGGTCGGTTCCGGTGGCGCTGCCGGCGCGGTAGCCTCGGCCTTCTTCATGCGGTTGATGCCCTTGACGACCATGAAGATCGCAAACGCGACGATGATGAAATCAAAGCTTGCCTGCACCAGCTTGCCGTAGCCCAGCAGCACGGCCGGCTGCTCACCAGCAGCGGCCTTGAGCGTAATCGCCATGTCGGAAAAGTCGACACCGCCGACCAGCAGACCGATCAGCGGCATGACCACGTCCGCGACCAGCGACGACACGATCTTGCCGAACGCTGCGCCAATGACGACACCGACGGCGAGATCAACGACGTTGCCGCGCATCGCGAACTGCTTGAACTCCGAGACCATGCTCATCTCCCTACTCCTCCTGTCATACTGGGACTTGGATTGTACCCACAGCCGTTGACAGGTCAGGCAGATTCAAAACCGGGCAGGCAGTTCGGCAGGCCAGCCTTCAGTGTCGGGTAGCGAGGGACGAAGCCCAGGTCATGGCGAGCGCGTTCGATGCGCAGGCGTTTCGACTCCTCCATGTACGACCACATCGCCGGCGTGAAGCGCTGTTGCGCCTCAACGCGACTGACCTGTTCCGGCGCGGGCATCCCGAGCAGATCGGCGCATTGCAGGAAGTAGTCGGTCATCGTGGTTGGATGCCCGTCGGCGATGTTGTAGGCCGCACCCGCATGGCCGCGAAGCGCAGCGAGAATTGCGGCATCGGCCAGGTCATTCGCGTGCACGCGATTGCTGAATGGCGCATCCGCAATGCGCATCACCGGCTCGGCCGCTCGCAGTCGCGCCAGCGGCAAGCGGCCGGGTCCGTAGATGCCCGGCACGCGCAGGATGACCGTCGTGCATCCACGCGCGGTGCTCCATTCATGCAACGCCGCTTCCGCGTCAGCGCGGCGGATCGATCGCGTCGCGAGCGGCTTGAGCGGTTCGGACTCGTCGATCCAGCGACCTTCGCAGTCGCCGTACACACCCGAGGTCGAGATGTAGACCACGCGCTCGATGCGCCCCTTCTGCGCAGCCAGCCACTCACGCAAACGCTGGTCGCGCTCACCTTCCGGGCGTGGCGGCGCGAACCAGAACAGCCATGGCCAGTCGCCGACGCTGCTCGGCTGATCGAGATCGGCCAGCAGCGCGTTCGCGCCCATTGCTACAAGGGCAGCCTGCTTTTGCGGCGTGCGCACGATTGCAGTAACTTCACCGCCCTCGCCGCCGATTCGCGTCAACCGTTGGGCGACGCGCAAGCCGATGTCGCCGCAGCCGGCAATCAGGCTGCGCGGCGGTGTCCCCGTGCTGTCAGTATCGTGATCGTTCATGAGCCATGAAGTGTATCTGGATGGCCGCCCCGAGCCGTTCGCCGTCGCAGCGGATGAAACCATCCTGCAGGCCGGCCTGCGCCATCAGCTCATGCTGCCCCATGGCTGCCAGTCCGGCAGTTGCGCCTCATGCCGCGTGCGCCTGCTCAAGGGTGAAGTGACGTATCCATTCGAGCCGCCGGGCCTGTCCACTGAGGAAATCAGCGCCGGCTACATCCTGATGTGTCTCGCGCGCCCCGCGAGCGATCTGCTGCTCGCGCTGGATCAGCCGGCCGATGCCGAGGCCCTGCGTCCGCAGCAGATGCCCTGCCGCGTGCAATCGCGGCGCTGGTTGTCGCACGACGTGCTCGGCCTCACGCTGAAACTGCCACGCCGCAACCCGGGCGACCCGGCGTTCCGTTATCTGCCGGGTCAGTACATCGACCTGCTGCTCGAAGATGGCCGTCGCCGCAGTTTCTCGATGGCGAATGCGCCGAATGGCGAAAGCCTCGAACTGCACATTCGCGTGACACCAGAAGGCCGCTTCGCGCAGTGGGCAGCGCACGAAATGCCGGAGCGCGCGATCCTGCGCTTCGAAGGCCCCTTGGGCGCCTTCTACCTGCGTGAAACCTCTACGCGGCCGATCGTGATGGTTGCTGGTGGCACCGGCATTGCGCCGATGCACGCGATACTTGAACAGCTGTTGCAGCAACCACTTCAGCGTCCGGTCTGGCTGTACTGGGGTGTGCGCACCGAAGCGGATCTGTACCTGCACGAACTGCTCGGCACATGGGCGGCAGCGCATGAGAATTTTCACTATTGCCCAGTGCTGTCCGCATCATCGGAATCAGAAGCCGTGGGTACATTCGAGCGTGGCTGGGTACACGAAGCACCGCTACGGCAGCATGCTGATCTGCACGCCTTCGATGCCTATCTCAGCGGACCGCCGGTGATGGTGCGCGCCGCGAAGTCGGCGTTCGTCGAAGCGGGACTATCACCGGACCATCTGTACTACGACGCGTTTGAAGACGCGCATACGACCTGGCCCGACAAAACCGGATCAGAGACGTAGCCTGGTTTCGCCGACGGCGAAGCCGGGGAAGCAACGCCAGGCAATCCAGAGGGTCCCGGCTCCGCTGCGCGGAACCGGGCTACTCAGCCCGCACGGAGAATACTGATCAGCGGCCGTTCGCCGCCAGCTCCAGACCACGCCGAAAAAACGTCTGCGCTTCAGTCGGGTTCTGACTCTGCTCGCAGACCTTGGCGAGTTCCAGGTATACGGCCGCAGATGGCGCGATGCGCTCGACCGCATCGAGATAGCTGCGCGCCTTGCCCCACAGTCGATTGCGCAGACAGACGCGGCCTGCCGCCATCAGCAGCTCCGTGCGTTCACCGTAGCGGTTCAGCCACTGTTCCAGCGCCGCGAGCTGACCGATAGAGTCGGCCGGTTCGAGTTCGCCGTGCAGCGTCGCCAGACCGCCGTCCCATTCGCGATTGAGTACCGCGCTGACCACCGCCAGCGCCTCCGGCTGTGCGTTGAGGCGCGCGAGGCTGCGCGCGTACTGCAGGCGCACTTCCGGCCATTGGCGTGCATCGTTCGGCGTATCGCCCCAGAGAGCCTTGACCTGATCGAGGCGCGCTTCGGCTTCCGCTTCGCGCAGACGCGCAACCAGCGCGCGCTCGAGCATCTGACGCCGGCGCGGCGCGGGCACACCGGCAGCGCCGATATCACTGACGAGCAGCTGACGCAGGGCTTCCCAGTCAGCCAGGCCGAACAGGGCTTCTGCCTGCAGTTCCACCGACAGCAGATGCTTGGGCTCCAGCGCACGCAGGCGTTGCGCGACGTCGCGCGCCAACGTGAACTCGCCACGCTCCAGTTGCAGGCGCGCCTGGGTCAGCAGCGTCGCCCGCTCCAGCGCCGGCGCGACACTCATCGCCAGATGCAGATAGTGATCGCGGCGTTCGCCCGCACCCATGCGCTGCGCGGCGCGCGCGGCGGACAGATAGTTCAGGTGCCCGGCGTGATGATCGGCCGCACGGCGCACGAGTTCGATCTCGGCGCGCTTCCAGTCACCTTCGAGCAGATGCAGCGTGCCGGTCTCGAACGAGCGCTGTGCGCGATCGCGGCGGCGGCGTTCAGCCATGCCGCGCAGCGCCGACGGCAGCTGCACGCCGCCGATGATCAGGCGCAACAACAGCCAGGTGCCGACGACCGTCAAACCGACGGCCAGAATCAGACCCAGCAATGAGGTTTCGAGTATCCAGCCATGGAAACTGACCAGCACATAGCCGGTCTCGTCGTGCAGGTAGTACGCCGCCGCGGCACCAACCGCGAGCACGACGACCATGATCAGCCACTGGCGAATCATTGCGTCTGCGCCTCGGCGAGGCCGCGCAACAGACCGAGGCTGCGGCTGATGTCCGGCAGCGGCGGAGACAGCTGCAGGGTCTGCAGGCGTTGCAGATCGGCCTGCGCGGCCATCACGGCCGGATCGTCCGCACGGAAGTAGTCATTGAGCCAGCGCGAAGCTGACGCGCAGACTTCGCGCAGGCTGGTGGCATTGCGCTGCAGCAGCGCGAGGCGCGCGGCTTCGAGCTTGAGCGCGAGCATCTGCCGCACCAGCGCCGCCTGCTCGGCACCGAGCAACTGCGGCGAGGGACCATCGGCGCGACGGATCGTGAACGCGCTCGAAACCGCCTGCCTGACCGCCGCCCATGCACGCGCCCAGGCGCCCGCATCTGCTGGCAGATCGACCGGCGTCGGCGCCGCAGCAGTGAAATGGGTCGGCACCTGCGCGGACAGCGGCAGGCGCGGCGTGCGATCTATCAGACCGGACAGCATCAGCACCGCCCCCACCTCATCCACAACCGGCACTGCCTGCAATGCCGCGCGTTCCTGCGCAATCGCCTCGCGCACGGAAAACAGACGTGGATCCTTCAGCGCCATCAGGCGCGCGTCCGCCGCTTCCAGCGCGGTGATCGTCGTCGCGACTTCGCGGCCCACCTGCAGGCGGTCATTGGCCAGCATCAGCAATTGCTCGATCACCGCGAGCTGCACGCGCACGCGACCGCCGCCCACTTCGTCTCGCAGCATGCCGACAGTCTCGTCCTGCGCGTCGAGACGTTCGCCGAAGCGCACGACGTCGCCCGCCGCGCGCTGCTGCGCAGCGAGCAGGTCCGAGGTACGTGCGCGCAGGCTTTCGGTGTTCGTTGCTGAGCGGGCCAGCGCCTGTTCAAGTGCGGCGATGCGCGCATCGCGCTCCTTGAGCATCGGCGCACCACGGCGATACAACTCGAACGCGGCACCCGCAATGATCGCGAGCACGACGAGCGCCCACAGCAGGCCGCTCCAGAATCCGCCGCGGCGCGGCGCGGCGCGCGGTGCGGAAAATGTTTCACGCGGCGCTTCCTTCGACGCTTCGCTGCCCGGAGGAATCGCCGCGGCAGGCACCGGAGACTGGTCAGTGGCACTCGCGGTGAGTTGCGGCGCAGCGGCTGCGTCTTCCGGCGTCGATGATGAGTTGGGCTTGTTCGGGTCGGTCATGCTGATGGAGTCCTGCCGCGATCGCTCCACCACCGCTCAAGGCAATGCACACAGGCGGTATCGAGCATCTGGTCGGGTACGAGGGGGGCGACTGTGAAGCCGAATTGGGATGCCTGTTCTACCACACGCTGACTTGGCACAACCAGCTGTGTGGCGAGCAGTGCAGCCTGGCCGGCCGCCGGGGTGCGCGCCACCAGCTGCTGCAGGGCCTCGCCATTGGTCACGATGATGGCCTGCACCGCAGCCAGTGTTGTCTGTAGATGCTCAGGCGCATACGGCAGATTCACGCGCCGATACACCGCGATGCGCTGAACCCCGGCGCCGCGCGCGCTGAGCGTGGTCTCGATGGTGTCGCGGCCACCTTCACCGGTGATCAGCACGATGCGCTTGCCGCGCACGTCCTGTAATTCCGGCAGCGCAAGCACGCCCTCGCTGTTGTGCAAATGCGCCGGCACGACCACTGGCTGCCCGCCGCGCGGCCCCAGCGCTGCTGCTGTCGCGGGACCGACAGCAATCGTCAGTGGCCACTGCACGCCGAACAGACTGCGCGCATGGCGCACGGCATTGGCGCTGGTGAAGATCCACAGATCGGCGGCCTGCGCGGCACTCAGCGCGCGTTCGATCTGCATGGACTGGCGCGCAGGTTCTATGGCCTGCATCGGCAGGCGCACGACCGTCGCCCCATGCTGTTCCAGCAACAGACACAATGACTCTGCCTGTACGGCAGGTCGCGTCACCGCGACGTGGAGCTGCGCAAGGGGTGGCGCGCTGGCAATGCTCATGCTTGTTGAGAACCAGCGGCGGGAAACATCAGACCTTGATGCCGAGCGCGCCGAGAATGTCGCGCGCACCGCGTTCGATCAGGCGTTCGGCCAGCGCGATGCCCAGCGCTGCCGCTTGCGTCGCCGGGCCGCTGATGACGTCACGCACCTGGCGCGATCCATCCGGCGCACCGACCAGCCCCGTCAGCGTGAGCTGCGCGCCGTCGATGACCGCATGCCCGGCCACCGGCACCTGGCAAGCGCCACCAAGGCGCGAGTTCATTGCGCGCTCGGCGGCGAGCCGTGTCGCTGAATGCGGGCGATTCAGTGGCGCGAGCAGTGCCCGGGTCCTTGCATCATTGGTTCGGCACTCGATGCCGACGATGCCCTGGCCAATCGCCGGGACGAACCGGGTCAAATCGAGCGATTCGGCAATGCGCGATGACAGTTCAAGGCGGATCAGGCCGGCGCAGGCCAGCAGGATCGCGTCGTACTGGCCTTCATCGAGCTTGCGCAGCCGCGTGCCGACGTTGCCGCGCAGGTCGGAGATCTTCAGATCCGGACGCAGGGTTCGCAACTGGGTCTGCCGGCGCAGGCTCGAAGTACCGACATGCGCGCCCTGCGGTAGCGCATCCAGCGTCGCGTAGCGATTCGAGACGAATGCATCGCGCGGATCCTCGGGTTCCAGATACGCGCTCAGGCCCAGGCCCTCAGGCTGCTGCACCGGCACGTCCTTCATCGAATGCACGGCGAGATCGGCGCGGCCTTCGAGCATCGCCTGTTCGAGTTCCTTGACGAACAGGCCCTTGCCGCCCGCCGTCGACAGCGGCGCGGACAGCAGCTGATCGCCCTGTGTGGTCATCGGCAGCAGTTCAACATCCAGACCTGGATGCGCCTGCTGCAAAGCCGATTGCACATGGCGAGCCTGCCACAGCGCAAGCGGCGATTCACGGGTGGCGATACGAAGCGTCATGGCGGCGGGCTTGGTGGTTCAAGCCCGCATTTTCACACGATGCGCGCGCTTGCGCGCGTCTGCGCGGATCAGGTATCGGTCATGAACCTGCGCACCTCGGCCAGCCTGCGCCGCGACACCGGCAGCGGATCGGCGACGTGCTTGAGCTTGAGCCAGTGGTGCTGATCCCCATGCCGGTCGCGCTCAAGGCCGGCGATGAAGCGGGTGTTGACCAGGGCCTTGCGATGCACGCGCAGGAACAGCGGCACGAGATCGGCTTCGAGGGTCTTCAGCGATTCCTCGATCAGCACTTCGCCGTGCAGATGGCCGACCGTCGTGTACTTGTGGTCGGCGAGGAAGTAGAGAATGTCCGGTACCGGCACACGGACGAGGCCATCGCGCGTCGTCGCCAGCACAAACTCGCGCTTGGGCGATCCGCTCGCCGCTTCCACCGGCTTGGCCTTGTGCGCACGCGTCGGCTTGCGCACGCGCTGCAGCGCGTCGCGCAGCTTTTCGAGCTTGATCGGCTTGAGCAGATAGCCCTGCGCGCTGGCATCGAAGGCCGACAGCGCATGTTCGGCATAGGCCGTCGTGAAGATCACCGCCGGCGGCACGTCCATTTCCGACAGCTGACGCGCGACCTGCAGGCCGTCCATGCCGCCCATGCGGATATCGAGCAGGACCAGATCGGGTTCTTCGTCGTCGACAACATCGAGCGCGGACTCACCATCGCCGGCTTCGCCCACCACCTCATAGCCAGGAAATTCCTGCAACAGGCGGCGCAGGCGTTCCCGGGCCAGCGGTTCATCATCGACTATGACCACGCGCATCGATCTTCCCCTCGTTATCGTCACTGGCGGATCACCAGTGCGGTGCATCCGTCCTCAATTCTGCGGCACTTCTCCGCGCGGTGCCCGCGGCAGTACCAGACGCACCCGGAATACACCGCCTTCGAGGCGCAGATCGCGGCCCATTTCCAGTCGCGCACTGTCACCGTAAATCAGGTTCAGTCTTTGGGCAATGTTGTCGATCGCAACCCGGTTGCCCTTGCTCGGAATCGCATCGCCGTCAGCCATCGGGTTGGACACCTCGATCACCAGGCGCTCGAAGATCCGCCGCGCGGCAATCCGGATCAGGCCGCCGGCAGCCAGCCTCGAAACACCGTGATGCACGGCATTTTCGATGACCGGCTGCGCGACCAGCTTGGGCACCGACCAGTCGAGCAGATCCTCCGGGATATCCCATTCGATCTTGAGCTTGTCGCCAAGACGCAGCTTCTCGATGCGCAGATAGGCATTGCACAGCGCGATCTCCTCGACCAGCGGCGCAACCTGGCCGCGGCTCTCCAGACTCGCACGGAACAGGTCGGAGAGATCCTCGACCATCAGCTCAGCGTCGTTCGGTCGCACCTGGATCAGCGCGGCGAGGCTGTTGAGCGCATTGAACAGGAAGTGCGGGCGAATGCGCGCGTTGAGCGCCTGGTAGCGCGCCTCGCCCTCGGCCTGGACCTGCGCCGCCCACTGGTTGCGCACCCAGAAGTAGCGCAGCAGCAGCATCGCAACCACCGCGGCGATGCAGGTATGCCGCACAACGAAGGCGGTGCGTGTCTCCGACGGCAGCATGAAGCTCCAGTTGAGCCAGCCGCTCAGGTAATGCGCCGAGAACGCGATCACGCCAACGATCAGCACCATCATCGCCCAACAGACAAAGAACACGACCCCAGGGCGGGCATCCTTGAGCCAGCTGCGCGCCGAACACAGCGCCGCCGCCGAGCACAGACTGATCCATTGCAGGTACAGCGACAGCAGCAGCAGATGCTCCAGTGCCGCCGGCCCGCGCGCGCCGCCGCCCAGGGTAAAGACGATCGCTACGAGTTCCATGATGAACGCCAGCATCAGCACGCCACGCCCGCCGCAGAAGTCGGGAATCAGCGTATGCGCGGGTGCCGTGGGTGGCCGGATGCGTTGCACTTAGGAGGCGATTTTCGGGTGACCGGCCTCTGAATGGCCGTGGCTAGCTTCGCAAGCAGCGGCCGTTCCAGCAAGGCAGCTTGTCCCCCGCCAGCTGCCGCTCAGCGCCCGGCTGGGCCTGGTGGACCTATATAATTCGCACCTTTCCTGCCTGCGCCTACAAAGTCCCAAGCCATGTCCCAGAAACCGCGTGCACCCGGCAACCAGAAACTCTGGGGCGGTCGCTTCGCCGAATCCACGTCTGCACTGGTTGAGCAATTCTCCGAATCGGTGAGCTTCGACGCGCGCCTGTACCGCCAGGACATTGCCGGCAGCAAGGCGCATGCGCGGATGCTCGGCAAGGTCGGCGTGCTGACGGCGGCAGACACCGAGGCGATCCTGTCAGGACTGGACGCGATCCAGACCGATATCGAAGCCGGCAGGTTCGAGTGGAGCACGACGCTCGAAGACGTCCACATGAACATCGAGGCACGCCTGACCGAGCGCATCGGCGATGCCGGCAAGCGCCTGCACACGGGCCGCTCGCGCAACGACCAGGTCGCGACCGATCTGCGCCTCTACGTGCGCGATGCAATCGACGACCTGCTGGTGATGATCGATCGCGTCAGCGATGGCCTGCTGGATCTCGCCGAGCGCGAAGCCGACACGGTGATGCCCGGCTTCACCCACCTGCAG
>CAZDPA010000084.1:649-16823 GCA_964507195.1 uncultured Salinisphaerales bacterium | reverse complement strand
TACCAGTTGTACGCACTCCAGGGCTTGTCCTTGACCAATGCAAGCTCGAACTGCTCGCCTTCCGGCAGCTTGATGCGTCGGGCCGTGCGCCGCCGTGCTTCGTCGATCGTCACGCGCATGACGGATTCAAGCCGGTCCGCGGGGATCGCGAAGCGCTGCAGGTAGTCGTTGTAGCGCTGCGACAAAGTCCCCTTGCCTGCCGGCAACAGCGTCTCAAGATTATTCAGTTGATCGGTCAACGCCACACGATCGAGCGCGGGCGGCAAGACGTCGTACAGCGCCTGTGCTTCGTCATTGAAGCGCAGCTGCGCGCCGCGCAGCCTGCGCACATGCACCCTCAAGGCTTCGAGCTGGCGCTGGAGAAAGCGCTGGCGCAGCCGCACCATCGGTTCCTGCGGCAGCTGCAGTGCCTGCAACTGGGCGATGGCGGCCTGCGCATCGGCATCGATCTGCGCGAGCGACATCTGCGCCGCCTGCATCTCCGTGCGCCACAGACCCGGCCCGTAGTAGGCGTCGACATAACCATCGTCATGTTCGCCGACGGCGAGGACCAGTCGCACATACCGTTCCGCGACCTGATCGACAGCGAGCAGATCCGCCAGCGGTGGCGCTGAAATCTCGGTTCGGGCGTCCTGGGTCGATGGCGTTCCGGCAGGGAGCGCGGCTGTGGGCATTGCGGCCTCGGCATGGTGTGTGGCGCAGAGGCCCAGAAGAAGCACGGGGCCAGGCAAGCATGACCAGAAAAAAACAGGCGAGTGCAGATGCGTTCGGGGGAGCATGGCCGCTCTACGGATTGAACCGGAACCTCAGACGGATTAGCGTGTCGAACCCACGTCGAGACTGCCTTGTGACCATGAACAGCAAGCCGATGCCGGCGACACCCCGCGAGCTTGCGCGTTACGGCGTGACGGCACAACTCGCACACTGGCTGACGGCGGTGCTGCTGGTGGGGATATTTACGCTGGGCTTCTACATGGTCGACCTCAGGATGTCACCGACCAAGCTCAAGCTGTTCTCGTATCACAAGTGGATCGGCGTCAGCATCTTCACGCTGATGCTGCTGCGTCTGGTCTGGCGCTGGCGGGTACCACCGCCAGCCCTGCCGGCGACGATGCCGGGGTGGGCGCGGCGTGCGTCGGAAATCACGCATCGCCTGCTGTATCTTCTGGTCATCCTGGTGCCGCTGTCCGGCTGGTTGATGAGTTCGGCCAAGGGTTTTCAGACCGTGTTGTTCGGTGTGTTTCCGATTCCGGACCTGCTGAGCAAGAACCCGCCGCTGGGTGCCGCTCTGGAGCAGGTCCACTGGACGCTGAACAAGATGCTGCTGGCGGCCATTGCGCTGCACATTGCTGCGGCGCTCAAACATGCGATCGTTGATCGTGACGGTGTGCTGCAGCGCATGCTGCCTGCATTTTCAGTTCGGAGAGTGGAATGAATGTTCTGTGTTGCAGTCGGTTGGTATTGCTCGGTGCGATGCTGTGCACAACGGTGCAGGCCGCACCGCGCATCGTTGATCCTGCGACCAGCGAGATCACGTTCCAGGTCACGCAGATGGGTGTCGATGTCAGCGGCCGGTTCACCCGTTTCGACGGCACGGTGGAACTGGACCCTGCAAAACCCGACGGTGCATCGGCGCGGATCAATGTCGAGATCGCGAGCCTGAGCACCGGCGATGTTGACGCCGATGGCGTTGCGCTTGAAGAAGCCTGGCTCAATCAGGCCGGATTTCCGAAGGCGAGCTTCGAGAGCAGCAAGCTCAAGCTGCTCGGCGGCAATCGTTATGAAGCCAGCGGCACGCTGAATATCCGCGGCAAGGCGCGCCCGCTGACTGTGCCATTGACCATCGACAAAGCCAGGGATGGTTCACTGAATGTCGCCGGTGCGCTGCAGCTGAACCGCACCGATTTCGGCATCGGCGGTGGCGAGTGGAACGACAGCGATCTGGTCGCCAACACAGTCCCGGTGAAATTTCGCCTGCACCTGATCAACAAACCCTAGTACGAAACGGAGCAACCCCCAATGAAACGCCTCATCGCCGCTACCACCCTGTTCGCCACCAGCCTCGTGGCCTACGCTGCACCCGAGGTTTACGAACTCGAAGGTTCGCACGTGCATCCGCAGTTCAGCATCCTGCACATGGGCTATTCGACGACCACCGGCGGTTTCACTGAAACCACCGGCACGGTGACACTCGATCTCGCCAACAAGTCAGGCGCGGTCGACATCACGATCAACGCCAACTCGCTGCAGACTGCGGTGCCCAAGCTCGATGAACATTTGAAGAAGGAAGATTTCTTTGACGTCGCGAAGTACCCGACGATCACCTACAAGTCGAGCAATCTGATCTTCGATGGTGACAAGCTGGCTTCGGTCGAAGGCGACCTGACCCTGCATGGCGTGACCAAGCCGGTGACGCTGACGGTCACGCACTTCGCCTGCGCTGAACATCCGTTCTTCAAGAAGCCGCACTGCGGCGCCGATGCGGAGACGACGATCAAGCGCAGCGAGTTCGGCATCTCCAAGTACTCGCCGACCGGTGCCAGCGAAGAGGTCAAGATCCGCATCCAGATCGAGGCGACCAAGAAGAAGTAAGGTCAGGATCACACGCGGCAAACAAGCAAAAAGCCCGGCAATCGCCGGGCTTTTTGCGTCACGGAGCAGCCTTACTGGAACTTGCCGCCAGTGATCCGGCCCTGCTCATCCAGCGTCGCGAAGTAGCGGCTGTTGTTGCCGCGCAGCTCCTTGGTTGCCATCTGCCCCGGCAGAATCAGGGTAACGTCCGGATACTTCAGCTTGAAGGCGACCGGCGTCGGCTGCGTTGCGACGAATTGCTCGAAGGCCGGGACATCGGTCACGAATCCGGCCACCGGCGTGGCCTCTGGTGCGGGCATCGGCGAGCCTCCCTGGCAGGCGCCGAGCGTTGTGCTGGCGGCGACAATCAGCGCAAGCCCGAGCGCGGCGCGACGGTTGTGGATGGGCATGTACATCTCCGGAATGGCGAGGTGCCACATCATGGACCGATCCAGGCGCCGATGCCACGGAAAATCGAACCCGGCTTTTGAGTACCATCGGCACTCTTGCCCTGGGGACGCTGATGATGATCCGCACCATTCTGACGACTGCGATGGTTCTGCTGCTCGGCGCCTGCGCCGCCGTTGACCCGGCACGCCGCCCAGTTTCCATGCGGGTCGGGGTGGTCGAAGACGCACACTCGTACGCGAACACCGCAGCGTTCCAGACCCGCCACATCGCGCTCGATCTGCGGGTGGATTTCAACCAGCGCACGCTGGCGGGTGCGGTCGAGTTGCAGCTCAAGAGCCTCGACCCGGATGCGACGACGCTGATCCTCGATACGCGCGATCTCGACATTCGCGGTGTTGCGGCTGCAGTCGGCGACCAGGCCTTCGTGCCGACAGCGTTCAGCGTCGACAAGGCGGACCCGGTGCTCGGCAGCGCGCTGCGCATCGCCATGCCGGCCAAGGCCGATCGGGTGCGTGTGCGCTACGCGACGAGCCCGAAGGCCTCCGGCCTGCAGTGGCTGACGCCGGCGCAGACCAGCGATCGCAGGCATCCGTTCCTGTTCACGCAGTCGCAGGCGATTCACGCACGCAGCTGGATTCCGCTGCAGGACAGTCCGCAGATCCGTGCGACCTACGAAGCGCGCATCCACACGCCGCCGGCGCTGGTCGCGGTGATGAGCGCGGAATTCGATCTCGAGTCACCGCGCAACGGCGACTACGAATTCCACATGCCGCAGCCGATTCCGTCCTACCTGATTGCGCTCGCGGTGGGCGATCTGCGCTTCAAGGCAATGAGCGAGCGCACCGGCATCTTCGCCGAGCCTTCGGTGGTCGAGCGTGCCGCCAGGGAGTTCGAAGACACCGAGCAGATGATGCAGCGCAGCGAGGCAATCTTCGGCGCGTATCGCTGGGGTCGTTACGACATCCTGATTCTGCCGCCGGCTTTCCCTTACGGCGGCATGGAGAATCCGCGCCTGACTTTTGCCACGCCGACGGTCATCGCCGGCGACAAGTCGCTGGTGTCACTGGTTGCGCATGAACTCGCGCATTCCTGGTCCGGCAATCTGGTGACGAATGCGAGCTGGAACGATTTCTGGCTCAACGAAGGGTTCACCAACCATCTGACCTATCGCATCATGGAAGAGGTCTATGGCGCAGACCGTGGCAACCAGGAACGGGCGCTGGGTGCGAACGATCTGAAGGACACGCTGACGCGCCTCGAGCGCGATGACGACAAGACCCTGATGCCCGATCTGCGGGGGCGCGATCCCGACGATGGCGTGTCCGATGTGCCGTACGAACGCGGCGCGCTGTTTCTCGCCTGGCTCGAATCGAAGTTCGGCCGCGAGCGATTCGATGCTTTTCTGCGCGGCTGGTTCAGCCGCCATGCGTTCGGGAGCGTGACCACGCCCTTGTTCCTTGCGTATCTCGACAGGCATCTGCTGCAGCACTTTCCTGATGTCGTGAGTCAGGAAGAGATCACTGCGTGGATGAGTTCGCCGCAGATGCCGGAAGATACGCTGTGGCCGCAATCGGGTGCGTTTGCGCAGGTTGATGTGCAGCGCAGCGCTTGGCTTGCCGGCACCGCCAAAGCTGCGGAGCTGCAGACGACAGGATGGTCGCCGCATCAGTGGCGGTACTTCCTCGACAACATGCCGGCGACGTTGAGCGCGGCGAAGATGGCCGAACTCGACCGCGCGTTTGATCTTTCGACGACGACCAACGCCGCGGTGGCCGCACGCTGGTTCCGCCTGGTTGCGCAGCATCGCTATCAACCAGCGTATGCGGCGATGCGCAAGCATCTGCTGACGATCGGCCGCATGTTGCTGATCACACCGACCTATCGTGAACTGGTCAGGCATCCCGAAGACCGCGAACTCGCAGCTCAGATCTTCCGCGAAGCCAAACCGGGCTATCACCCGATTGCGCAGGATGCGGTGGAGCAGATTCTGCGAAAGGCCGGCACCGAGAGCTGAAGCCCGCCGTTCTTTGCCGCAAAGCGACGCTGTCGTCGATTTGCGGCATCCAATGTGGGCAATAGCGCACAAAACCCCCTATTTCGGGGGAAGCGCGCCGACAGGGCTTTGGTCCATGCTGTCACCATGACGCAGGATCCCGCCGACCCGAATCTTTCCGAAGCACACCAGCTGCGCGGCGAGTACATGCAGTACTTGCGCGATCTGGTCGACAGCATCACTGACGCGATGACGGGTCTGCAGGCGGGTCCGCGCCGATTGTTCGTCGCCATCGAAGCGTTCTGGGAAGCCTGCTTCCGCCGCCGGGAAGAACGCCTGCGCATGCTCGAAGTTGCCGAGCAGACCCAGACCCAGGCGCATCTGGATGCGCTGTCGCAGATCTTCACGCGCATGCTCGAAGCTGAACTGCATGCCTGCGGAGCGATCCGGCCTGAGGAACTGGCGGTCAGCCTGCTGTCCGAATTGCGTGAGGTCTCCAGAGCGGAGCTGTTTGCCGGTCATCGCCTGCCATGGGAGCGACGCCGGCTGCTGGGCTTCATCGAAAGCCGCGTCGGTTTTTCCTCCGGCCTGTCGCTGGCCGCAGCGCCGAGTCCGTTCGCCGCGGTGCTACGGTAGCGGTGTGCCCGCACCGGTATTCGCGCTGAGCTTGATCGCCAGGCCCAGTGGCGCAACCCCAGCGTCAAGATCGGTGCGCATCGCCAGCACTTCACCGAATGCCGCGAGATTGACGACAACCGGCATCGGCCGCAGCGGTTGATCCAGCGAGCGCGTGAAATCGTCCCAGTGGGTCAGCACGACCTGCTTTGCGCCGACGGCATCGACGATCTGCTGCAGATACTCAGCCGGCTCGCTGACGAGCGCGGCACCGAGAAATACCACATCGGCATGCACGCCCTTGAGCGCGTCTTCGACATGACCGGCGCTGCCATGAAACAGCACGGTATCCGCGCCGTGTTCGACGACGATCGAATACGTGCCGCCCTGCCGATAATCCGTATAGCGTGCAGGCGGGACCAGCGGCGCGCTGATGTCGCCGGTCGGCGCACCGCCGGTGGCACCGGCGTGCGCACCGGCGAGGAAGCGCACACGAAACGCACCCAGGGTGATCGGCTGAGCGAGGGATTGCGTGTCGGTCGCGACGATGATCCGCTCCGCCGGCAGGCCGGCGCCCAGACCGATATTCGCCGTGCTCTGCGAGCCGACCAGCAGTGCGCCGGTTTGTCGGGCGACAACGCCGGCATCCATCGCGTGATCGAAGTGCGAATGCGACACCAGCACGCCGCGCAACGCGGTCACGCCGGCACGCGCGAGCCAGTCGGCAATCCGCTTTTCATCCGGGGCGATCTGTGCGTTGCGCAACATCGGCCACACCCCTTCCGGGCGCGTGAAGAACGGGTCGATGAAGATCGCCTCGTCGCCGGCCTGCAGCAGCACGGCGGTGGTGCCGTACCAGCGCGCGGTCAGCTCGGCAGGCTCGTTGATCCCGGTCGCTGCCAGCGTGTGCGTCCGTGCCCAGCGCAGATCCGCAGCGGGCCGCACTGCGAGGAACCACGCGCCAGCGGCGGCGGCGACGACCACAGCGGATACAAGTATCGCAGCAGCACGACGCATGGTTTATCCCCGGCTAGTGGCCTGTAACAGAGGAAACGGTAGTAAGCACGGCCGATGGATCGTGTGTCGAGGCAAGGCGGGAGGAGGAGTCATAGCCGCAGCTATGGCGACGACGAGCAACGCTGCATCGGCGCGCGAGACGCGGCCGGGCGCTAGCGAATCCTCTGTTACAGGCCACTAGAAATCACCCCGGCGACGACGCTTGCGCGAGCTGCCGATCCACGGCAGCAGCAGTCCCAGGAAGATGCCGGCTGCCACCAGCACGCCACCGGTAGCCATCGTCTTGCGCGACGCCTTCTGCTCGTTGAAGCGGACTTCGGTTTCCTGCACGGTACGCTGCAGCTCGCTGATCTGCGTGCGCAGCTGATCGTTTTCCTTCGCAAGTTCCAGCGCAGGGCGTGCTTGCGCGAGATTGCCCTGAGCGGTGCTGAGGCTGCCTTCGAGTTCGGCGATGCGTGCCTGTGCGGTTTTGAGATCGCGCTGGATGCTGTTCAGCCCTTCGCGCGCAGCCGGCCGGTCGGTCAGGTAGCGTGCGGTGATCCAGCCTTCCTTGCCGGTCGATGTCCGTACCTTGGCAAAACTGGCGCTGCCCAGGGATTCCAGCACGGTGACGCGATCGCCGCTTTTGAGCACGCCCAGATAGGTTGCATCGTTTCGGGGTCCATCACGGACCGTGACCGTGATCTCGTCGCTGATGTACTGCTGCTTGTCTTGGGCAAAAGCGAAAACGGGGGAGATGAGTGCAACTGCGAGGACAATCACTTTGAATTTCATAGCGCAGCGAGTTTAACAACCTCGCTGCGACGACAACACCCGCAGCGCGCGCTGAAAACTTCCGCCGCTTCAGCACACAGTCAGCTTTGCGCTGAACGGCACAGTGGATGCGCCGTCTCCACCGCATCAATGACCTGACGGCCACCCGGACGTTCCTTCCTGGGGATGTCCTGCGCAGACCTGAGATCAGGTCGAAGGCCGTCCCGCGCCTCGGGGCAGATTCGCGGCCGCAAGCGCCTGAGCGTCAAATCCGCGTTTCCGGAATCCGCGCGGAGATGTGCCGCTCCATCGCTTGAATGCGCGCGAGAAGCATGAAAGTTCCGAGTAGCCGAGCCGCTCGGCAATCTGATCCACGCTGAGCATCGTCTGGGCCAGAAGCTCGCTGGCAATAGCGGCGCGGACTTCGTCGCGAAGGGTATCGAATGTTGTTCCTTCATCAACAAGGCGACGGCGCAGGCTGCGCGGTGTGAGATTGAGCGAGACGGCGACCCGCGCCATATCTGGAATCTGTCCGGGCTGCCTGAGCAACTGATTGCGAACCTGTCCACTGAAGCCGTCCCGGGCCCGATGCCTCGCGAGCAACTTCTGACATTCCAGCTCGCAGCTTCGCAGCGTCATCGGATTGGCCTGCGGTAGCCTGCGATCGAGCGTGGCGTTGTAGACCGACACACAGTTGCGCTCCTGGGCGAACATCGGCATGACGCCGAACAGCTCTGCCGCGCGGTCACGGTATACCGGTGCCCGGGCCTTGAATTGAACGAATGCGAGCTGCAGCGGCTCACCCAGCAGATCCTGCATCAGGCAGCGAACGGCAGCCGCGTCGCGTTCGATAAGAAAGCCACGCAGGTCGACCGGCAAATCCTCGTCCTCTCCAACCAGCTCCAGTGTGTCGGGGGTCTGCCGCAGGACCACATGACAGAAGATCGACGTCAGCGTCAGATATCGCAGACCGATCTCGATGGCTTCACGCACACTTGCACTCGACAGCCAGGCGAATCCCCAGATGCCGTAGGCCGTGGGATGACTGCGCGCGCCTGCCTCAAGTGCCAGCGGAAAATCGGCGCCCAGTGTGGCCAGCAGATTGCGTACGACCTGCAGTTCCTGTTGCGCTTGCACCACACACTCGGGATCACTCAGCGCGGTCTGCGACAACCCGGACCCGCGCAGGCACGCGGCTGCCACGAGCCCTTGCTCCTGGCCGATGTCCACCAGTATCCGGACGCCTGCCGCACTCCGGGCGTGATCCCACGGGGGCCTAGCCATCTGTCCTCAAATGCCAAATTCCTGGGTCATTCTGCCATTCCTTGTCTGCGGTGGCATCCGTAGCTTGGTGATACCCCGCATGGAGGAGAAAACCAAGATGACCGCGCTCAATGCAACGCCCGGCAGTCATACCGGCAAAGGCGCAAACAAGGGGCTGCCCGATCCCGGTGAATTGCTGCCGACGGTTGCCTGGCCGACGGTGAGTCTGTTCTTCGGCGCGCTGGCGCTGCTTGCCATGAGCCTTGTCGGCTATTTCAGCGGCGCACTGCCGGCACCGATGGTCATCGTGCTGAACGCCATCGTCGCGTTTGTGATGTTCACCGTGCTTCATGATTCATCGCATCACGCAATCGGGCGTTCGGATGCAATCAATGAAGTGTTCGGACGCCTGTCAATGCTGTTTATCGTCGGCTACGGCGCCTTCGCGTTCTTCCGATTCATTCACATCGAGCATCATCGCAACACCAACGAAGAGGATGGGTCCGATCCGGATCGCTGGTGCAGCAGCGGTCCCGGCTGGCAGCACCTGCTGCGCTGGGCGACGATCGATCTGTACTACGCGGTGTTCTGGCTAAGGCGCATCCGGCAAAGACCGTTGGCGGAAGTCGTCGAAACCCTGGTCATGTTTATCGCCGTCATCGGCACCCTGATCTGGGCTTTCAGCAGCGGGTATGCCGTTGAGGCGCTGGTGCTGTATCTGATTCCACAGCGCATCGCGCTGAGCGTGCTGGCCTGGTGGTTCGATTACCTGCCGCACCACGGATTGACTGACACCGCGCGCGCCAACCGATTCCGAGCGACGCGCAACCGCGTCGGCATGGAATGGGCACTCACGCCGCTGATGCTGTCGCAGAACTACCATCTGGTGCATCACCTCCACCCGTCGATTCCGTTCTATGCCTACATTCGTGCATGGCGGCGCAATGAGGGCGCATACATGGCGCGAGACGCGGCAGTGTCTACCTGGAGGGGGCGCAATCTGACGCGCGATCAGTATCTGGAGCGTCGTCCCATGGTGACGCTGCCCGTCGCTTCCGCGCCGACAGCGAACGACGCCAGCTCCCGCTCGCGTTTCCATCCACTGACGGTGGAGAGCGTTGTTCCGCTCACTGCCGAAAGCGTCTGCATCACGTTCGCGGTGTCACCCTCCCTGCGCGAGACATTTCGCTACACCCAAGGACAGCACATCACGTTGCGCAGCACACAACTCGGCGACGGTGAGATTCGTCGTAACTATTCAATCTGTTCGCCCGTGTCCTCGCAGCGACTGCGCATCGGCGTGCGTCGCATCGCCGGTGGCATCTTCTCCACGTACGCGCTGGAGAAACTGAAGGCCGGCGACATTCTGGACGTGATGCCGCCAAGCGGTCGCTTCTACACACCGCTGGACGCGCGCCAGGCCAGGTACTACGCCGCAATCGCTATCGGCAGCGGGATCACCCCGATGCTCTCGATTATTCAGACGACGCTGGAGGTCGAGCAGGAAAGCAAGTTCGTGTTGCTGTTTGGCAATCGCAGCGTCGAAACCATCATGTTTCGCGACGAGATTCAGGCAATCAAGGAAAAGCATCCGGAGCGATTCCAGGTGCTGCACTTTCTGTCCGAAGCGCAGCCCGATGATCCCGACCTGAACGGCAGCCTGGAACGCGAGCCGTTCTACGGAAAGCTCGATCGCGAAATGCTGGCTGGCCGGATCGATCGCGACAAACTGCAGCGCCTGATGCAGAGCTTCATGCGGGCGGACGCGGTGCACGAATGGTTCCTGTGCGGCCCACAGAGGCTGATCGAGGACCTGCAAAAGCAGCTACGCGCCAATGGCGTGGCCGATGCGCACATTCACCACGAACTGTTCATCGCCGCTCCGACACGCAAGCCCGGTGCTTCGGCTCCAGTGACAGGCGGCGCGATATCGGCAATCCGCATCAAGGCTGGCGGCAAGACCACGGACTTTGATCTCACCCAAGGTGGCGACACCGTGCTCGACGCGGCGATGCGTCTGCGCAATGACATTCCGTACGCCTGCCTGGGCGGCGCGTGCGGAACCTGCCGTGCCAAGCTGTGCAGTGGCTCTGTGGAGATGGATCAGAACTTTGCGCTCGATGCGGACGAACTGTCGGCGGGTTACGTCCTCACCTGCCAGTCGAGACCAACCAGCGAAAAAGTCGAGCTCGATTACGACGTGTGAGTGACGCCGTGCAAATTCCCGATTGAGAAGCCGGCGTTGTCACCGGAGCCTGAATGGCCGCGCCGCCACCATCCCGGCTGAACTCATCCGCGCTGGATGCGATGTACTGTGCTGCAGCCTGCGTTCAGTCCTCATGCAGCGCGTCGAAACGCAGCGCGAGGAAATCCAGCAGGGCGCGAACCGCAGGCAGGAGTCCGCGCTTGGATGGATACACCGCATGGATGATGTGCTGCTTCGGTGCCCAGCCGTGCAGCACCTGTGCCAGCCGCCCAGCCTTGATTTCGTCGATCACCACCAGCGTCGGCAGTTGCACGATGCCGACGCCGGCAATCGCCGCGGTACGAAGCGCCACCATGTCGTCGGTCACAAGCCGGGGGTGATGGTGGATCGCGGCTTCGGCGTCGTCGGGGCCGATCAGGCGCCAAGCGTGGCTGGACCGCGCAGGGCCCAGATCCAGGGTAGGCAGGCGATGTAGTTCCGAGGGCACCGTCACCGGGCCCAGACGCTGAAGTAGCCCCGGGCTGGCCACCAGGCATTGGCTGCGCTGCGCCAGCACCTTCAGCACCAGCTCGCTGTCTTCCAGCGGTGGATAGCGCACGCGAATGGCGACGTCGAATCCTTCGGCGATCACATCGACGCGACGGTTGGTGGCTTCCAGGTGAACCCCGACGCGGGGATTCGCTGCCATGAAGTCGGCAAGCATCGCGCCGACGCGCGCGTGCAGCAGTGCAACGGGACAAGCGAGCCGGATGACGCCACAGGGCTCAGTGCGCGTCATCTCCACGGCGTCCTGTGCCGCGTCTGCCTCCACCAGCATCGCCCGGCAGTGGGTGTAGTAAATCTGGCCAATCTCGGTAACCGAGAAGCGCCGCGAGGACCGCTGGATCAGGCGCACACCCAGCCGATCCTCCAGCATCGCAATGCGCCGGCTGAGCTTGGATTTGGGCTGCCGGAGTGCTCGACCCGCCGGCGCGAAGCCACCGTGCTCGACCACCTGTGCGTAGTAATAGAGATCGTTCAGGTCCTGCATGATCATTCAACGTCCTATTAATGGAACGCTGAGTATAGAAACTGCTATCTATCGACGCCATCGTCCCGAATCTATCTTATCCGCTATTGAAAGGGCCTCTCCGAGGCCCCGAACCGGAGAAGGTCATGAAGAAGATCCTTGGCGTCTATTCCACTCCCGGCCGGCACTGGGTTGGCGACGGTTTCCCGGTGCGCTCGCTGTTCTCCTACCAGAACCACGGCGAACAGCTGAGCCCGTTCCTTCTGCTCGACTACGCCGGCCCGGCGCCCTTCACGCCGACTGCACACCGCCGTGGCGTCGGTGAGCATCCGCATCGCGGTTTCGAGACCGTAACCATCGTCTATCAGGGCGAGCTGGAGCATCGCGACTCCACCGGTGCCGGCGGACGCATTGGTCCCGGCGACGTGCAGTGGATGACAGCAGGCGCAGGAATCCTGCATGAGGAATTCCATTCGGATGCCTTCGCGAAGAGCGGCGGCACGCTGGAGATGGTGCAACTCTGGGTCAACCTGCCGGCCAAGGACAAGATGGCCGCACCTGGCTACCAGACGCTGTTGAACCGGAACATTCCCGACGTGGAACTGCCCGATGGCGCCGGTCACGTCCGCGTGATCGCTGGCGAGTACGGGGATCGCCAAGGTCCGGCGCGGACATTCAGCCCGCTCGACGTCTGGGACATAAGGCTGAACGCCCGCGGCACCGTACGCCTCCCGGTGGGCGTCGACCGCACGCTGGCGCTGGTGGTGTTGCGCGGCACGGTCGAGATCAACGGTGCGGAGATCGCCCGTGAAGGTCAGCTGATCGTGCTCGACCGCGAAGGCGCCGACGTGACGCTGGAAGCCAACAACGACGTTTCGCTACTGCTGCTCAGCGGCGAACCGCTGAACGAACCGATCCGCGGCTATGGCCCTTTCGTGATGAATACCGAGGCCGAGATTGCCGAGGCGATCGAGGACTTCAACAGCGGCAACTTCGGAAGGATCGCGCCGGCGACGGCGTAGCAATCGCCCCGCGACGGACGAAGTCTCGGGGCTCCCTTCTTTATCGCTTCACCGCATACCAAAGGAGTTATCTCGCGAGCAAACCATACGTCCGTCTCTGCGACCGCCATGGCGTTAACAGGCCCTAGTAGATCGGCAGGCCGGCGCAGCATGAATACCGTTTGCCAAACCGGGTTCAATGCACCTTGCGCGACTTTCCGGCGAGACGCTCCGCATCCGGGCGTGCCTTGGCATCGCCGCCCGAGCCGAAGCGTGGGCCGCGACCGCCGAACGACCAGGGCTGCGGCTTCTGCGCCGGCAGTTTGATCACGCTCTTCTTCTCGGGCTCCGGCGCTGTGGATGCGGGCGGTTTCGGTGCGACGACCGGCCTGGCCTCCACCGTTGCGACAGGCTTCATCGCAGGCGCAACCGCATTCGCAACAGCGGCAGCAACAGGTTCAGGCTTCGTGGCGGGCTTCACGGGTGCTACCGGCTTCGGCGCCGCAGCGGGTACGGCCCTCTCCGCGGGCTTCGCAACCGGCTTCGGCGCGACAGCGGCCTTTGGTGCCGGGGCGGCGGCCACTTTTGTCTTGGCAGGCTGTGCGGCTTTGGGGGCTGCCTTGGCGGCCGGCTTCACTGCAAGCTTGGGCGCCGGCTTCGCTGTGGGCTTGCTGGCCTTGGCTTTCGACTTTGCAGGTACCGCAGACTTCGTGGTTTTGGCCACCTTCCTGGCCGCAGGCTTCTTGGCAGGCGCAACGGTCTTCTTCGCAGGCATATCGATCCCTCTTCGAGTCATCGAATGATACGTCGGCTACCGGTCAGAGCGTCAGTCGGCGGATATCTCCAATCAGCTCGACCAGGTGCACCGTGAAACGCGCGGCATAGGCGCCGTCGATCACGCGATGATCGTAAGACAGCGACAGCGGACACATCAAACGCGGCTGGAACTGCACCCCGTCCCACACCGGTTTCATCAGCGCCTTCGACACGCCGAGAATCGCGACTTCCGGTGCGTTGACGACCGGCGTGAAGTGACTGCCGCCGATGCCGCCGAGGCTGGAGATCGAGAAGCAGCCGCCCTGCATCTGGTCCGGCTTGAGCTTGCCGTCGCGCGCGGTCTTCGCGAGCGCCGCACTCTCTTCTGCGAGCTGGGCAATGCCCTTGCTCCAGACATCCTTGATCACCGGCACGACGAGGCCATTGGGCGTATCGGCAGCAAAGCCGATGTTGCAGTAGCCCTTCATGATCAGGCTCTCGCCGTCCGGCGCAAGCGAGGAATTGAACTCCGGATACCGCTTCATCGCCAGCGCCACCGCCTTGACGATGAACGGCAGCAGCGTCAGCTTCGGCCCGCCGCCGGCGACCAACTCGGCGGACATCGATTTGCGGAATTCTTCGAGCGTCGTGATATCCGCTTCATCGGTCTGCGTGACATGCGGCACGTTGACCCAGCTGCGGTGGAGGAACTGCGCCGACAGCTTGCGGATGCGCGCGAGCGGCTTGTTCTCGACCGGACCGAACTTCGAGAAATCGATGGCGGGTATCGGCGGAATGCCGCTGCCGCCAGTGACCGCGGCGGCGGATGCGGTGGCAGGCCCGGCCGACAGGCGTTGCTTGACGAAGGCCTGCACGTCCTCGATGACGATGCGACCGCGTGGACCGCTGCCCTTGACCTGCGCCAGGTCAACGCCGAGCTTGCGCGCGTACTGGCGTGTCGCCGGGCCGGCGTACGGTATGGCGCCGGATTCCTTCGGCGCGGCTGCGGGTGTCGCTGCTTCGACGGGTTTCGCTGCCGGAGTCACCGGCTTGGCCGCATCGAGTTCGACTTCAGCAGGTTTCACTGGTGCGGCTTGAGCCGCAGGCGCAGCGGCTCCCGCGGCACCGATCAGGAAGCTGACCAGATCGCCTTGCGAAACCTTGTCGCCGACCTTGAGTGCGAGGCCATCGATCCTGCCCGCTGCGGGCGCGGGCACTTCCATCGTCGCCTTGTCGGATTCGAGCACGACCAAGGGCTGTTCCTTGTCGACGCTGTCGCCATTGGCGACGAGCACGTCGATGACCGGGATGCCGCTGTAGTTGCCGATGTCCGGCACGCGGACTTCGATGCGCGTGGTTGTGTCTGCGCTGGATTTCGCCGTGGGCACAGGCGGCGCTGCTTCTGTTGCAGCTGCCGCTTTTGCCGGAGCGGACTTCTTCTCGGCTGCCGGTTTGGGCGCGGGAGCAGCCGGCTTCTCGGCGGCGTCTGCAGTTTCCAACAGACAGATCACCTGCCCTTCGGACATCTTGTCGCCGAGCCTGGCCTTGATGGAGCGGATCACGCCGGCCGCCGGCGCTGGCACTTCCATCGTCGCCTTGTCGGATTCGAGCACCAGCAGCGGCTGATCCTTCTCGACGCTTTCCCCCTCGGTGACGAGGATGTCGATGACCGGCACGCCGTCGTAGTTGCCGATGTCGGGGACTTTGACCTCAATCGTGTTTGCCATGGTCTATACCGTCCAGGGTGCGGGGCGGTTCGGCTTGATGCCGTAGATCTTGATCGCCTGATCAACCTTTTCGGTGGCTACCAGCTTCTGCTCGGCGAGCGCCTTGAGCGCCTTGACGACGATCCAGCGCCGATCGATCTCGAAGAAGTCGCGCAGCGCCGGACGATTGTCCGAGCGGCCGAAGCCATCGGTGCCGAGCACGTGGTACGGCATCGGCGCGCCGGCGCCATCGGCACCGGCTCTGGGCATGTACGGCCGGATCTGATCCGGATAGGCGCGGATCCAGTCGCTCGACGCGATCGCCGGACCGGTCATGCCGCCGAGGCATTCCTGCAGATACGACTTGCGCGGCTTGTCCTGCGGATGCAGCAGGTTCCAGCGTTCGACCTCGCGGCCATCGCGCGCAAGCTCGGTGAAGCTCGGCACGCTCCAGACATCGCTGGTGACGCCCCATTCTTCCTTGAGCAGATCCGCTGCGGCGATCACTTCGCGCAGGATGCTGCCGCAGCCGAGCAGTTGCACATGCGCCTTCGCTGCCTTGTCCTCCGAGCGCAGCAGGTACATGCCCTTGATGATGCCGCTCTCGACGCCCGGCGGCATCGCCGGATGGTTGTAGTTCTCGTTGTACAGTGACAGGTAGTAGTAGACGTCCTGCTGGTCGACGTACATCTCCTTCATGCCGTGCTGGACGATGACGGCCAGTTCATAGGCATAGGCCGGATCGTAGCTGCGGCAGTTCGGCATCACCGCGCTGAACACATGCGAGTGGCCGTCCTCGTGCTGCAGGCCTTCGCCGTTGAGCGTCGTGCGGCCGGCGGTCGCGCCGAGCAGGAAGCCGCGCGAACGCATGTC
>CAZDPA010000084.1:0-639 GCA_964507195.1 uncultured Salinisphaerales bacterium | reverse complement strand
GGCCCAGCACAGGTCGGCAACGCGCTGGAAGCCGAACATCGAATAGAAGATGTAGAACGGCAGCAGCGCCTCGCCGTGATTGGCGTAGCTGGTCGCCGCGGCGATCCACGACGACATCGCACCGGCCTCGGTGATGCCCTCTTCGAGAATCTGGCCCTTGATGTCTTCCTTGTAGAACGCGAGCTGTTCGGCGTCTTCCGGGTTGTACTTCTGGCCGACGATGGAATAGATGCCGAGCGAGCGGAACATGCCTTCCATGCCGAAGGTGCGCGCCTCGTCCGGCACGATCGGCACGATGCGCTTGCCGATGTTCTTGTCGCGGCACAGGGTCTGCAGCATCTGCACGAAGGCCATGGTCGTGCTGATCTCGCGCTCGCCGCTGCCGGCAGTGATCTTGTCGAACACTGCGAGTTCCGGAATCTGCAGCGGCGTCAGGTTCGGCTTGCGCGCCGGCAGCGAGCCGCCAAGCTCGACACGGCGCGCCTTCAGGTACTGTATTTCCGGCGAATCCTCGGCCGGACGGTAGAACGGCGTACTCGCGATCTGGTCATCGGAGATCGGCAGCTGGAAGCGGTCGCGGAAGGCCTTCAGTGCTTCCTCGCCCATCTTCTTCTGCTGGTGCGTGACGTTCTGGCCTTC
>CAZDPA010000083.1:0-16950 GCA_964507195.1 uncultured Salinisphaerales bacterium | reverse complement strand
GTCGCCGGAACGGTAGCCGGTTTTCTTCCAGGCTCCCTCGGCGGTGCGTTCAGTCGGGTTGCCGGCAATTTGCAGACTAAGGCCTCGGTCGTGACCTTGAGCCTGTTCGACATCCGGTCCGCAGTCCAGATCTCTGCTGCGCAGGGGAGTTCGACGGCGACCAACTACGGTGCCGCAATGTCCGCATTCGGTGGCGGCAAGTCCGGCGCGTTAAGTGGCTACTCCAACACACCCGAAGGCAAGGCGACAGTGGCGGCGTTCATCGATGCCTATAACGGCATGGTCGTCGCGCTGAAGAATTACAAGGCGCAGGAAGTCGAGGGCGGTCTGGGTACCGGGGGAACGCTGAAAGTGCAGTGAAGCATCTACGCCCGCGGCGCGGAAAGTGGGGCAATAGTCCGCTGCTGTGATTTCACACGACCGCCCATCGAAGGCGGTCGTGTGGACTTTATTTCGGACCACGAGTGCGTGATCAGGCTCCCAAGTTGGAGATTTTTATGAATGACTCCGTTAGTCAGAATCAAGAGCAGACGTTTGTTGAAAATCCGTTTGGCACCGTCACGAGCAAGCGCGTCATATTTTTTCGTTCCAAAGGACTGTTTAGCGGCGGATCTCGCGAGGATATTCCGCTTCAGCACGTGACTTCGGTCAGGCTGGATATCAATAGAAGCATTCTTGCGGCGATCGTATTGCTGTTGATCGGCCTCGGAACTCTGGCTTCCGAAAGCGCGCTTGCGATGCTGGTGGGCGTCCTGCTGATAAGCTTGGCAGTGATCCTGCTATGGGGCATGCCCACGGTTGTGGTCAATACGGCCGGAACCGACTTGAATGCAGCCAAAGGATTTCCTTGGCAGCGGCCGCTGGCTCAGGCCTTCGTTGACGCGCTGCGCCATCAATTGTTTCAGAAGTAGAAAATGTGGGGCGCTCCCAATTTCTCACGCTGAGATGGTCTGGCTTTGAAGAAAGTGCCTCTAGCAGTGCTCTTTGTGGGTTTGGTGAGCAGCTGCTCTTCGGAGGGAAGCAAGCGTTGGTGCAAGAACATGGCAGAGAAGCCCATGAGCGAATGGTCGATAAAGGATGCTGAAGTTTTTGCGACCCAATGTGGTGATGACGACTAGAGAGGCCGTGGTTCTTTTTGGAGCGGAGGTGATCTTCTGTGCAGACGCTTCTTTAAGGGCCTGTTAACGCCATGGCGATCGCTGAGACGAAGACCGTTTTGGCGCTATTGGTTGCCTGTTTTCTAGTACGAAGGAAGCCCTCGGCTGACCGTTCGTGCCAAGACGGGCGGCAGCAAGACGACGGTCGCAGGCGGGCGGCTAGAATACCGCTCCGATTCGTTCCGGTCTGACCCGATGAGTGCTGTTTCCGTCGATATCCTCGTTCTCTATTACTCGCGCCACGGCTCGGTCGCGCAGATGGCGCGCCGCGTTGCGCGTGGCGTCGAGTCGGTGCGCGGCGCGAGTGCGCGCCTGCGCACGGTGCCGGCAGTCAGTGCAGACCCTGCAGATCACGGCCCGGACATTCCTGCCGATGGCCCGCCGTTCGCCACGGTGGATGACCTGCGTGAATGCGCGGGTCTGGTGATGGGCAGTCCGACGCGCTTCGGCAACATGGCCGCGCCGCTGAAGTATTTTCTCGACGGCACTTCGGCGCTGTGGATGTCCGGCGCGCTCAGCGGCAAACCGGCGGGTGTGTTCACCTCGACGAGTTCGATGCACGGTGGTCAGGAAACCACGCTGACGTCGATGATGCTGCCGCTGTTTCACCACGGCATGCTGATCGTCGGTCTGCCGTACACCTTGCCGGAACTGTCGTCGACGCGCAGCGGGGGCACGCCGTACGGCGCGAGCCATCTCGCCGGCACGGGCGCGCAGGCGCAACAGCTGAGTCGTGAGGAAGCCGCGTTGTGCGAGGCGCTGGGCCAGCGCGTTGCCGAGATTGCACTGAAGTTGCGCGCATGAGCGATACGGCAGAACTGAAACGTCCACTCAGCGACTACGCGTGGATCATCGCGGTTGCCTCGCACCTGGCCTTGATTGCGGTGCTGATGCTGCTGGCGACGCAGGGCAGTGTGCTGAGCGGCGTTGCGGCTGTGATCCTGCTGCCTGCATTGCCGGGCCTGTTCAAGCGGAAGCGCTACACCTTCCAGTGGACCTGCATGCTGGTCGCGATCTACTGCGCGCTATGGCTGGCCGAAGGCTGGTATGCGCCGGATACAAAAGGCACTGCGTTCGGCGTCGCCGCGCTTGCGGCGATCGAGTTCATGGCAGCGGGTTTGTACGTCCGTCTCTTGAACCGAGAGCGGAAGCACTAAAAACCACTGCGCCTGCTGTGCTCCGGCGCCGCGCCGCCGGTCTTCGCGTGCTACGTTTTCTCGAGTTTCCCGAGTGCTGATTGCGCCAGCGGCAGGGTCACACGCCGCTTGGCAGTCAGCGACGCACGATCGAGCGTGTCGAGTGCTTCGAGCAGGCTGCCGGTGTCACGGGCCTGGGTGTTGAGCAGCCAGCGCAACACGTCATCCGGAATCGTCAGGCCGCGTTGACCGGCGCGCAGGCGCAGCAGTTCGGCGCGTTGCGCGTCATCCAGTGGTTTCAGGCCCAGCACCAGGCACTGGCTCAGGCGCGTACGCAGATCGGGCCGCGCGACCTTCAGATGTTCCGGCGTGGTGTTGGCGGTCAGCGCGACGCGACGGCCATCGCTGCGCAACTGGTCGAGCAGACGCAGCAGGGCGACACACCAGTCCGGTTGTTCGCAGACGCTGTCGATGTCATCGATCCACACCGCGCCGACGCCGCTGTAGCCATCGAGCATTTCCGGGCCGTGCGGCAGCAGTTCGCCCAGCGGCAGATACGCGCCGCCGAACTCGCGGCAGGCCGACTGCAGCAGATGCGTGCGGCCGCTGCCGGCAGGTCCGCACAGCAGCAAGGGTTGATTCAGTTCGCGCAGGGCGGCAACAGCCTCGGCATTGCTGCCGGCGAAATAGCTCGCGAAGCTCGCCGTGTCGCGCAACTGCACGGCGAGCGGCAACTGCGCACCCTTCATGCCGGTGGTGGCGAAGTGTCGCTGGGCGCAGGCGCTGGCTCAGCTGCTGGCTCAGCTGCTGGCGGCGGCGGTGCGCCGACGCTGTACAGCGGACTCTTCAACCATTCCTGTTTGAAATGACGCAGCAGTACGGCAATCACCGCCGAGCCGGGCAGGGCGATGAGGATGCCGACGAAGCCGAACAACTGGCCGCCTGCCATCAAGGCAAAGATCACTGCGACCGGATGCAGGCCGATCTTGTCGCCGACCAGCACCGGTGTCAGCCACATGCTTTCAAGCACCTGGCCGATGCCGAATACCAGCGCAACCCAGACCAGCGGCAGCAGCGACTGTTCCTGAGCGACCATGGCGAGCGCCGCAGCGATGAAGCCCACGGCAAAGCCAAGATAGGGCACGAAGCTCAGCATGCCGGCGACGAAGCCGATCACCAGCGCGAGCTTGAGGCCGGCAAACGCGAGGCCGACGCTATAGAGCACGGTCAAGGCCAGCATCACCGACAGCTGACCACGCAGGAAGGAGCCGAGGACTTCATCGGTCTCGCGCGCCAGCGACTGCACCAGTGGCTGATGCCGCGGCGGAATCATTTTGCCGATCCAGGCAACGAGATTGTCCCAGTCGCGCAGCAGATAGAAGCTCACGACCGGGATCAGCAGCAGATTGGCCGCGACCGTTGCAAACACGGCACCTGATTTCGAAAGGTTGGCCCACACCACGCGCACGAAGTCACCCGAGCTGGACCAGTGCTCAGCGACGATCGCCTTGAGACCCTTGGCGTCGAGATGGACGTCTGCCGGCAGGGAGATGCCAAGTCGCGGCAACGCCGTGTTCTGGATCCATTCGAGCAGATCGGGAATGTTGGCGATCAGTGCGGCAGTCTGCTGGTAGAGCATGGGCACGACGAGCAGGAGCGCCAGCAGCCCGATCAGCGTCAGAACGACAAAGACGACGATGACGCCGACCGTGCGCGAGAGGCCCCAACGCTGCAGGCGATCCACCAGCGGGTCGCCGATGTAGGCCAGACCGGCGCCGATCACGAATGGAGTCAGGATCGGCGCAAACAGCCAAAGCAGCGCGAGCAGCGCGATACCGGCGGCATACCAACCCCATTGCTGGCGTGCCAGGTTCATGGCGCGCTACCGATCAGGCGGTATGAGAGCTCTGCAACGCCGGCCGTGTCACGGGCGAGACGGCCATTGCTCATCAGAGCGCCACTGAGCCGGCCGGCGCCGCCTTCGGCGCGAATACGCAGTTCGAGCACGTCACCGCTTGCGCGCACGGCCTGGACTTCGCGCACGTTTGGCAGGCCCCGGATCGTTGCCATCAACTGCAGATAGTCGGCACTGGAGCGGATGTCGCTGACCTGCATCTGCACGTCTTCGACGTTCGCCGCGAATACGCCCCAGACCGGCAGACCCATCGCCTTGAGCCGGCGTTCCAGCGAATTGCCATCAAATGCGGCGACGAGCACGAGGCTGTTGTCGGGTTCCTTCTGGTAGCCGAAGCGCTGCACCAGCGCGCTGGCCTGATCGAGCAGGCTGCCGGCCTGCATCGGCGCGCCGTCGCCACTGATCCTTGCGACGACGGCACTCAGCGCCTCGCGCAACGCCGGGCCGCGCGCGGCATCGGATTCATCGGCCACCGGGACGCGCGCTTCGTAGGCCTGGGCGGTGCCCGCAAGCTGTGCCTGCACTGGCGCGCTGATCAGCAGGCCGGTCAGGAGCGAGATGAGGAGGCCGGTGAGCAGAATAGTTGGTCGCATATGCGAAATTATCGGGTGCGGACAGTTACCGAGGCGGCCATTGGACGTCGCGTAAGTGGTAAGGCGATTGACGATTGGCGCATTCATGTTTATGCCAGTGGGCCGCCTCGGTAACACAGAGCGATGGTCTTTTTTACTGATCCGGCCGGCAGTGAGCTGCAATCTGAAACTCTGCGCACAGTTTGCCGGCCGGATCAGTAAAATAACAGCAAGGCCTGCCCGCGAACCGCGAAAAGGCGATCCGCATCCCCGGAGTGGCCTGCACAGCCGTCTCCACATCCAAAGGCAACAACGCATGAGCAAGAAGGCCGGTCTGACCTATCGTGACGCTGGGGTGGACATCGACGAGGGCGACGCCCTGGTCGATGACATCAAGAAGATCGTCAAATCGACGCAGCGGCCGGAAGTGCTGGCGGGCGTCGGCGGCTTCGGTGCGCTGGTTGCATTGCCGAAGAAGTACAAGAACCCGGTGCTGGTCAGCGGCACCGACGGCGTCGGCACCAAGCTCATGCTCGGCATCAAGACCGGCCAGATCGAAGGTCTCGGGCAGGACCTGGTCGGCATGTGCGTCAACGACGTGCTGGTGTCCGGTGCAGAACCGCTGTTCTTCCTCGACTACTACGCGACTGGCAAGCTCGACAAGAAAGTTGCCGGCCAGGTCATCAAAGGCATCGCCAAGGGCTGCAAGCTCGCCGGTTGCGCGCTGGTCGGCGGCGAAACCGCCGAGATGCCGGGCATGTATCCGCCGGGCGATTTCGATCTCGCCGGTTTCTGCGTCGCCGTGGCCGAGCGCAGCAAGCTCATCGATGGCACGAAGATCCGCAGCGGCGATGTGCTGATCGCGCTGCCTTCGAGCGGCGCGCATGCGAATGGTTTCTCTCTGGTGCGGCGCATCCTCAAAGCCAACAAGCGCACGAAGCTCGATGCAGCCTTCGGCAAGGGCACGCTCGCCGATGCACTGATGGCGCCGACGACGATCTACGTCAAACCGATTCTCAATCTGCTGGAGTCCAAGGTCGGTGTGCGCGGCATGGCGCACATCACCGGTGGCGGCCTGCCCGGCAATCTGCCGCGCTGCTTCCCCAAGGGTGTCTCCGCTGTGGTCGACAGCAAGAGCTGGCAGCAGCCGGAGATCTTCAACTGGCTGCAAAAGCAGGGCCAGGTTGAAACCGAGGAGATGCGCCGCGTGTTCAATTGCGGCGTCGGTTTCGTTGCCGTCGTGCCGCGCCTGAAGGCCGACGAAGCGATGGCGATTCTCAAGAAAGCCGGCAGCAAGCCGTGGATGCTCGGCGAAATTGTCAAGGGTAACTTCGGTGTGCGTTACGCCTAGTTCGTTAAACACCTTCCGACGATGACAGCCCGGATCGCGGTCCTGATCTCCGGCCGCGGTCGCAATCTTGAAGCGATCGCCGCGGCCTGTACCGATGGCCGCATTGATGGCCGCATCGTGCGCGTGCTCAGCAGTCGTGCCGACGCGGGTGGTCTTGCTTTTGCGCAATCGCTGGGCTTGCCGACGACCGTGATCGAATCGAAGGCGTTCGCTGATCGCAGCGTCTACGACGCTGCCTTGTCAGCGCAGCTGCACGAGGATGCGCCGGACATCATCGTGCTCGCCGGCTTCATGCGAATCCTGACGCCGGCTTTCGTCGCGCAGTGGCTGGGGCGCATGCTCAACATTCACCCTTCGTTGCTGCCGCGTCATCCGGGCTTGCGCACGCACCAGCATGCGCTGGAAGCCGGGGACCGCGAGCACGGTGCGACCGTGCACTTTGTCACTGCCGAACTCGATGGCGGGCCATGCATCATTCAGGGTCAGTTAAACGTGCGGGCGGAGGATACGGCGGACACTCTGGCGGACCGTGTCATGCGCGATATCGAACTCAAGATCTATCCTCAGGCCATCGCCTGGCTCGCGCGTGGCGATCTCTCGTTGCATGACGGCGTTGTGCTGTTCCGTGGGCGGGCACTCATCGCACCGCTTGGTCCTGCCGCGATGGACGAGGCATTTCTATGAAGCTCGCACCGGTCATTGCGGCATTGCTGACGCTGATGGCGACCAAGGCATTCGCGGCAGATGCGGACGTGCTGCTGACCGAGCACAGCCATCAGTACGAAATCGAGTGGAATGGCATCGCGCTCGGCGAAGGCACGATCAGCCTCGCGCGCGAAGCCGATGGCTGCTACCAGTACACATCGACGACCGATCCGATTGCGCTGGTGCGCTGGACCTATGGATCACCGCGCGAGCAGAGCCGTTTCTGCATCGAAGATGGCCAGCTGTTCGCGCAGCAGTTCGAGTACAGCATCAAGAAGCGCAGCAAGGAAGGCTTTCGCCTCGATTTCGACTGGGCTGCGAAGCAGGTGCGTACGCTCAAGGGCGGTGTGATGACGCAGCGCGACGTACCCCAGCCGGCCTATGACCGCTTCCTCATCCGCGAAGCGGTACGCCTGTGGGTGATCCGCCACCAGGCGGGCGAAGCCCCGGCCGAAGCCGAGTTCACGATGGTCGATGATGACCGCATCAAGACCTATCGCTTTGCGGTCATCGGCCCCGAGACGATCGACACGCCGACCGGCAAGATCGACACAGTCCGCGTCGATCGCACCGACAGTGCCAAACGTCCTTCGCACTACTGGATGGCGCCGTCTTTGGACTATGTGCCGGTGAAGATCGAGCAGCTCAGGAAGGACAAGGTTGAGCTGCGCATGGTGCTGGTGAGGTAGCAAAGTCTCTCTAAGCTGCGATCAGACCTTCCTCGCGCAGCTTGTCCATGTGGCTTTCGATGTTCATCTGCGCCAGTGGCAGCAGGCGCGGGTCCACATCCGAGTAGATCGTCGTCAGCATCTGCTGCATGTCCAGGCCCTCGCGATGCAGGGCCAGCACCTGCTGTTCGCGCTGTTGGCGATGCAGCAGCGTTTCGCTCAGGCGATAGCAGCCGCCGAGACCCATGCCGTGCGAGGGATAGATCGCGCGCGGACTGAGGGCGATGATCTTCTGCAGTGACGCGAAGTAGCGTCCCATGTGGCCTTCCGGTTTGGCGATCACGACCGTGCCCAGGCCCTGGATCAGATCGCCGACCAGACACCAGGCGCGATCCGCCGGCATCAGCGCGAGCTGCCCCTGATCGTGGCCCGGTACTTCGAACACCTGCAGCGGCTGACCGAGCCAGCGGCACAGCACATCGCCTTCCTGGTAGTGATGCACCGGGATGTTGTCGAAGTAGTCGTTGCCGTTCTTCAGACAGATGCGGTGATGGGTGTCTTCCGACATGCCCATCGGCACGCCGAAATGGCGCGCAATGCGGTTTGAGCGCTCGTGGTGATCCGGGTGATGGTGAGTCAGGAAGATCTCGTGGATACCGAAGCGCTCGACGACGCGGATCAGCTTGTCCATCTCCTCATCAGAGGAGGGTGACGGGTCCACCAGCACACGATGCGACTGCGAGTCGCCGAGCAGGTAGCAGTTGGTGTGATGTGCCGGCGGCAGGGTGTGCGAGCGCACGAGGATCTGACGCACACCGCAGGTTGATTCGATCACCGGCAGCTCGTATTGGGTACGCGTTTCGAAGTGCAGTTCCGGCACATCGATGGTCTGCGGATTGCGTGCGAGTTCGTGCAGGACCGCAATCGTCGGCGGCGCGATCAGCAGTTCGCCACGGTTGTAGCGGTTCACCCATTCGGCAGGGCTGGCCCAGGAGAGGGTGTCGACTTCGCTGGGATCTGCCTTCAGTTCCGGGCGTTCAGTCAGCTCAACGACGAAGAAATACGTGTTGAAGCGCATCGGTGCCGGTGGCGGGGTCAATGCGATGCCGATCTGCCGCACGCTGCTGACCAGCTGCGGCGCGGCGATCAGGTCCAGCGCAACTTCTTCGCGGATCTCGCGCAGCAAGGCGCGCGCGAGTCGCGGTTCGATCCCAGCCCATGCGGCAGGGAGCGCGACGCCGTCGGCGTCTTCCGCGTCGACCTTGCCGCCGGGAAAGCTGTCATAGCCCGGGAACGAGCGCATGAACGGCTGGCGGCGGGTGATCAGCAGCTCGCCATCGCAAATCAGCACGGCGGTGACGGCATCGACAATCTTGGACATGGCAATCAGGCGGGAGGCAGGCGGCCATTATCCACTGGCAGGCGTTTGCCGTGCCCGCACTAACGAAAACAGCCGGCAGTGCCGGCTGTTTTCGTGCCTGCAATGGCGCTTACTGAACCGGCTCGATGGTCTTGATCGTCGCCTTTTCGCCGGCAAACGTCACGGTGACCGTATGCCGGGAGCCCTTCCACGTTTCCGTCGTCAGTCCGAGGTCGCCCAGGGCCCCGCCCGAGGCGTCGTCCGGTGCGCCAAGCAGGGCGTGGATCTCTTCGCGCGTCATGCCGGCGCTGATCCTGGCGTAGTTGTCCGGGTTCACCTTGGAACAGGCGGACAGGCCGAGCAGGCTGAGCGCGGCCAGCGAGGCGAGCAGGGAGATGCGGGAGGTCTTCATCAGGGCTTCCGTTCGATGGGGTAGGGTTTTATAGCACCGCAGCTTAGGGCCTGCAGCTGAGCGACGGCTGAAAGTTCCGCGCATGTTTCATTTTCCGTGCAAGCGTGGACAATACAGGCCTCCTTTCCCGGTGCCTGGCGTCCGCTCGTGAACCCACTTCAGCAATGTCATCAGCTCGGCCAGTCAATCTGGTTCGACTTCATCAGCCGCGACCTGCTCGCCAGCGGCAAGCTCGCACGCCTGATCCGCGACGACGGCGTCAACGGCGTGACTTCCAATCCGGCGATCTTCGAGAAGGCGATTGCCGCGACGACCGATTACGACGCCGCGCTCGCGCCGCTGGTCAAGGCCGGCGAGCATGATGCGGAGCGCCTGTTCGAAGCGCTGGCGATCGCCGACATTCGCGCCGCGGCCGATGCGCTGCACGGCAAGTACGTCGAGAGCCAGGCGCAGGACGGTTACGTCAGCCTCGAAGTGTCGCCGCAGCTGGCGCTGGACGAAGCCGGGACGGTCGCCGCGGCGCGCCGTCTGTGGAAGGCGGTCGCGAAACCGAACCTGATGATCAAGGTGCCGGGCACGCCGGCCGGTGTCACCGCGCTGCGTCAGCTGACCACCGATGGCATCAACGTCAACGTCACGCTGCTGTTCGCACGCAGCGCCTATGCCGACGTCGCGCAGGCTTATCTCGAAGGTTTGGAGCAGTGGGCGGCGAAAGGCGGCGATCCGGCGCGTGTCGCCAGCGTCGCGAGCTTCTTCGTCAGCCGCATCGATACGGCAATGGACGCCGAGATCAACCAGCGCCTCGCCGCCGCGAATGACGCGCAGCGCGCGGCGTTGAGCGCCTTGCTCGGGCAGGTCGCAATCGCCAACGCCAAGCTGGCCTATGCCGACCATCTGGGCTACATCGCGCAGCCGCGCTGGCAGGCGCTCGCTGCCAAGGGTGCGCGGCCACAGCGCCTGCTGTGGGCCAGCACCGGTACCAAGAATCCAGCCTATCGCGACGTGATCTACGTCGAAGAGCTGCTGGGCCCACAGACCGTCAATACGGTGCCACCGGCGACGCTCGATGCCTTCCGTGACCATGGCGTGGCGCAGGTCAGACTGAGCAAAGGCCTCGATGCCGCGCAGGCCGCCATGGCTGCAGTCGATAAGCTCGACCTGCCGCTGAGCGCGATCACCGATCGTCTGGTCGTCGAAGGCCTGAAGCTGTTTGCCGACGCCCACGACAGCCTGCTCAAGGCCGTCGCCGGCAAGCGCGACGCACTACTGAAATAGGATTCGACGATGAGCGAACGCGCGCGCCTCGGCGTCGAGGTGCTGCCGGTCACGGCGTTTCAGCAGAACTGCTCGCTGATCTGGGATGCCGGTTCGATGCGCGGTGCGCTGGTCGACGCCGGTGGCGAGCCGCAGCGCCTGATCGATGCCGCGCTGCGGCGCGGCGTGACGCTGGAGAAGCTGCTGGTGACGCATGGGCATCTTGACCACATCGGTGTCGTTGCCGAGTTGGCGGAGCGTCTGCAGCTGCCGATCGAAGGGCCGCACGAAGACGATCGTTTCTGGATCGACATGCTGCCCGAGGCGGCGCGGCAGTACGGCTTCCCGCCGGCGCGCAGCTTCACGCCCAACCGCTGGTTGAACGGCGGCGATACGGTCAGCGTCGGTGATCTGCAGCTCGACGTGATTCACTGTCCTGGCCACACACCCGGGCACGTCGTGTTTCATCACGCCGATTCAGCAATGGCGATGGTCGGCGATGTGCTGTTCAGCGGCTCGATCGGGCGCACCGATTTTCCGCGTGGCAATCACGCCGATCTGATCCGTTCGATCCGCGAGCGCCTGTTTCCGCTGGGGGATGACATCACCTTCGTGCCGGGGCACGGACCGCTGTCGACCTTCGGAGAGGAGCGGCGCAGCAACCCATACGTCGCTGATCGATGAACGCTGGCGGCAATGCCGCCAGCGTCAGATCAAAGATGCAGACCGCACTCGGTCTTCGGCTTGCCGACCCAGCGTCCGCTGCGGCCTTCGCCGGCGACGGTGCAGTGCGAGCAGCCGATCGATGAATAGCCCTTGGCAACCAGCGGATGGAACGGCAGGTCGTGCTCACGGATGTAGGCATCACGTTCGTCGCGCGTCACGTCGATCATCGGATTGAACTTGATGATGTTGCGACGCACTTCGAAGATTTCGAGCTCGGAGCGATGCTCGGTCTGCCAGTGCATCAGGCTCGACACCCAGACGTGGTAGTTCGGCTTCACCGATTCCAGCGGCTCGACCTTGTTCACCGAGCAGCAGAAATCCGGATCCTTGGACCAGGTCTTTTCCTCGGTCGTGAACTGGTGCTTCCAGTCCTCGGCGCGCAGATCGGCAACCTTGAGCTTGAACAGGTCGATCAGGTACTGGCGATACGCCACCGTCTCCGGAAAGTGGTAGCCGGTGTCGATGAAGTGCACCAGCTGATCCGGACGGATGCGCGAGACGATGTGCAGGAAGTAGGCCGAGGTCGCAGCGAACGAGGAGGTGACCAGCACCTTGCCCGGTTCGAAGTCGCGATACAGGCGGCGGATGCGCTCCTCGAAATGCAGCGGCGCATATTCGCGATTCAGCGCGGCAATCTGCTCGGCATCGATGGGTGCCAGGTGCCCAGCTTCTGCGGCAGGTGCCGGGACAGAGGCAAAGGCAGACGGACGGATAACGGTGGCGGTGGCTGCGTTCATTAGGTGCGCAGTCTAGGAGTGCGTGCCTTGCCACACAACGATTTGGCGCCTGTGGGGCCAAATGGAATAAAGATATAAGCGAGTACCGGTAGCCGTTATGAGTGGTCACGCTTGAAGCGATGCAGCTCGCGCCGCTGCTGCTTGCTCGGGCGTTGCGGACTGTCGAGCCCGGCAGCGGCCTTGCGCTGCAGTCGCTCGCGTTCGCGGCGTGTCTGGCTTTCCGGCGTCTCGGCATACAGACGCTGTGCCTCAGGCGCGCCGCGGCGCTGATCGCTGACGCCCAGCACGATGATCTCGATCTCGTCCCAGCCCTGGCGGATACGCAGTCGCGCACCGACCGCAACCGTCTTGCTGACCTTGCTGCGCTCGCCTTCGTAGCGCACATGGCCGCTTTCGATCGCGTCCTTGGCGAGTGAACGGGTTTTGAAAAAGCGCGCCGCCCACAGCCATTTGTCGAGACGCACTGGCTCGGACGCTGACGTAAGATGACTTGAAGACTCAGAAGACATGGATCGTCCGGGAAGAGAGCGTCATGCGCTGGTACATGGTCCCTGCATTGCTGATGGCCGCAGGCTTGCCGCCGATGGCTGCGGCCGCATTGCCGGTGGGTGCGATGGCTCCGGATTATCTCGGAAAATCCCGCTCCGGTGAGCCGGTGACCGTATCGGCCATGGCAGGCAAGCCGGTCATCGTCACGTTCTGGGCCAGCTGGTGCGCTCCATGCCTGCAGGAAATGCCGCTGCTGGAAGCCTTGCAGCAGAAACTCGGCCGCGAGCGGATCGAGGTCGTGGCCGTCAACTGGGGCGAGGATCATGAGCGTTACCGGCAGATCCTCGACCAGTTGGCCAAGGTGCAGATGACCCTGACCCATGATCGCCACCAGCTGATCGGCCGGACCTACGAGGTCAGCGAAATTCCGCAGCTTTACCTGGTCGGCACTGATGGTCGCATCGCTTATCGGACCAGGGGCTACTCGCTTGAGAATGCGCAGGGTCTGCTCGATGCGCTCAACGGCATGCTGCAGAGGAACGAGCCCTAGTCGTCCTTGCCGAAAGGCAATTCCAGACCGATGCCGACCTCGTAGGAGCCTTCGCGAGGCAGTGCCGGATCGATCTTCGGCCAGGTATAACCAACACTGAGTTCGCCGTAGAGCTTGTCCGTGATCAAAGGCTGACGATAGGTTGCGCGACCGCCGTATTCGAAGAGCGGTTCCGGCGCCTTGCTGTCACCGGTAATGAAAACCTGATACGCCATGCCGCGGCCCTTGGCCAGGTTCTGGTAGATCGTCGCCGAGTTCGACCAGTCGATACCGGTGTTGGCTTCGGTCGTCGTGCCGATGCTGTACAGGCGCAGCAGCAATTTCGGCGACAGCACGAGAGAGTAGTTTGCGCCCAGCGTGACGCCGACGCCGTCGCGGGTCTGCCAGAACGGTGTCAGGCGCAGGTAGGCCACGCTGTCCGGATCCGAATACAGCGTGTAGTGCACGCGTGACCGCAGGAATACGCGCGGCTCGCTGAGGCTTGAAGCACCAACGCGGAAATCGACGCTCACGCGTTTCGAGCCGGGCAGCGAGTAGCCGAGTCCTGCCAGCCATTCGTCGCGGTCGTCGATCTTCGGCAGCTGCGAGCTGAGCGAGAAGCGCTCGACGCGGTCGCTGATGAAGTCGCTCTGGTCTTCGCGGCCGAAGAAAGCCGAAGTCTGGCCCTTGAGCGACGGCAGCTTGATCCTGACCCGCAGGCGGACCTTGGTTTCGAAGCCTTCGAACTCGGAGTAGCTTTCCGAGGTCGACAGGTATCCGCTGGTGCGGCGTGCGGATTCGATATCGGCTTCGTCGGTGAACAGGCCGTCGAGCCAGAGCGCCGTCTTGCAGCCAGTCTCCTCGAGCATGATTCGGGTGTCGTCGACGAATTCCGGTGTGTCGGCGCTTGCGCTGACGTCGACGCTCTGCGCGCAAGGGTGTTCCGGTTCTGGTTTGCTCGGGCCCGTCGATGCGCAGGACGTGAGCAGCGCGACGCCGACCAGCAGCACAGATCGACTGGACGCGGCGCTCGTGCGCCAACCATGGCTTCCAGCCTCGTGCATCAATGCGACCTCCGGGAGGAAACCTCAACGGCCGCGCGCTGCGGCGCGGAGTGGTCATTATCGTACTCTTGCCGTGGGTATTCACTCAGGTCAAGTCAGCGGCCAGCAAGGCAACATCTGCTGGCATTTATTGAGGCGGCCACAATGAACTTGAAAATGTGCGGAGCAGTTGGATTGCGGCGTTCCCTATCCGAGCGGCAGGAGGCCGCCTCAATAACACAGAGCTATGGTCTTGTTTATTGATCCGGCCACTCCCTAGCTCAATCTGCTTCACCGAATGCTTCAACCTCCGGTATCTGTTCAAGTGAATAGTGGCCGGATCAATAAAAACCACAAGGGGTTCCAGATGAGAACGAGCGTGAGCGCGGTCGCTGCCAGTGCACTGCTGTGTGGATGCGCAACCATGGGGACGCCTGTCGAAGTGCCAGCGCCCAGCGCGAGCAATCCGCTGATGTCAGCGAGTACGCTGCCGTATGAGTATCCGCCGTTCGATCTGATCCGTGACGAGCACTTCGCGCCGGCTTTCGAGGCGGGCATGCGCGAGCAGCTCGCCGAGATCGAGGCGATTGCCGGCAATCCGGCACCCGAGAATTTCGACAACACCATCGTCGCGATGGAGCGCAGCGGCGCGCTGCTGAACCGTGTGTCAGCCGTGTTCTACAACCTGGCCGCGTCCAACACCAATCCGCAGATCCAGGCGATCCAGGCCGAGATGGCGCCCAGGCTCGCTGCGCACAGCGATGCGATCCTGCTCAACGCCGCCTTGTTTGCGCGCGTGGAAAGTCTGTACGCGCAGTGCCAGACCTTGGGTCTTGATCCTGAGTCATTGCGCCTGCTCGAGCTGCAGCGTCGCGATTTCGTCCGCGCCGGTGCACAGCTGTCGGCGGAAAAGCAGGCCCGGATGCGCAGCATCAATGCCGAGCTCTCTGCACTGACGACCCGATTCCAGCAGAGCCTGCTGAAGGATACGAATGATTCGGCGCTTGTCCTCGACAGCGTCGAGGAACTCGATGGCTTGGCCCCCGACGCGATTGCCGCAGCAGCAGAGGCGGCCAAGGCGCGCGGGCTGGAAGGCAAGTGGCTGCTGGGTCTGCAGCTGCCGACGGTGCAGCCAGCGCTGTCATCGCTGACCAACCGTGCGGTGCGTGAGCGCATCTACAAGGCCTCGATCCAGCGCGGCAACAACGGCAACGACGCCGACAACAAGGCGACGCTGCTGCGCATCGTCGAGTTGCGCGCGACGCGTGCCGGCCTCCTCGGCTACGCCGATCACGCGTCGTATGTGCTGGAGGAAAGCACGGCGCTGACCAAGCAGGCGGTCAATCAGATGCTCGCCAAGCTGACGCCGGCGGCGGTTGCCAACGTCAAGGTCGAGGCGACGGATCTGCAGAAGCTGATCGATGCGCAGAAAGGTGGTTTCAAGCTCGCCCCCTGGGACTGGGCGTTCTACGCCGAGCAGCTGCGCAAGCAGCGCTACGCTTTCGACGAGAACGAACTGCGGCCCTACCTGGAAATGGAGCACGTGTTGCGCGACGGTGTGTTCTACATGGCCCAGCGCCTGTACGGACTGACTTTCGCCGAGCGCAAGGATCTGCCGGTCTACCAGCCGGATGTCCGCGTGTTTGAGGTCAGGGAGGCGGACGGCAGCATCCTTGGCCTGTTCCTTGCGGATTACTTTGCACGTCCCAGCAAGCGTGGCGGCGCATGGATGAACAGCTTCGTGCAGCAGACCGGCCTGCTCGGTACACGTGCGGTGCTGGTCAACAACCTCAATGTGCCGAAGCCGCCGGCAGGCGAGCCGGTGCTGCTGACCTTCGACGAAGCGAACACGATGTTCCACGAGTTCGGCCATGCGCTGCACGGCCTGTTCTCGGACGTGAAATACCCGTACTTCTCCGGCACCTCGGTGCCGCGCGACTTCGTCGAGTATCCGTCGCAGGTGCACGAGATGTGGGTCACTGATCCGGAAGTGCTCAAGCACTACGCGCTGCACTACCAGACCGGCGAGCCGATGCCGCAGGCGCTGGCCGACAAGGTGCTCGCCGCGCAGAAGTTCAACCAGGGCTTCACGACGACGGAATATCTGGGTGCGACTTTGCTCGACCAGGCCTGGCATCAGCTCGCACCGGGCACGGTGATCGATGATGCGATGGTCTTCGAAGCCGAGGCGCTGAAGTCGGCCGGCGTCCAGCTCGACAGCGTGCTGCCGCGCTACCGCAGCACCTACTTCAGCCATATCTTTGCCGGCGGCTATTCGGCCGGGTACTACGCCTACATCTGGAGCGAAGTGCTTGATGCCGACAGCGTCGAGTGGTTCAGGCAGAACGGCGGACTCAAGCGCGAGAACGGCGACCGCTTCCGCAGCACGCTGCTGTCACGCGGCAACAGCACCGATCCGATGGCGCAGTTCCGGGCGTTCGCCGGCCGCGATCCGCAGATTGAACCCTTGCTGGAGCGCCGAGGTCTCAACGGAGCGGGCAAGAAGTGACCGGCCCGATCAAGCTTGCAAATTGCTGAGGGAGCATCGTTTATCTGCATTGATCCTTGATTTTGGATGCACTGACCACATAGTTCGCCTATCCCATCCGGCATAATGCCGGCAATGCCCCGTAGCCCGGAGATCCAGTGAGCACATCCACCGACCGTACCGCACCCGTTCTGCCGTTACGGGATGTCGTGGTGTTTCCGCACATGGCGATTCCCCTGTTCGTGGGCCGGGAGAAGTCGATCAAGGCGCTGACTGCCGCGATGCAGGACGACAAGCGCATCCTGCTGCTGGCGCAGCGTACTGCGGACACCGATGACCCGCGCGAGATCGACATGTACAGCGTCGGTACGCTGGCGACGATCCTGCAGATGCTCAAGCTGCCCGACG
>CAZDPA010000082.1:0-16961 GCA_964507195.1 uncultured Salinisphaerales bacterium | reverse complement strand
GTGCGAGTTCAGCGCCGGGTGCGACATCATCTCGTGGTAGAGAAAGTTGTCGCGCGTCGAGACCATCGTGCAGCCGTCGATCGTCATCAGGTAGCCGAAGGTTTCGGTCTTCCAGATCTCGATCTTCTGGTACGGCGTCTGCTCCTCGTGGAGCTTCTGGCCGGTCAGCGAAAAGGCGGTGCCGGTGGCTTCGACAGGTTCGGAAAACCAGCGTTGATCAAGGCTCATTTCAATGTTTCCGGCGGCAGACTTATGGCGGTAAAGGTCGCGGGCCGACACTACGGGCCCTAGAATGCGCGCGAGTATAAAGGTTGAAGCCCCAAAATGAATGACAGCACCGTGGCATGGACCGCCGAACAGGCGTCCGATCTCTACAACATGCCGTACTGGGGCGAGGGCTACTTCGGCGTCAGCGCCGACGGCCATCTGCAGGTGCGCCCGTTCCGCGAGCGCGACCCGTCGCAGATCGACCTCTACGCGCTGGCGCAGCGCCTCAAGACCGAAGGCCTGCAGCTGCCGGTGCTGGTGCGCTTCGTCAACATCCTGCATGACCGCGTCGATGCGCTGACCGGCGCGTTTGCGAGCGTGATCGAGGAACTGGCCTACACCGGGCAGTACACCGCGGTGTTCCCGATCAAGGTCAACCAGCAGGGCGACGTGATCCGCGAGATCGTCAGCCACGGTGGCGATCGTGTCGGCCTCGAAGCCGGCAGCAAGCCGGAGCTGGCCGCGGTGCTGGGCATGGCGCGGCCGGGCAGCGTCATCGTCTGCAATGGCTACAAGGATCGCGCCTACATCCGCCGCGCGCTGATCGGCGAGAAGCTCGGCCACAAGGTCTACATCGTCGTCGAGAAGCGTTCCGAACTGCCGCTGGTCATCGAAGAATCCAAGCGCCTCGGCGTTTCACCGCGTATCGGTCTGCGCGTGCGCCTGGCGTCGATCGGCGCCGGCAAGTGGCAGAACACCGGCGGCGAGAAATCGAAATTCGGTCTGTCCTGCGCGCAGGTGCTGGCGGCGGTCGATGAATTGCGCGCGGCGGGCTGCCTCGATGCGATCCAGATGGTGCATTTCCATCTCGGCTCGCAGGTTGCGAACGTCCAGGACATCGCCCGTGGCATGCGCGAGGCCGCGCGCTTCTACACCGAGCTGCGCGCGCTCGGCGTGCCGGTGTCGGTGGTCGACGTCGGCGGCGGTCTGGGCGTCGACTACGAAGGTACGCGTTCGCGTTCGTCGTGCTCGATGAACTACACGCAGCGCGAATACGCACGCAATGTCGTGCGCACGCTGCAGGATGTCTGCGCGCAGGCCGGCCAGCCGGAGCCGCACATCATTTCCGAGTCGGGCCGCGCGCTGACCGCGCATCATGCGGTGCTGATCACGGACGTGATCGATCACGAATCGGTGCAGGTGCGCGAAGTTCCGCCGGTCGGTGTGGATGAGCCGGCGGTGTTGCAGGAACTGCGCACGCTGTACGCAGATCTCGCCTCGCGCGGGCCGCTGGAATGCCTGCACGATGCTGCTGCATTTCTGCAGGAAGCCCAGGCGCAGTACACGCATGGTTCGCTGACCCTGCGCCAGCGCGCCGATGCCGAAGTGCTGTACTACGCGGTGTGCCACGGCCTGCAGCCGCAGCTCGATCCGAGCATCCGCGCACACCGCGAGGCGCTCGACGAACTGCGTGAGAAGCTGGCGGAGAAGTACTTCTGCAACTTCTCGGTGTTCCAGTCGGTGCCGGATGCCTGGGCGATCGATCAGGTGTTTCCGATCGTGCCGGTGCATAGACTCAACGAGCGGCCGAATGTGCGCGCCAGTCTGTGCGATCTGACCTGCGATTCCGACGGGCGCCTCGATCAGTATGTCGATCGCGGTGGCCTGGAGCCGACGCTGCCGATGCATCACCTGCGTGAGGGCGAACAGTATCTGGTCGCGTTCTTCATGGTCGGCGCGTATCAGGAAATTCTCGGTGACATGCACAACCTGTTCGGCGACACCAACGCGGTCAATGTCGTGCTCGACGGCAAGGGTGGCTGGGAACTCAACGGCGCCGAACATGGCGACCGCACGGACGAGCTGCTGCGTTACGTGCACCTGCTGCCGGAAACCCTGAGCGCGGCGTATCGCGAAAAGCTCGACAACAGCAATCTCAGCGCCGAAGAGCGCGCGCTGTTCCTGCAGGAGCTGGATGCGGGCCTGACCGGTTACACCTATCTGTCATGAGCCTGCTGGATCAGGCGATCGGCCGGGCCGCCTTTGTCGGTGATCGCGCAGTGCAGTGGGTATCGAATGCCGTGGAGCGCCGGCTGCAGGCTGACAGCTTCATCGTTGCCAATCAGACGCCGTACACGGAGATTCTCAGCAGCGGCCTGCTCAGCGTGCGGCGCTTCGAGCCGCTGACCGTAGATCACATCATGGTCGGCATGAAGACGATGCCGGTCAGCACGCAGCGTCATCGCGTGCCGATCGTGCTGGTGCCGCCGCTGGCGGCGAACTCGCTGAACTTCGACCTGTTGCCGAACCGCAGTCTCGCCAGATACCTGCTCGCACAGGGCTACGCCGTGTACCTGATCGACTGGGGCGAACCCGGTGCGGATCACGCGCATTTCGGGCTCAAGGAATACACGACCGAGATGCTGCCCGAAGCGCTGGCTGCGGTACGCAAGGACAGCGGCGAAACCCGGCTCACGCTGTTCGGCTACTGCATGGGCGGGTTGTTCGCGCTGGTGTATGCGGGCTGGTCGCACGATCCGCTGATCCGCAACATCATCACGGTCGCCAGCCCGATCGACGCCCATCAGATCGGCATCGCCGGCAAGCTCGCAGCGATGATGAATGAGCGCCTGCGCGTTGCCGCGCGCTACGTGCCGCTCAATCTCAACGATATCGACCCGAAGTATCTGAACGTGCCCGGCTGGCTCTCGGCTGCCGTGTTCAAGCTGACCAATCCACTCGGAGCCGTGCAGAGCTATGTCGACCTGCTGCTCAATCTGTGGGATCGCGAATACGTCAACGAGTACCAGACCACCGCAAGCTGGTTCAACAAGATGCACGACTATCCGGGCGGCATCGTCCAGGACTTCGTCGTGCGCGTCGGCCTGTCGAACGAACTGGCGAGCGGCACCCTGCGCATGGGCAAGGGCAAGAATGCGCCGCGCGCGCTGCTCGACCGCATCGATTGCTCGCTGCTCGCGTTCGCCGGGCGCACCGACAAGATCGTGACGATCGAAGCCGCGCGCAAGGTGCTCGACATCGTCGCCAGCGAAGACAAGGATTTCATCATCGCGCCCGGCGGCCATGCCGGGGTGTTTGCCGGCAGCCAGTCACCGACCACGACGTGGGCGTTTGCCGCGGACTGGCTGTCGAGTCGTTCGGATTGAGGGCAGCAGATGATCGATATCGACTACGCACGCAGCATGGTTCGCTACAACCGCTGGATGAATCAGCGTCTGTATGACTGCTGCGCAACGCTCAGCGACGAACAGCGCAAGCAGGATCGTGGGGCATTCTTCAAGTCGATCCACGGCACGCTCAATCATCTGATCTTTGGCGACCAGGCCTGGCTCAATCGCTTCACCGGCGTGTCGATCGACGGGCTGAATCCTGCGGCCGGCCTCTACGATGATTTCGACAAGCTGCGCACGCGGCGTGCCGAGCTCGACGAAGAGCTGGCCGCGTGGGTGGAAACGCTGCAACCGGAGTGGCTCGCCGCCGATTTCAGCTATTTCAGCAAGGCCTACAACAGCACGTTCACGCGACCCGCCTGGCTGCTGGTGACGCATCTGTTCAATCACCAGACGCATCATCGCGGGCAACTGACGACGTTGCTGTCACAGTGCGGTATTGATCCTGGGGCAACAGATTTGCCGGTGACGCCGGGCTTCGGCTAGCGCATTTTTGGTTTTTCTGGATACACAAACTCCGTTCGCATCGAGCAAACGTAGCCCGGTTTTGCCGCAGGCAAAGCCGGGGGCGATTTACGCGGCTGCAAGAAACTCACGCAGCTCGCGATGAAACCGCTTCGGCGCCTCAAACGGAATCGCGTGTCCGCAGTTGTTGATCGTCACGACCTTGGCATGCGGCACCAGCTCGGCGATGTGCGCTTGTCCAGCGGCCGGGTACATCACGGAGTCGGCCCCGATCAGCACCGTCATCGGCACTTCAATCGCAGGCAACGACGCGCGCCAGTCGTAGTCGTCTTCCATGTACGAGCGCACGCTGTCGAGATAGATCGGCCAGTTCGCGGTCGGCGCGACGCGACGGATCAGCAGTTCATGCTGCGCCAGGCGTGTGAACAGCTTCCAGTGAGGCTGGTGAAATGCGGCGCCGAAGAATTCGCTGAGGCTGTTCCACAGCGCGCGCCGCAGCGCCTTCGGCAGTTGCTCGTAGGGCAGCTTGCGGTAGGCCTTGAGTTCGTCCATCACCGCATGCCAATGCCCCAGCCGCGATGCCTGCTCGCTGCCGAGCAGGCCGTGCTGCCAGTCCGGGCCGTTGCGTACGCACGGCGATTGATCGATATGCAGATAGCTGTGCACGCGCTCGAAGCCATGCAGGCGGTGATACTGCATCGCGGTGCATGCGCCCATCGACAGGCCGCCGAGGCGGATGTCGTGCAGATTCAGATCTTCAATCAGATCGGCAAGATCGTTGGCGTGCTGGCTGAGCAGACAGTTGTTGCTCAGCGCGAGCTGGTGCGAGCCGCCGAAGCCGCGCAGGTCGGGCAGGATGAATCGATAGCGCTTCATCAGCGGGATCGCAAACGGCAACCACAGCGCCGCCGGCATCGCAAAACCGTGAAGGAGAATGACCGGATCGCCGCGACCCAGATCGTGATAGTGCAGCCTGGCGCCGTCGCGCATGCGGATGTGTGGCATGCGCTGGCAGCGTATCGACAATCTGGATTGTTGCTACTGCGGCCCAGGACAATTCAGCGCTTGGCCGAGGCGTGACAGGTAATAGGGTGCGGACAGGGCGATAGGGGTTGCAGGATTCGCGGCATGCTCGGCGCCGGCAAAGTAGGGTTGCGAGCGCTCGTGATAGGGGCCGAAATAGTCGCTGCCGTAGCACCAGGCCCAGATGCCGGCGGTGATCAGGAGCAAGCCGACGATGCCCTGCTGCTGTCGCGGCGGCCTCGTCTGCAGTGCGGTCGACACGGCCAGGCCCAGAAACAGCAGCAGCGGTGCGACGGCACCCAGACTGCGCAGTGTGTGGGGGATGTAGTCTCTGGTCAGCGCGGCGGGCAGCAGTGCCGCAACGAACAGGCAGAGCAGCAAGACGCCATCGCGACTGCAGACAAAGCGCAGCGCCAGAGCAAGGCCAATCAGCAGGGCGAGGATTTCAGTCGGGCCGATGACGCCGCCGTAACCGCTGTTGTGACGCAGATTGATGTCGCCGCGCCAGAACAGGAATTCCAGATCGAGGTGCGCAAGCAGATTCCTCAGAAAAATTCCCGGCACATCCTCAAGGCCGGCACCGATGCTGCCGAGCCAGGACGCATTCCAGATCGCCAGCATGTTGCCGCGTTGGCTGAAGCTCGCGTCTTTCAGATACAACATCGCCAGCGGTGTGCCCAACAGCAGCAGCCAGCCGATGCCGAACAGCGCACAGGGGTCGCGTCGCCAGCGCTGATCGAGGAGGGCGATGAACACGCCGGAGACGACCAGTTGGATGCGCACCGGCGGGTAGGCGTACGCCGCTGCGGCGCCGGCGAGGCCGGCGATGGACCACAGCAAGGCGCGCTGTTTCCAAGGTCGATCCGCCTGTCGCGCAACCCAGTAGGCGCTGAGCGCAACCGCAAACCAACCCACGCCGACGATCGGGTCCCAGAACACGCGCGACAGTGCGAACAGCCATGGCGACGACAGGCTCAGCAGCAAGGTGAGCGCGGCGGCGAGCCAGCGGCGTGTCGTCAGACCGACTGCGGCAGCAATCGCAAGGGCGACCAGCAGACCATGCATGCCCGCGAACGCGCGGAGGGCGGCTTCCGACGAGCCAAACACCTTCGTCCACAGCGCGGCCGGATACAGCAATGGCGCGGAGGCATAACCGCCGGCGAGTACGGGCGCATACAACGGCCATGCGGTGCCATAGAAGTCGGCCTGGGTTTTCTCCAGGCAAACGACCTGTGTCGCGATGGCGGCTTCGTCGAGATAGAAACCGTTGGGCGTCGTGCCCAGAGACATGAAGCGTCCGACGATCAGCGTCAGGATCAACAGCGCTAGCGGGCCCAGCAACCAGCGCGGCATGCGTGGCGCATCCGCTTCGCGACGGACAGCAAGATCAGCCGAAAGTGGCGGCGGGTTCGGGCGGCGCATGCGGTGATGTTCGCATGCCGCTACCGGTGTACTGCAAGCTTGTGCAGCGAAGCGTGGACGGTCACTCAAGGTGACAGCCCGCGTCTACCTCATCAGACGCGTTCGAAGATCGTCGCGATGCCCTGACCGCCGCCGATGCACATTGTCGCCAGCGCATAGCGGCTCTGGGTGCGCTGCAGCTCGTAGATCGCCTTGGTCACGATCATTGCGCCGGTGGCGCCGACCGGGTGGCCGAGCGAAATGCCGGAGCCGTTCGGGTTGACCTTGGCCGGATCGAAACCGAGTTCCTTGGATACCGCACAGGCCTGTGCCGCGAAGGCTTCGTTGGCTTCGACGACGTCGAGGTCCTTGACCGAAAGACCGGCGCGCTTCAGCGCCAGCTGCGTCGCCGGCACCGGGCCGATGCCCATGTACGCCGGTTCGACGCCGGCATGACCGTAGGACACCAGGCGTGCGAGTGGCTTGAGCTGGAGCGCCTTGACCTGTTCCCCGGAAGCAAGCATGACCGCAGCCGCGCCGTCGTTGAGGCTGGAGGCGTTGCCGGCGGTGACGAGGCCATCCTTCTTGAACACGGCCTTGAGCTTGCCGAGGCTTTCAACGGTCGTGTCACCACGAACGTTCTCATCGGTGTCGAAATTGATCACGCCCTTGCGCGTCTTGATCTCGACGCCAACGATCTGGCTCTTGAACAGGCCGGCGGCAATGGCCTTGGCGGCGCGCTGCTGACTTTCTGCGGCGAGCTGATCCTGCATCTCGCGCGTGATGCCGAAACGCTCGGAAACGTTTTCGGCGGTGATGCCCATGTGGAAGGCCTGGAACGGATCGTGGAGGATGCCGTTCATGTAGTCGATCATCTGCGTGTCACCGAGGCGTGCGCCCCAGCGTGCGTTCGGTACGATGTACGGGCCGCGGCTCATCGATTCCGCGCCGGCGCCGATCGCAATGCCGGCATCGCCGAGCAGAATCGTCTGTGCGGCGGAAATGATTGCCTGCATGCCCGACCCGCACAGGCGGTTGACGTTGTAGGCCGGGGTTTCCTTGGGAATGCCGGCGTTCATCGCGGCGACGCGGCCGAGATAGGCGTCGCGCGTTTCGGTCGGAATCACGGTGCCCATCACGACATGGCCGACCTGCTCGGCGCTGACGCCGGAACGTTCCAGCGAGGCCTTGACTGCGGTCGTCGCGAGATCTGCGAGCGGCACATCCTTGAGCGTGCCGCCGTACGAGCCGATGGCCGTGCGCACGGCGCTGACGACGAAGATTTCAGGTTTTGACATATCTGTGTCCGGTGATGCGCCCCAAAGGGCGTGGGAGACGGTGCTGCGGTGCGGGCGGCACGCTAAAGCATTTCGCCGAGCTTATAAACACCCCGGCCGGGTAGCGTCTTACGAACGATGAATCGTCAGCGGCGAGAACGTCTGCGCCACCGGCATCATCGAGATCGTGTTGATGTTGACGTGCGCCGGCCGCGACGCAATCCAGTGCACGGTTTCGGCAATGTCCTCGGCCGACATCGGCGTGACCTTGTCGTAGATCTTCGCGGCACGCGCGTCGTCACCGTGAAAACGCACATTGGAGAACTCGGTGCCCCCGCAGAGGCCGGGCTCGACGTTGCTGACGCGGACCAGCGTGCCGACCAGATCCGCACGCAGGTTCAGCGAGAACTGGCGGACAAAGGCCTTGGTGCCGCCGTAGACATTGCCGCCCGGATACGGCCACTCGCCGGCGACCGAGCCGATGTTGACGATGTGACCGCGATTGCGCGCGACCATGCCCGGCAGCAGCGCGCGGGTCATGTACATCAGGCCCTTGATGTTGGTGTCGACCATGCGCTCCCAGTCGTCCATCAGCGCGCGCTGTGCCGGCTCCAGGCCCAGCGCGAGGCCGGCGTTGTTGATCAGCACGTCAACGTCAGCGAAATCCGCAGGCAGATTGGCCAGCGCCGCTTCAATCGCCTTCGCGTCGCGCACGTCGAAGCTCAGCGGCAGCGCCCGCGGCCCGAGTTCGGCCGCGAGTTTGCGCAGGCGCTCGCCGCGGCGGCCGCTGATGATGACGCGTGCGCCGTCGGCGACGAAGCGCCGTGCAATCGCGGTGCCGAAGCCGGCGCTGGCGCCGGTGATGAAGACGATCTTGCTGGAACTCACGGTGGGGGCCTCGACGCAGCTGCAAAACAGGCAGCGCTTTTACCCCAGCCGGGGGCGATCAATCAAGCAATGTCAGCGCGGGCCGCCAACCACCTGCGTGGTCCCCGAGCGCTGCACCTCGTCGACTTTCGGCGCCGTGCCGAACAGGCGATCCGCCAGACCCATCGATACGCCCCACCAGTAGTTCTCGTTGCGGAAGTGGTGGTAGCGATGCTCGCGGACGCGGCGCTGGTAGTAGGCGCCAAGAAGACGGTTCTGCGGGCACCATGGGATATGCGACAGGAAGTGCGCCCATTCGTAGTGCAGGCCGAGCAGCAGATACGTGGTGACGCCGGTCAGCACCCAGTGCTTCCACGGCCACAGCGCCCATAGCAGCACGCCGATCGTCGGCATCACCAGCAGATGCACGTGACGCGGGATGAACACCCACTTCAGATTCCACGGGTCGGCGTGATGGCGACGATGGGTGACCGGCAGATAGAAGTCGATCGTGCGGCCGAAGATCTTGCGCGGCCGGTAGTGCAGCATCACGACGTGGATCAACCACTCGTTGACCGGGAAGTAGGCGACGAGACCGAGCGCAATCGCAGCATCGATCCAGCTCCAGCTGCCGACGGCAAGGCGCGCGGCTGCGAACAGCACGACGAAGCCGGCAATCAGCAGCGTGCTCGGATGTTTCCAGAACACGCCGAATGCAGTTGCCGCGTCGCGCGGCAGCGTGTCCGGCGGGCGCATCGGATTGCGCTGTGCGGTGTTGGCCGCGGCCATCATTTCACGATCATTCGAGTGCATGGTGCTCACAGGCGACCTCCACTGGCTTCAACGACGTCGAGCGCTCGAACCAGCGCCTGACGGCCGATCTCGACGTGACGCAGCCCCGCCGCGCGCGCCGCTTCCGCATCTGCCTTGCGTACCGCCGCCGCGATTGCGCCGAGATTCGTGCTGTCGCGGAATTCCGCTTCAAGCACCTGCGCCAGCGCGGTCTGCACCTGGCTGTAGGTCTTGGTCATCGAGTTGAACGCGAGGCGGTACGCGATGTTGCCGCCGCGTTCGACCAGCTTCTTCCAGAACTCCAGCGCAAGTTTCTGCAACGCCGGAAGGTTCTTCGACGCCGTCTGCATTTCGAGCAGCAGCGCATCAAGCTCATCGGCCAGGCGCACGCCGCCCTTCTTCGCCGCCGCGGCGGCAATGTCCGGTGCCAGCGACGAGCGCATCGCCATCACCGAGCGCACGACAGCGCCATTGACCCGACCATCGGCATGCGTCAACAGATTCGGTAGCAATTCCAGGCCTCCTTCGGCCAGATAGTCGAGCACCAGGCTGTTGCCACCCTGCCGCACGGCGACGAGCCCGGCCTGCTGGAGACGCTTGATCGCCTCGCGCACCGCACCGCGGTTGACGCCCAGCGCCTCGGACAGCTCGCGCTCGGCCGGCAGGACTTCACCCGGCGGCAGTTCGCCGCGCAGGATCTTGTCCGACAACTGGCGGTAGACCGACTCGGACAGGGACAGGCGGGAAACCGGAGCGTAGGCTTTGGCTGGCATGTGGTCAACTTATCATACCAGTTGGATTTGGCAAGTCCGACGCAAACGGTTCGCCTTGCTCGCGACTGCTGGGTACATCGTCGGAAAAATCGCGGGCGTCAGCCCGTGCTCCATCGCCCGATCATCTGCTCCAGCACCGCCATCGGCATCGGCCCCGAGTTCAGCACGAGGTCGTGAAAGCGGCGGATGTCGAAGCCGGAGCCCATCTTTCTGCGCGCCGCTTCGCGCGTCGCGACGATCGTGTTGGCGCCGACCTTGAAGCTGCAGGCCTGGCCGGGATAGACGCAGTAGCGTTCGATCTCGCGCGTGGCCGACATCAGCGGCTCGCCGATCTGCGCGACCATCCAGTCGATCGCCTGCTGACGCGTCCACCGTTTGTGATGGATGCCGGTGTCGACAACGATGCGCGCCGCGCGGAACAGGCTCGACTGCAGATAGCCGATGCGGCCGACCGGATCGTCTTCATAGACGCCGAGTTCGTCGGCGACCTGTTCGGCGTACAGCGCCCAGCCTTCCGTGTACGACGAGAAGCGCACGACCCTGCGGAACAGCGGCAGCGCGGCGGCGCGCTTGAGTACTGAACCCTGGAAGTGGTGGCCGGGGATGCCCTCGTGATACGCGAGCGTCGGCAGGCGCCACAGCGCGAGTTCGTCAGGCTGCTTGAGGTTCAGCGAGAACGTGCCCGGCTGATCGCCAGTGCCCGGACTGTAGAACGCGCCGGGCGAACTGCCTTCGACGGCAACCGGCGTGCGCCGCACGATGAGCGGATCTACTGCGATCGTGCCGAACGCGCGCGGCAGGCGCACGCGGATATCGTCGAGCAGCGCCTGCGCCCTGGCGAGCAGTTGCGCGCGGCCTTCGTCATCGGCCGCTACCTGGAAGCGCTTGTCCTTGTTCAGCGCGCCAATGCGTTCGCCGACGCTGCCCTTCGTGTAACCCTGACGACGCAGCGCGGCGTCGAGCTCGGCGCGCAGTTCCTTGACCTGTTCCTGGCCGCTGTCGTGCAGCTCGGCGGCCTTGCGCGCCGTCGTCGTGTTCGAGCGCAGCGCGGTTGCGTAGTACGCATCGCCGTCCGGCAGGCGCCAGACGCCGGCGCCGTCGACTGCCTTGGCGCGCAGGGCCTGCAGCGCATCGAACTGCCGCGTCAGCGCCGCTGCGATCTGCTGCGTGAAGATCTTCCCGGCGCGGGTGCTGAAGTCCGGCAGCTTCGCATCGGCAGCGCGTTGCAGCGCGGGTTCGATCAGCGGTGTTGTGGCCGGTGCCATATCACGCAGGCCGGCGATCTGCGCGATGGTCCGGTCGATGATGAAGTCCGGCGGGATCACACCGAGGCCGGCGTCGTGCCTGATGCGTTCGGTTTCCTGATCAAGCGCGGTCGCCAGCGCCGAAAGGCGCGCGAGATACGCATCGACGTCAGACTTGTCGGCGAGCGGATGACGGCCGCCGATGAAGTCCGGCAGCCAGTAGTAGGTGCCGTTCATCTGGCTGACGACGTAGGGACTCGGCCGCAGATCGATGTCGACGTAGCCGTACCATGCCAGCGTGTCGTGCAGGTCTTCGTAGACGAACTGCGCGACGTCGTAGTCGAGCGCGGCCGTAGGCGACAGTGCCTTGCGATCGATTGCAGCGAGTTCCTTCAAGCCCTGCGCGACGGCAGTGCGATCGCGCGCAATCGCGGCAAGCGAACGATCGTCGAGCCGGCCGCGCAGCGCGGCGTTCGCGCCGCTGTCGTGGCCGTAGGCGGTGGCGGTTTCGGGCGAGCGCTGCAGGAACCGCTCGGTGTGGCGCTGCAGCAGCGCTTCGAGCCGCGCGTCGGCGCTGCCGGCGGCGGCGAGGGCAGCCAGTGGCTTGAGCAGACCGAGGCTGACACCGGCGGCGCTGGCCTGGAGGAATTGGCGACGTTGCATCGCCGTATGCTCGCAGAATCTCCGCAGCGCAAACAACAAAGCCGCCCTCGCGGGCGGCTCCGTTGCGCAAGCGGCAAGCTCAGAAGCTGTAGCGCAGGCTCGCCGTCCACTCGCGCGGCGTGCCCGGCAGCACGTACAGCGCATCGTACGAGCCGACGTAATACTCCTCGTCGAGCAGGTTGTTGAGGTTGGCCTGCAGGCGCACCGGACCGCGCGTCCAGTACAGCGCGGCGTTGACCAGCGTGTACTCGGGCAGCGAGAACGTGTCGTTGGTATCGCCGGACTGGTCGGAGTAGTGGCGCACGCCGAGTCCCGCGCCGAGGCCGGCGAAGCTGCCGGCCTGGATGTTGTAGCGCGACCAGAGACTGGCGATGTTCTTCGGTACGTTGATCAGGCGCGTGCCCTTCGGCGTCGTGACGCCGTACAGCGTCTGCTCCTCGGTCGTCTCCGCGTCGATGAAGGTGTACGCGAGCTGCGTGGTCCAACCGGGCAGGATCTCGTAGCTGCCGTCGATCTCGAAGCCGCGGCTGCGCGCCTCGGCGGTCTGAACGACGAACTGCGGCTGATCCGGTACTGCGGTCGTCAGATTCTGTCGCTGCAGTTCGTAGACCGCCGCGCTGAACATCAGGCGGCCGTCGAGCAGTTCGCCCTTGATGCCGGCTTCGCGGTTGTCGCCGGTTTCCGGCTCGGCATTGCCGCCGCCGAGCAGCTGGCCGCTCTGCGGCAGGAAGGATTCGCTGTAGTTCGCATAGGCCGCGATGCCCGGCAGGAACTGCCAGGTCAGGCCGGCGCGCGGCGTCAGGTCGTAGTCGCGGTTGGCGCTGCCGGAATCGACTTCGGATTCGTCGTAGCGCGCGCCGACAGTCAGCGTCCAGTCGGCGAGGCTCAGCTGGTCCTGCACATAGATGCCGGTCTGCGCGGTCTTCGTTCGGTAAGGCTCGAAGTCCGTGTCGGCCCGGGTCGGCAGCGTCCCGCTGTAGTCCGGATCGAACAGGTCGATCGGAAAGCCGGTGCCGTCAGGATCCGCTCCGTAGCCGTAGGCATTGAACGCGTTCTCTTCATAGCGCTCGACGCCGATCAGCAGGCGATGCTGGATCGCCGCGGTCGCGAATTCACCGATCACCGAGGTGTCGATATCCCAGTTGTCGGTGTTGCCGTCGAGGAACAGCGGGAAGCGCGTCAGGGTGCGGAGATCGTCCAGCAGTGCGCCGGGATACGTCACGTTGTCCCAGATCTGCTCGGCCTTCGTGTAGCGGGCGTTCTGGCGCAGCGACCAGCTTTCGGAGAAGCGGTGCGTGAACTCGTAGCCGACATTGGTCACTTCGTCCTGGATGCGGATCGGCTGGTCGGGATCGCCGATGTAGCGGCTGAGCGGGATCTTGCCGTTGGGATTCGGCAGCACGGTGCCGACCGCCGGCAGCGGGAAGCCGAGCTTGTCTTCGTTGTCCGTGTAGCTGGTCAGCACCGTCAGCTCCGTGCTGTCGGCGATCTGCCAGCTCAGGGACGGGGCAATGTAGAAGCGCTGGCGTTCGCCGAAATCGGTGAAGCTGCCTTCGTCGCGGTACAGCGCGTTGATCCGCGCCGACAGGCCCTTGCCGAGCACCGCGCCGGCATCGACCGCCGGTTCCACGTCCAGATAGCGGCCGGTCGAGATCTCCAGGTCGGCGAAGTTCTCGTCGCGCGGACGCTTGCTGACGAGGTTGACGAGGCCGCCGAGCGAGCCGGCGCCGTACAGCACCGCGGCCGGGCCGCGCACGACCTCGACCTTCTCCAGGCCGAACAGCTCCTTGTTGTTCGTCACCGAGCCTTTCGACATCGGCAGACCGTCGAGATACGTATAACCGCTGGCGTCGAAGCCGCGGATGCGGAAATAGTCGTAGTCGCCGTAATAGCCACCGGGCATCACGCCGGCGACGTTGCGCAGCACGTCGTCGAGGATGCGCGCGTCCTGGTCTTCGATCAGCTCGCGGCTGATGACCTGCACCGACTGCGGGGTTTCGAGCAGCGGCGTACCGGCCTTGGTGGCGCTGCTCGCGGTGTCGATGCTGTAGGTCGGGCCGGCGTCTTTCGTCATCTCGACGGTGACCGGACTCAGTTGCACCGGCTCGGCAGCGGTTTTCGCGGCGCTGTCGTCCTCCGCGGCGAGAGAGGCGCATGGCACACAGGCCAGAAAAACAGCAGGCAACAGCAGCTGGATACGGTGCTTCATCGATATGTCCTTCGATAGAGAGCACGCTTGCAGCAGCTGGCGGTGCAGAGTGGGGAGTAAACGCTGCCGGTTCAACCGGCAGCGGTGCATCCTAACCGTCTTGAGCGATGAGTTGTAGGCCCGATGGCGTCGTCAGCGGCGTGCCAGCGGCAGCGCGACTGTTCCGCTGACGGCGACCGGCACCGGCGCGAGCGACAGAATCGAATTGTTCAGGAAGTACGGATGGAAGCCGTACAACAGCAGGCCGATCTCGTCGCCTGCCGTCAGTGCCGCGCGGACGCCAGCCAGATCGAGCTGCACTTCGCCATTGGCCCGCACTGGCGTGACCTGATCGCTGACAGCCACCGGATCCCCCGTTCCAGAGTGACGCAGGCCGATGCCGACAAACAGCGGCGGGTTACCGGCACCGCCGGAAAAATTCAGCGTCGCCTGCGGAATGCCGGCCAGCGCTTCGGCCTGCGTGACCGCGTGCAGTGGCACATACACCGGTGCTGCAGTCAGCTGTTGCAAGGTTTCATACGGCAGCAGGTTGACGATCTGCGGCAGCAGGGCGAGAAAGTCCTGCGTGTAGCCCTGATCGCTGCCCGGCGGATTGAGCAGTACGCCGGAGATCAGCTGCAGCGCTTCCGGCGCGAGGCCGGTCAGGCTCGCATACAGCGTCTGCAGCGGCAGGCTGCGCAGCAGGTTCACGACCTGGCCCACTGCGCCCGGCACGACCTGGGTTTCGCCGAACGCGATCGACTCGCCGCCATACGGCAGCATCGGCAGCAGCAGCCCTTCGTCCGGCGTCAGCGAAACGCACAGGTCCGGCGGCGTCTGCAGACCCGGTGCGCGGCGCAGCAGCTTCTGGTCGAGGAAGTCGACCATCATGCTTGCGGTGTCGTAGCTGCGATTGCCGCAGGTGACGGCTTCGTCGACACCGAACAGGATCTGCCGGCCCGCCGCCTGCAGCGCCGGAATGATGTGGCCGTTGGTCTGCACCAGCAGGCGCGCATCGCGGCCGTGACTGCGCAGACAGTCGAGATTGGCCGCCGCCTCGTTGATGTTGAACAGGATGTCGTTGGCGCCCTGCACGAAGAAGGCATCGACCTGGGGCACGCCGCGGCCGTCCGCGCGATTGCCGGCGCAGAACGATGCAAAGCTGCGATCGTAGAAGCGGTCGTAGGTGTCCTGGCTCACCGTGCCCAGCGTCGCCTGCAGCAGGGCGGTGTAGACGAAGGGCTCGAACTGGAAGCCGGCCGTGGCGCCGCCGGCGACGGCGAGGATGTCGAGCCAGATGGTCTTCGGCACGCCGCCCGGTGCGAGGCTGTAGCGCAGATCCGACCAGGTCGCGGTCGGCACCAGCGCGTCGAAGCGCGGATCGACCGCAGCGCCGATCAGCTGGAAGCCGCCGCCATAGCTCAGGCCGACTGCGCCGATCACCGGATCGCCGCCGCGGCGCGCGAGGTGTGGCAGGTTGGCTTCGGCCCAGTCGATGATGGTCGAGACATTGCGGCCGTCGATCTCGGGGTCCATCACGGTGATCGGTCCGCTCGACTGGCCGAAGCCGCGCTGGTCGAAGCTGATCACGTAGTAGCCGCTGTTCCAGGCCAGGCGTCCGGCGTCGCTGGTCACGTCGGCACCGAGGAAGGCGCCGATCGGATTGCTACCTTCGAAGTTCTTGTTGCGGCTGAGGCCGAAACCGTGGCCGTGGATCACCAGCGGTGCGGCCTGGTTGGCGGCGAGCGCCGGTTGATACACGGTGATGCCGATCGTCTCGCCGTCCGCTGCGGGAATCGTGCCGTCGAAGATGATCGCCTTGTCGACGGCCGGCGCGCTGATCGCATCGGCGACCTTGACGTCGGAACCGCACGCGGGGAGCAGGCCGCAGACGCCGACAGCAAGGACAAGGCGGGAGATCGTGTTCATGGCTTCAGGGCCGGACGCTTGTGCAGGAGGTCGCGGAGCATAGGCGCATGCCAGGCAGCGGGGTAGACGTCCGCTGTCAGAGACTGAAAAGTCTTACAAAACGGTCAGCGCGGACCCTGAATTCAAAGGCCGCACCAAACTCCGGACTCAGCGTGCCGCCCGTGCCCGGGCAATTGCAGCGCGAACCTGGACCGGGCTGGTCGCGCCGTAGTGATTGCGTGCAGCCAGCGAGCCTTCGAGCGTGATGCGCTCGTAGACGTCGGCGGCAATCAGCGGCGAGAACGTCTGCAGTTCTTCGAGCTTGAGTTCCGGCAGGTCGCAGTTCCTCTGGCTTGCATAGGCGACCGCGCTGCCGACGACATGATGCGCATCGCGGAACGGCAGGCCTTTCTTGACGAGGTAGTCGGCCAGATCGGTCGCGGTCGAGAAGCCCTTGGACGCGGCGGCGCGGCAGTTGTCGCGGCGCACTTCGATCGCCGGGATCATCTCGGCGTAGACCTGCAGGCACAGGCTCAGGGTATCGACGCTGTCGAACAGCGGCGGCTTGTCTTCCTGGTTGTCGCGGTTGTACGCGAGCGGCTGGCCCTTCATCAGCACCAGCAGTGCATTGAGATTGCCGATCACGCGGCCGGTCTTGCCGCGCACCAGCTCCGGCACGTCGGGGTTCTTCTTCTGCGGCATGATCGAACTGCCCGTGCAGAAACGGTCCGGCAGGTTGACGAACGCGAACATCGGCGACGCCCACAGGATCAGTTCTTCGCTCCAGCGCGACAGGTGGACGAGGATCAGGCTTGCCGCGGCGCAGAACTCGATCGCGTAGTCGCGATCCGACACCGTATCCAGCGAGTTTTCGGTGACGCCGTCGAAGCCGAGCTGCTCGGCCACGTAATGGCGGTCGATCGGATACACCGTGCCGGCCAGCGCGGCCGAGCCCAACGGCA
>CAZDPA010000081.1:12593-16984 GCA_964507195.1 uncultured Salinisphaerales bacterium | reverse complement strand
CGTATCGCGGCTGGAAGCTGACGCTGTTCGAAGGCGGCATCCGCGTGCCTTACGTGGCGAAATGGCCGGGCGTGATTCCGGCCGGCAGCCACTACAGCGAGCGTGTCTCGAACATCGATCTGATGCCGACCCTGCTGGCCGCCGCCGGCGCGACGCCGCCGCGAGATCTCAAGGTCGATGGCGTCGATCTGCTGCCGTATCTGCAGGGGACGACGACCCAGCCGCCGCGTCCGCTGTTCTGGCGCGACGGCAGCTACCAGGCGGTGATCGTCGAGAACTGGAAGCTGCAGGTGTCCGAGCGGCCCAGGCGCGACTGGTTGTTCAATCTCGCGCTCGATCCGACCGAGCAGCATGATCTCGCGGCAACGAATCCGGACAAGGTCGCGGCGCTGAAGGTCCTGCTCGCCGGGCACAACGCGCAGATGGTTGCCCCTGCATGGCCGTCATTGATCGAGGCGCCGATCATGATCGACAAGACGCTGGATCAGCCGGAAGCGCAGGACGACGAGTACGTCTACTGGCAGAACTGAGCTGTTCACCGCCCCTGCAACGGCGGTGGAGTAGCCCGGTTCCGCGCAGCGGAGCCGGGATGCCCGGACGCGCTGGCAATGCTTCCCGGCTTCGCCTTTGGCGAAACCGGGCTGCCGCGGTTGTACCGACCGGATGTTCCGGCTATCGCGTCAGCGCCGTCGTCCAGTCGCGTGAATTGGTCGACTGCAGCACTTCCTTGCGATCCGCTGCGAGGTAGGTGCCACCCCAATAGCCGTACTTGTAGCCGTTGGCATCGAACTGGTCAGGGCTGCGGTCGAACAGGGTGACGCACTGCTGCAAGGTCTGGTTACCGATCACTTCCCAGCGCGAGCCGAGCCGCATGTTGCAGCTGGCGCGCGGTTCGCCGGATGGAGGAGCCTGACTGGTGGTGACAGCGGGCACAGGCGGTTGCGTTGCTGTAGGTGCAGCAGCCAGCACGCTGTTCTGTCCGACACTTTCGGTACGTGCAACGGTCGCCGGCGCCGGCACGTCGGCAGTAACGGGTTTGGGTGTCAGCACTTCTTCGCTTGCGCTCGATGCGGGAGGGGGATCGCCGGCGACGGTGAAGAAGTCGGTGGTGCGGACGGATGCGCCTGCGGACGCGGCTGGTGCGACCGCTGGCTTTTCGGTCGGTATGGCGACGGGCTTCTGGGTCGGGGCGATGAGCGGTCTCTCGGTCTGCGCAACCGCAGTGCCGCTGCCGGCTCCGGCGACCGGGCTGATCGAAGCCTTCTGGCCGACGACCTGCCAGGACGCGCCGCTGTCCATGGAGCGGTAGAAGTACGTCTGGTCCGCCGACAGCAGCGTTGTACCCCAGAGTCCGAACTTGAAGCCTTGGGTATCGTAGACGGCAGCGGCGGTGTCGAGCTGCAGCAGGCAGCCGCTCATCGACGTGGCGTCGACCGGGCGCCACTGCGCATCAACGTAGGCTTGGCAGACGGGGTCGGCTTCGGCCGCAAGGCTGCTGGTTGCGGATGCGATCAGCAACAGACCCAAGGTCAAACTTGGACCGAATCCGAAGACGATTCCAGTACGCATGTCGTGTCTCAATTGAACCGTAGACACAGATCATACCAATCATCCCAATCAGCAATATTGGGCGGGGCAGGCCTGCTCAGTCTCAGGTCTTCGGCACGAAGACGCCATAGCGTTAGCAGGCCCTCAGTTGGCGACGGCTCTGGTTCGCATTCGCGACAGAAAGCCCATGACCCGGCTGGCAACCGAGATTTCCTCGGGTTCGCTCAGCCGTTCGACGCGATGGGCGGCGCGCAGACTGGGTACAGCGGCCAGCGCCCGGTGATGGCGCAGGGCGCTGGCCAGGCTCATCGAGAACGCCCCCTTGCGCACCGGCTTGGGCAGCAGGCGGTAGACCTGACCCTGGTTGATCAGGCCGATGAAGACGCTGACATCCTCGAACGGCGTCAGCACGATGGCGACGACCTCGGGATGTTCTGCCTTGAGCATCTTCAGCAGGGCAGTGACACTCTCGCCACCGACCACCAGTTCGGAGACCACCACGCCGATGCTGTACTGACCGAGCATTTCGAGCGCGCGATTCAGCGAGTTGGCCCAGACCACCGGCTGCGAGTTGCCAACGACGTCGCGGACCGTGTTGTAGACCTCTTCGTCATCGTCGATGACCAGCACCGCTTCGGCCTGCATCGCCAGCGCCGGTGGGGCAACGAAGCTGCCGGTTTCGGTGATCAGTGGTGCCGGCGGCGCGTAGGCGCCGGCCTCGAACAGCGCGCGCGAAATATCGGACGCCTGTCTGACCGTGTCGCGCATTTCCTGGGCATCCCAGGGCTTCTGGATGAAGCGGAAGATTTCGCCCTCGTTGACCGAGGCGACGACGGCGTCCAGCTCCGAGTAGCCGGTCAGCAGGATGCGCATCGTGTTCGGCGAACGTGCGCGCACTTCGCGCAGCAGATCGGCGCCGCGCATCTGCGGCATGCGCTGGTCGCTGACGATCACGTGGATGCGATGCCTTTCGATGATCGGCAGCGCTTCGCGTGGATCGGTGACGTGATGCAGCTCGTAGTGGCCGCGGAACAGCATGGCCAGCGAGCGCAGAATGCGTTCTTCGTCGTCGACGAGCAGCAGTGCAGGTTTGGTGCTCATGGCGCGCCTCGAAGGTTCACGCGGCGAGTGCTTCTACAGCACGCAGCGGCAGGCTGATCACGAACTTGGTGCCGCGGCCGGGTTCGGAGACGACCTGGATCGCGCCGCCGTGGGCCTGGATGATCTGGAACGAGATCGACAGGCCGAGGCCAGTGCCGTGGCCGACCGGCTTGGTCGTGAAGAACGGATCGAAAACCTTGTCGAGCTGTTCCTTGGGGATGCCCTTGCCGTTGTCCTGGATGTGGATGCGCACGAAGTTGCCGTCGAACTCGGTCTTGAGCAGCAGTTTGCCCTGCTCGTGTTCGATCGCCTGTGCAGCATTGGTCATCATGTTGAGCAGCACCTGATTGATCTGCGACGGCGAGCAGCGCAGCTTGGGGATGTCGCCATAGCGCTTGATGATCTCGACCTTGCTCTTCAGCACGTTGTTGGCAATGGTCAGTGTCTGATCCAGGCAGTCGTTGATGCTGACCTCGGCGGTGCGTGCCTGATCGAGGCGTGAGAAATTACGCAGGTTGACGACCAGATCCCTGATCGTGTCGACACCGAACAGGGTGTCCGTCAGCAGGCGATTGGCATCGTCGATGACCGCCATGTCGCCGATCGCATCAATGCTCTGCGCGCAGGCGTTCATCGCCTCGCTGAGCTTCGCTTCGTCGGTGCCTTCGTCGGTCATCAACTGCAGCAGGCGATGATGTTCGCTTAGCGCCGCCGCAGTCAGGCCGAACACGCCCTGGATCATCTCGACGTTGTTGCGCACGTAGCCGAGCGGCGTGTTGATCTCGTGCGCAACGCCGGCAACCATCTGGCCGAGCGATGCCATCTTCTCGGACTGCACCAGTTGAGCCTGCGAGGCCTGCAGTTGGCCGTACGCACTCTGCAGCTGACGGCTGTTGCTTTCGACGCGCTGCTGCAGCGCGGACAGCAGATCGAGGACGATGCCCATGCCGGCGTAGCGTTCGGCATCGACGACGACAAAATCTTCGGTGATCGGCGAGCCCAGCCGGGTCGTGACATACGCAGCGGCGCGTTCCAGCGGCGTCTGCTGATCGACGATCAGCGGCGCGCGGTTCATCACCGTCGTGATCGACTTGTTGCCGTGCAGCGAGCGGCCGTAGCGGGTCAGGAAGATGCCGTTCAGGGTGTGGCGACTGATCGTCCCGAGCACCTGGCCGAACGCGTCGACCACCGGCAGGCACAACATGCGCGCGTGGCCGGGAGACAGGAACAGGTCGGCCGCCTGATCGATTGTTGTCGATGGCGGCAGCATGGACACTTCAAGGCGCAGTCGCGCAATGTCGTCCGTGGCGGTGGTCACGGTAGGCTCTGGGAGTCAGGCAAGCTCAAAGACTAGAGCGCGGATGTGACGCTGAAGTTTCGGTTCTGTGAAGACAGAGGCGCCGACGCAATGAGCTTGTCTCCCTCTCCCCGTGAGCGGGGAGAGGGTTGGGGGGAGGGGCGCGCCGCAGGCGCGTACTCATACGCAGGCAAAAGCCTGCCCCTCATCCGCCCTTCGGGCACCTTCTCCCCGCGCGCGGGGAGAAGGAAAGGTCCCTATGAGCATCTCTCACAACAATGTATCCACTCAAGCCAGAAAGCGCCGCTAGACGGCCAGGTGCGTCAGGCGCCAGCACTTGTGCGGTGGTGGCGGGCGCTTGAAGTCTTCGCCCAGCGTCTGCAGCGTGATGTCCTCGATGGCGGCGACTTCGGCCAGTTCGGCGTCGAGCTTGAAGCCGCGGCGG
>CAZDPA010000081.1:0-12583 GCA_964507195.1 uncultured Salinisphaerales bacterium | reverse complement strand
TACAGCGTGCCGCCCGGTGCGAGCAGGGCCATGCAGTGGCGGACCAGTTCGCCGTGGTCGCGCTGGATGTCGAGCGTGCCCTCCATCTTCTTCGAGTTCGAGAAGGTCGGCGGATCCATGAAGATCAGATCAAACTGCAGCGCATCCGGCAGCTGCGCGTTGGCGGCGAGCCATTCGCGACAGTCGCTGCGCACCAGCGCATGCGTCGCAATGTTCGCGTCGGCCTCCGGCGCGCGCTCGTAGACGTAGGAGCGGACGCCGTTCTCGTTGAGATTGCGCTGGGCCCATTCGAGATAGGTGTTCGACAGGTCGATCGACAGCGTGCTCGCCGCGCCGCCGACCGCGGCATGCACGGTTGCCGCGCCGGTGTAGCAGAACAGGTTGAGAAAGTGCTTGCCGGTGGCTTCGCGCTGCAGGCGCTGGCGGATCGGCCGGTGATCAAGGAACAGGCCGGTATCCAGATAGTCGTCGTAGTTCACCCGCAGGCGGGCGCCATGCTCGACGACGATGTGAAACGTACCGGTCTCGGCCTGGCGCGAGTACTGCGTGTCGCCCTTCTGCGCGCGGCGCAGCTTGTAGTGGATGTTCGACGCCGGCAGTTCCAGCACGGCCTGCAGCTGCGCCAAGCCTTCGCGCAGGCGTTGTTCGGCCTTGGCCGGGTCGATGGTCTTCGGCGGCGCGTACTCCTGCACATGCGCGTGCAGCTCGGGCGAGGTGTAGAGATCCACCGCGAGGGCGTAGTCGGGCAGGTCGGCGTCGTAGACACGGTAGCTGCCGACCTCGTTGCGCCGCGCCCACTTGGCCAGGTGCTTGTAGTTCTTGCGCAAGCGGTTCGCAAAGTCCTCGCCGCCAATCCGGATCGTCGCGCCAGCGCCGCCACTTCCCCTCTCCCCGCGGGAGAGGGGGGAACCATCGGCGGATGCCGATGGTGGGGTGAGGAGTCGGGGGGCATGAACGGCGAAGCCGAGCAGCACGCAGGGGATCGCGCCGTTGTAGAAGGTATGTTTGCTGTCGGCGCTGAGGCCGAGCCGATGGCCGAGATCGACGCGCGAGGTGAAGATCGCCGCGCGCCAGCCACCGAAATGCTGTTTGATGCGCACGCCGAGCAGCGAGTACAGCTTGATCAGGTCAGCCTCGCTGCCGATGCGCTCGCCATACGGCGGATTGCTGATCAGCAGGCCGCTCGTTGCGCCAGCGGCGTCGGCTTCGAGCACGTCGCCCTGGCTGAATGTGATGGCCTTGCCGACCCCCGCGCGCTCGGCATTCGTGCGCGCAGCTTCGAGGGCGCGCGGATCAAGATCACTGCCGCGGATCACCGGTATCTGCGCCTTGCCGGCTTCACGGCGAGCGAGTGCTTCTTCGCGCAGACGTGCCCAGACCGCAGGCTTGTGGTCGAGCCAGGCTTCAAAACCCCATCGCTGGCGCAGGATGCCAGGTGCGACATCGGCAGCCATCCAGGCTGCTTCAATCACCAGCGTGCCGGAGCCGCACATCGGGTCAAGCAGTGGCGCGCCTTGGGCTGCGAGTGCAGGCCAGCCGGCGCGGGCCAGCAGCGCTGCGGCGAGGTTTTCCTTGAGCGGCGCTTCGACCCCGGCACGCCGGTAGCCACGCCGGTGCAGGCTGTCGCCGGCGAGGTCGAGACTCAGCGTCGCGTTTTCGCGATCCAGGTGCAGATGGATGCGAATCTGCGGATTGTCGGTATCGACATTCGGGCGCGGCTGATCCTTGGCGCGGAAGTGATCGACGATCGCGTCCTTGACCTTGAGGCCGGCGTAGTGGGTATGCGTGATGGTCTGCGAACGGCCGGCGACTTCGATCGCGAAGGTCGTCGTTGCCGAAAAGAGGTCAGTCCACTCGATGGCGCTGGCGCCAGCGTAAAGCGCATCCGTATCGCCGGCGGGGAAACGCTGCAGCGGCATCAGCACGCGACTGGCGAGACGCGACCACAGGCAGGCGCGGTAGGCCTGCTCCAGCGTCGCATTGGCGGCCACACCGCCGGGGCGCTCCTGCGTTTCGCTCAGGCCCAGTGCGAGCAGTTCCTGCGCCAGCAAGGGCTCGACGCCGCGCGGGCAGGTGACAAACAGGGGGAATTCGGACATCCGCCATTATCGCAGGACGGCAGTGCCTCCGGATGCGGTCAGTATGTGATCGTCACCGTCACGGTATCCGCGTAGTTGCCGGCCGGGACGCTGGCCTGGACCGGTACCCGCCCGTACATCGACGTCGACTGTGGCGAACCGGAGCCGGTCAGGCCCAGGGTATCGGTGTTCACGGTATTGCCCCAGCGCTGGGTGCGACCGTTGTCGCGGTACAGCTCGTAAGTGACGTAGTTGCCTGCCGGGCTGCGCATGCGCCGGGTATTGCCGACGGCATACAGGCCGTTGCCGAGGCCGACCTGGTACGGCGTGGTGTTGGTGCACTGCGGCGAGACTGCCGCCATATTGTCGACGACTGCGGTCAGCAGCCCGTGCGTGCCGAAGTCGATATCGTCGACCGAGAACGTCGGACTGCACTGGCTGGACACGCTGGCCGACGCGGTGAACGGAAACGTGCCACTGCCGCTCTGGCTGCCACCGCTGCTGCAACTCGCGGGGTAGACAGCGAGACTGAGCAAGCCTTCGTTCGCGCGGAATCTCCATTCAGTGTGGATGCCGGAGAACAGGTTGCTGTAGCTCGCCGGCGACAGGGTGTTCTGCCCGGTGGGTACGCGACCGTAGACGGTGACGCTGCCGCCGCCCGATCCACTGCCCAGCAGCGCGCTGTACTCGAGATCGACCTGTACCGCGCCAAAGCCGTCCGAGAGCGTGCCCCAGACCTGGGTGCGGGCGGCATCCTTGTACAGCTGGAAGGACATCGGCGCGACGCCGCCAGTCATGCGGCGCGGATTGATCGTGCCGTCGCCCTGGGCGCCGCTGCCGATGCTGAAGCACATGCGGACGCGGGCACCGAGCAGGCCGATGCCGAGCAGGCCATCGGTCGTGCAGTTGTAGGTGATGGTTGCAGTGACATCGACAGTGCCGCCGAACGGATCGACCGCACCGAAGCTGACGTTGCTCATGCTCGCGCTGCAGTTGGTCGAGGCGTCGCTGCGGCCGGGGATCACCAGGGCGACGAGGGCGAGCAGTATCACCACAAAAGTTCGCAGGATCATGTTCATGGCACACACCGTAGCGGACCGATCATCGGAATGCCGGTGACTGTTGCCGGATAGTCGAAACGCACGACGCATTCGGCCTGCCCGCTCGGCGCGACCGTGATGCGATTCCTTGTACCGAGGTTTTCCAGATAGCTCTGGCCGTCGAACCCGACGACCGCGAGCGGCTGGCCGTCACGCATCACGACGCTGCCGACCGCCAGCGGCTGGTCGTTGCTGTCATGCAGAATCAGCAGCGCGGCACGCGATTCACGCAGGCCGAAATCGACACGGACACCGGCGCGGTCGGTGGGAACGATCGTCGCGACTTCATTGTTGGACTGGATCTGCGGCGGCAGATTGAGCGGATCAATTCCGACGCGGTTCGGCTGATAGGCATTGAGACCGGTCAGCAGGTAGTGGCCGTTCGCATTGGTTTCACCGATCACGCGGTTCTCCAGCATGACCGGCACATGGGCGATGCCATTGGTCGTGATCAGTGCGAAGCCGTTGTCTACGAGGCGTGACGGGAACAGTGCCGCATCCATCATGACGACGCTGCCGCTGGCGGTGGCAAAGGCATTGAGGGCGCTGTCGATGGATTGCACGCCGGCACTCCAGGCGCCGTAGTCGCCGCGACCGCCGACATCGGCTTGCAAGAAGTCATCCTCGCGGTCTGTGCCTTCGGCATGACGTCCGCGCAGTTGCCAGCCGTGGCCGCCGTCGGCGGGAACCGGCGAGGAAATGTAGGCGTCGTAGGACTGTGTGCCGTCATTGTCGTCGAATCCGGCACCGGTATTGAGGCGCGGACCGAAGCTGGTCGACACGCCGACGAAGACGCTGAGGTCATGGGCATCGTCGAGATCGCGCGAAACGCTGAGGAACGCCGATACCGTTTGCCGCAGCAGCACACTGGCGTTGAGGCCGACGCTGCGGAAGCGTTCGTTGTCTGCGCTGTCGAGACGCACGTAGTTGATCGACAGGTTGGCGTGGCGTCCCAGCGCGCTGCCGAGCAAAGCTTGCTCGCTGCGCAGGCTCGGCGCGCGACCTTCCGCCGATGCGAGATCGCGGAAGCTGTCATCGGCCTTCTGCACGCTGTAGTCCGCGGTGTAGCCGTGCGCAGTGTAGTTGTAGCCGACTGCAAGTTGATTGCCGTCTCCACTGAAGGTGGTCGTGCTGTTGACCTGCGGTTGATGCCTGCTGCTGCTGTGTGCGTAGGCGCCGCGTGCAGTGCCAAGATCGCCGAGACGCACGACGCTGCCGACACCGCCCATCCACACTTCGCTGTCGGCTTCGGCGTGGGTTTCCAGGGTCAGCCAGTCGGTGACACCGTAGGCATACGATGCATTTGCCGCGAGCTTGTCGCGGTACTTGAAGGTATCGATGCCGTAGTTGCGGCGCACCGCACCCAGGCTCATGGCGTAGTCGCTCAATCCCGCGCGCAGCAGGCGGTTGGCGTTGTAGAAGCTGAAGGCGATGGTCTGCGTGCGCCCCAGCGCGTCGGTCAGCACAACCTGGGCCAGACCCGCGCCGTTGACGCTGGGCGGCGTGCTGAGCTGGAACGGACCCGGCGGCGTATTGCCTTCGTACTGGCGCACGCCGTTGACGTACAGCTCGATGCGCGACGGCAGTGCCGCTTCACCGAAGAACTGCGGCACCGGATAGGTCAGCAGGCCGGGTTGCAGCGCGAAGTTCCGGCGCAGCTGAATGCCGCCGAGCCGTGTCGCGCGTGTCCATGGGAGGTTTCCGCTGACATGGTCGCCGACGACGAGGCTGAGCAATTCATCCTGCATCGAATGCGTCCATGCCGTGTCGAGGCGGATGTAGGGCTCTGCGTCCTGATCTTCGACAAAGCGCGACAGGCCGGTCGATTCGATGACGCCGTACTCGCCGAACAGGCGCAGCGCCGTGCCTGCCGCCAGCGCATGCTGATCGCCGGTGCTGGTGTACAGATCATAGTTGAGCAATGCGCCGGGACTGACGCTGGCCTGCCAGACCTTGCCGTCGCCGGAACCGTGGCGCTGCGTGCGCACATTGAGTCGCGATGGATCTGCATCGAAGTACAGGCGCTGATTCGGCGCGTCGTAGCGGTAGGCGATGCCCTGGAGCGTGTCGAGGGCGATGTACTGTCCGAGCCGATCGACGTCGATCAGCAGTCCGCAGTCGCCGAGATTGTCCGCCCAGGCGAGCATGCGACCATCCTGCATGACGGTGATCTGCATGACGCGACGCGTGTGCACGCTGTTGAGATAAACCTCGAGGTAGAGGTCTTCGACACCGCTGATTGTGCCGGGCCCCTGCAGCAGGGCGATGTTTGCCGCGGATCCGAGTTGGCCCAGATCCAGTGCAGGATCGAGCGCGATGGCGCTGCTGCTGACCGAGGCGAGCACCGCTGCGGACAGCGCGCTGCTAGCGAGCGCTGGTCTCCAACGGCTGGCGTCGAATCTGGCCATCAATACGAGCCTCAATCTCCTTGGCGTTTTTGAGGTCCGCGGGCGCGTTGCTCAGTGGCCAGCTGCGTTGGGTGCCGCCGAGTACATAGCCGACGAGGCCGTTCTGTTGATACAGCTCGCCGCCGCTGGGGTCGAGTATGCGCAAGTCCGCAAGTTGTACGCGAACTGACGAGGCATTGTCGCCGCTGAGCCGGGTCGTGCCATCGGCTACCTTGCGCAACGACCAACGCGTGTTCGGCGTCGCGCTCGCCTGCGGCGCGATGAACACCGGTACCGAGAAGCGCACGACGAAGTTCAAGCCCGAGACCTGTGCACCCGGCGGCGGTGCGGGTGGCGGCAGCTCGTCAATCAGCAGGCGATAGCTGCCCTCGACTGCGCGCGGCTTCGCATCAAGACGAATCACGCGCACGAACTGCTGCTGTCCGGGAGCGAGTGTGGACATCGGCGGGCTGACGACCAGCGACCGGCTCGGTGTCAGCACATCCTCGCCATTGGTCTGGGCCCATTCAAAGACGCGCAACTGCGCGTTGATCGGACGATCGCCGGAGTTGTGCAGACGCAAGCCCTGTGCAGTCTGATCTGCCTTGAACTCCAGTGTGGTCGGCGAAACGCTGAATCCGCCTGCGATGGCCCAGTTCGGCAACAGCAACAGCCACAGCAGGGTGGCGGAAAGCCACCCTGCTGTCGATCGACCGGAGTGCTGGAACATGTGCGGACTTGCTGTTTCAGTAGGACTCAGTAGTCCACTGTAACCGTGATCGTGTCTTCGTAGGTGCCCGCCGGCGGCGTGGTCTGGCTGGCAACGCGACCATAGACCGTGTGCGTCTGCGCAGTGCCGGTACCGGTCGAGCCCTTGGTGTCGGTGCCGATGTCGTTACCCCAGTGCGCGCCGCCGCTGACATCCTGATAGAGGTCGTACGCGACGAACGCAGTGGCACCGACGTTGGTCATGCGCCGCGTGGTCGTGCCAGCCGTTGCATTGTCGCCAGCGTCGAGGCTGATTGTGTACGGCAGGTCCGTCGTGCAGGTCACGCCGATCGCCGACTGCGCATCGAAGTTGCTGGTCAGCAGCTGCTGCGTGCCGAAGTCCATGTCAGTGGTCTGCCCCGCGTTGATGACGCAGCTGTTCTCGATCACGATCCTGACGTCGAACTCGTCAGTCACGGACGCGGCAAGCGCGTTGCCTGCTGCCACACCGAACATCGCGCTGATGGCGGCCACTACAAACTTTGAATGCGTTCTGTCCATGTCCAAGCTCCGGTAAGCGGTTTTGAGGTTGGTGCGCGTCTCGGGAATTCGAGCATCTGCGCGCGTCACCTTCCCACGACTTCATCCTAGGACGGGGCTTGAACAGCAAACGGAGAACTGCGACAGGCGGCGATTCCCGAGCGAACAACGGTCAGGAATGTCCCGACACGATGCGGACGATTCCGGCGATGCCGCTGTCGGCGCATGGCTTACACGAGATATCGGGATCAGTAACAAGACCAGTGCTCTGTGTTACTGAGGCGGCCCGCGCATTACACATGCCGCACACCGGCTTCGCGATGCCGCTTCTCTACGCACAGTTTGCCGGCCGCCTCAGTAACAGGCCCTAACGCATCATGCGCACGATGCATCCCTGCTCGTCGATCAGGAACGACACGCGGCGACCGTCGTCTGTTTTCAGCTTGGGCGTCTGCAAGCGGCCGTTGTCGAGCTTGACGACATCTTCGAATCGGGCAATGTCGGCGTAGGTGAAATCGCGATCGGCGAACAGCTCGGAGACGTGGCGGCCGCAGCGCGAACGCTCAAGGGCAAGTTGCTGCGCATGATCCATTTCCGCGCCGGCCGCTTGCGTCGGCACCGCTTCCGCAGGCGTGATCGGTGCGGTTGTTGGCGGCGTCAGCGCGGCGACTTCGTCGTTGACGGGCGGAGCGACGGGTTCAGGACTGTCGATGGGGCGGCGAACCGGTACTTCGACGGCGACGACCGGCCGTGGTGTCGGTCGCGGGATTCCGACGATCTCCGCAGGGGGTGGCGGGATGGGCTCGCTGCGCGGCGCAATGCTTGCCCTGGTGAAGTTTTCCTGCGGCTGCGGGTCCTCGGCTTCTGGCGCTTCGCGGGTTTCTGTGCTGATCGCATTGATTGCAGCCTGATTCAGCGCTGGTGCCGAGCTGCCGGTGCCCAGAGACGCCGGAACGAAGCGCGGGCGGTCGGCGTCGGTCGGTGCGCGGGCGAGCGGGTTCACCGCTAGGGCCTGTACTGGCGCGGTCGGCGGCTTCGATCCGGGTTGCAGCAGCATGAAGCCGGCAATCCCCGCGATCAGCACCACGGGGACCGCAATCAGCGCCCAGGAGCGCGAAGGTGCAGAGGCTACGGCCGCCTGTGGCGTAGGCGCCGTGCTACTGACTGCTGGCGCAGTCTTGAGATTCATCGTCTCGCGCCACTGCGCGATGGTCTGCGGCCGGCGCGTCGGGTCCAGCGCCAGCGCACGCTCGATGCCGGCCGCGAGTGCGGCCGGCAGGCCATTGTTGACGGCCTCAGTCAGCGAACTCAGCGCGACTCCGGCGATACGCTGGTCTGCTGCCGGTGGTCTGTGTCCGCTGGCGGCGTGATGGACGACAGCAGCGATCGCATAGATATCAGCAGCCGGCGTGAACTGCGCTTCTGCCTGCAGTTCCTCCGGCGCCGCGTAGGGTGCCGGCGCTACGCTGTGCAGGGAGTGCCTCCTGAAGCGGATCGCCGCGCGCAGGCTGCCGAAGCCGCCAAGGCTGGCGCGACCGCTGTCGGTGGCCCAGATCAGCTGCGGCCCGATGGCGCGATGCACGATGCCCGCGACGTGCAGGGCTTCGACTGCGTCCATCAGGTCGATCAGCAGGTTTTCGACGCTGCCGGCCGCCAGCGCGGTGCCGCGATCGAGCTGGACCTGCAGCAGCGGCATCGTCGGTGCAGTGCAGGTGTAGAAGGCGCTGCCGTGGTGTTCGGCGGATTCCAGCAGGGGCAGCAGTTTCGGATGGCGCAGCGCGCCGATGCTGTGCGCGCGGTCGAGATAGCTGCGAATCCACCAGCGCAGGGCGACGCGGTCGCCGGCGTCGGTTGCGACCATGTTCTGCTCTTCGCGGTGCGCGAACTCGTGGGCGAAGAGCTCGTGGAGCAGGACACTGCGGTGGACGGGATGATCGGCAAGATAGCGGAAGCCCTGTTCGTCCGCGCCCAGACTTTGGCGGATGACGTAGCTGCCGACGATCGTGCCTGACGCCAACGGCGTCGCGGTGTTATTTGAAGTCATGCGCGACGTTCCCCCGTCTGCCGCTGCGGCGCTGTTGCGCGACACTCCCCATCCGACGACCTCTGCTTCAGGCCGTACCAACACGGTTCGATAGTAGTGCCTTGTTCCGGGTCCGAATACCGGGGTTCCACTCATAGACGGCCGCTGCCGCCTGTCAGCCGGGCCCTGACGCTCGACGGCTGTGCCGCGTCCTGCTCCGACAAGGGTGGAGACTGCAGTCAGGTACTTACACACAGGACGGAGCAGCGCCGATGCGGGTCGTCATTGCAGGATCGCAGGGATTGGTCAGGGCGGGGCTGAAGCGCCTCGTCGAGGAGCGCCCGAGCCTGGATGTGGTCGCAGTGGCCGACAGCGGTCCGGTCCTGCTCGAAGCGGTTCGCCATCTGCAGCCGGATGCCGTGTTGTCCGAGTTCGATCTGCCGCAGCTCAGCGGCCTGGAAGCCCTGGCCCGCATCCGCCGCGAGGCCCCTCGGATCGCCGTGCTCATGCTGACCGGTGCGCCGGACGCTCAGCTGATGCGCGCGGCGATACGCCTGGGCGCCGTGGGCATCGTCGACATGAACGCCGAACCCAATGACCTCTACAGCGCGCTGTCAGCGGTACAGCGGCAGCAGGTCTACATCAGTCCGTCGATCTCGCATTTTCTCGCGACCCCACAAGGTACACGCCAGCCTGACGACGCTGCGACGCTGAGCCAGCGCCAGCGCCAGGTGTTGCAGATGATCGGCCGTGGCAATTCGACCCGCGAAATCGCCAGCGAGATGGGCGTCAGCATCAAGACCGTCGAAACCCACCGCGCGCGGATGATGGATGCACTGGGCATCCACGGCACGCACGCGCTGATGCGCTATGCAATCCGGATTGCGATGGGTGGGGCACGCGTTTAGGAATAAACTGGTCGGCATGAACAGATTGCTTGTTGCCATCGCCGCCGCCGGGATTTCGTTTGCTGTGCATGCGCAGCAGGACCTCGGCCCGATGGTCACTGAGCAACCGGTCAGCTGGCAGGGCGCCAGCATTGCCGTCGGCGACAGCCGGGCCAGGGTGCGGCAGGTGACCGGGCGACTGCCTGATCGCGACGTCCTGCTGAGTCACGACCAATCGAATCCCGTCGGCCGCCAGTGGATGTACTTCGGTCGCGATGCCGACCAGGGCAAGCTGCTGTGGGTTGAATTGATCGGCGGGCGGGTCAGCCGGGTGTGGACCGAGGCAGTCGATCAGTCGTCACCGTAGGGATCGCGCAGCGTCTCCGGTGATGCTCCGATGTTGCGTGCCGGTCTCTCGATACACCGCGCCGTCGGCGCGGCACTCGAGACGAACGGAGTTTACTTGTGACAAACCAACCACGCTCCGTTCGCATCGAGTGCTTGCCCTTCGACAGGCTCAGGGCAAGCTCCGCAGGTGTATCGAGATGCCTGCACGGAACTGGAGGAAGCGCTTTGCTACCAGTCGCCCCAAACCGACTGGATCGCCGCCAGCGTCGCGACACCGGCAGTTTCCGTGCGCAGCACGCGGGGTCCGATACGCAGACCGGCAAATCCACTGCGCGCCGCGTGTTCGATTTCCTGATCGCTGAGCCCGCCTTCGGGCCCGACCAGCAGCGTCACGGGACCAACGGGCTTGACCAGGCTGCGCAGGGTCTGCATCGCTTTTGGATCCAGCGTCAGTTCCAGCGCAGGTTCACGCGCCGCATCCAGCCAGGCATTCAGATTCTGCGGCGCATCGAGCAGCGGCAGCCGCGTGCGGCCGGACTGTTCGCAGGCCGAGGCGATCACGCCCTGCCAGTGTTCGATCTTGCGTTCCCAGCGATCACCGTCGATACGCACGACGCTGCGCGACGACACCAGTGGCACGATGCGCGATATACCCAGTTCCACCGCCTTCTGCACGGTGTAGTCCATGCGATCGCCCTTGGCGACGCATTGGGCGAGGGTCAGTTGCAGCGGTGATTCGCGATCCACTGCGTCGAAGGCGTCGATGCGTGCCGTCGCAGCGCGCTTGCCGACATCGAGCATGCTTGCCGCGTACTCGCCCCCCTGGCCGTTGAAGGCGATGAAGCCTTCGCCCGGTCGCATGCGCAGCGCCTGCACGAGATGGCGGAAGGCATCTTCCGGCAGCGTGAACTCCATGCCGATGCCGAGCACCTGGTTGACGTAGACGCGAGTCACGATTCAGTCCTGCGTTGCGACGTGCACGGCCTCGATCGCGATCCTGCACATCTGCTCGATCTCGCGTGGCGTGATGACGTAAGGCGGCATGAAGTAGATGACGTTGCCGAGCGGGCGCAGGATCACGCCGTAGTCCTTGTGCGAAGTCAGCGCATGGCGATAGGCGCGCAGACCGCGACGTTCGCTGGACGGATAGGCTTCCTTGCTGCGCACGTTCTTCGCCAGCTCGATCGCCATCACCATGCCCTGCAGGCGCACTTCCGCAACATGCGGATGCGAGCGCAGTTCGGCGGCCTGGCCCCACATCAGTTCCGACAGCAGGTTGTTGGTCGCCAGCGGCCGTTCGCTGCGCAGCAGATCCAGCGTTGCCAGCGCGGCGCGACAGGCGAGTGGATTGCCGGTGTACGAATGCGAATGCAGGAAGGCCTTGCCGGCGCTGTAATCCGCATAGAACGCCTGGTAGATCTCTTCGCGCGTCAGCGTCACCGCGAGCGGCAGCGTGCCGCCGGTCAGGCCCTTCGACAGGCACATGAAATCGGGCGTGATGCCGGGCTGGGCGTCGCGATTACCCTGCGGCGCAGGTGCCCAGTCGCAGGCCCACAGCCGGCCAGTGCGACCGAAGCCGACCGCAATCTCATCGGCGATCAGATGCACGCCATGCCGCGTGCAGGCTTCGCGCAGCATCGTCAGATACAGCGGGTGATACATGCGCATGCCGCCGGCGCACTGGATCAGCGGCTCGATGATGACGGCGCAGGCTTCGTGCGCGTGCCGCTGCAGCGCCAGCTCCATGTGTGCGAAGCGCTGGCGTGTATGGTCTTCCCAGCTCTGGCCCGGCGCACGTTCGTAGCAGTCCGGTGACTCGACGTGCAGGGGCTCAAGCAGCAGCGGCGCGTAGGTGTCGCGGTACATGCTCGGACCGCCGACCGCGAGCGCACCGAGGGTTTCGCCGTGATAGCTGTTGGTCAGCGCGATGAAGCGGCGCTTCTGCGGCTTGCCGACGTTGCGCCAGTAGTGAAACGACATCTTCAGCGCCACTTCGACGGCCGACGAGCCGTTGTCGGCGTAGAAGCAGCGCTTCAGACCCGGCGGCGCGAGGTCGACCAGGCGCTCCGACAGCTCGACAATGGTTTCGTGCGTGAAGCCGCCGAGCATCACGTGATCGAGGCGATCGAGCTGGTCCTTGAGCTGCTCGACGATGTACGGATGACGATGACCGAACAGGTTGGTCCACCACGAACTCACCGCGTCGAGATAGCGCCGGCCTTCGAAGTCTTCGAGCCAGACGCCGTCGGCGCGCCTGATCGGCACCAGTGGCAGCGGCGGTTCGGCGCCGGCGTGATCGTGCATCTGCGTGCAGGGATGCCAGACGTGGGCCTGCGAGCGTTCAGCCCACTCCTGGTTGAGGCTCAAGCTACAGATCCTTGATCAGCACCAGCGAATTGCGCTGGTAGTTGTAGAGGCGCTGCTTTTGCATCGGCAGGTCCTCTGGCGCGGCCTTGCGGAAGCCGTGCTCGATGAACCAGTGCGGGGTGTGCGTCGTCAGGCTGAACAGGCG
>CAZDPA010000080.1:3573-17012 GCA_964507195.1 uncultured Salinisphaerales bacterium | reverse complement strand
CGGAGACGGGTGGCATGAGTATGGGGATTTCAGCAAACGGGGAAGCGTTGCGACTGCTGCTTGCGTTCGCGATGCTGGCGCTGTGCAGTGGCGCTGTCGCACAGGCCGCGGAGTCCGACGAGTTCATCGAACTCCTCGACGCTCTTGAACCGTCACAGCCGCCGACGCCGCAGGCACCCGCAACAAGCGAGCCGGCGCCCGCGCAGGACGGCGACGCTGAGGCAGCCGCCGCTTCACCGGCTCCCGCTGCGACGCCGGCGGCGGAACTGGACGTCATCCCGCTGCCGCGCGAAGCACCGCCGGTGGAAACGGCTGAGACCCGTTCGCGACCAGCGCCGCGCGTCGAGGAGATCGTCGTCACCGCCCAGCGGCGCGAAGAGAATCTCCAGGATGTCGCGATCTCGATCACGGTGTTCAACCAGGATCAGATCAGCAAGGCGAACATGACCACGTCCGCCGACATTGCGCGGTATACGCCGTCCCTTTCGGCCAACACCCGATTCGGCACGGACAACGCGACCTTCACGATCCGCGGCTTCACCCAGGACCTTCGCACTACGGCATCGGTCGGAACCTACTTCGCCGAAGTCGTTGCCCCACGCGGGCAGAGCACTCAAACCTCGGGCGATGGAGCCGGACCCGGCACGCTGTTCGATCTGCAGAACATCCAGGTATTGAAAGGCCCTCAGGGCACACTGTTCGGCCGCAACACTACCGGCGGCGCGATTCTGATCGTTCCGCAGAAGCCCACGGACGAGCTCGAGGGCTACGCCGAGTTCACCGGCTCCGAACTCGATGGCCTGCGCGGTCAGGGCGTCATCAACTATCCCGTCAGCGAGCGCTTTCGCATCCGCCTGGGCGTCGACCACAACCAGCGCGATGGCCTGCTAAACAACGTCAGCGGCATCGGCCCGGACAAACTCGGCGATCTGGACTACACCGCCGGTCGCCTGAGTCTGGTCTGGGATATCACTGACACGCTGGAGAACTACACGATTGTTTCGCTGATGAACTCGGACACCAACGGCAGCACTTCGCAGCTGTACGCCTGCAACAACCTGATCGAAAACCTCGTCGGCATCGACGAGTACGATGTGCCGGCGCTGATCAACGGCCTGGTCGATCTGATCAGGACCGGCGGCGACATCGACCTGACCAATCCACTGCCGGGGGTTCCGCTCGGTGGCAGTCCGCTGGGACTGCTGACATTCCAGGCCTGTCAGAACCAGCTCGCGGATCAGCAAGCCGCCGGACAGGACGGCCGCTTTGATGTGGTCAGCGACATCGGGAGTTCGACCACTGACATGAGAGAAAGGCGCTTCATCAACACAACGGCGTGGACCCTCTCGGATGACCTGACCTTCAAGAACATCGTCGCCTACGCTCATCTCTTCACGGCCAACAGCTCGAACGTCTTCGGAAACCGGTTTCCCGACCCGACCGACCTCAGCGGCAGGCGCGTACTCGGCATCGGCCACACGATTCCTCGTACGGACATGCCGGTCACCAGCCAGGAAACCTGGGTGGAGGAAATGCAGCTGCAGGGCACGTCATTCGACAGCCGCCTGATCTGGCAGACCGGTCTGTACTACGAACACAGCAGGCCGGATGGCTTTTCCGGAAACAGTTCGGTGGCGCTCGTCTACTGCGACATTGCGTCGATCGAAACCAACGATCCATCGCAGTTCAACTGCTTCGACCCCTTGCTGGGCATCGTTGGTGGGCCGTACCGCTACAAGGTCAAGACCGAGTACATCAACAAGGCCGTCTACGCGCAGGGGACCTGGGACATCGCGGACCCGCTCAGCGTCACCCTGGGGCTGCGCTATACCTGGGACGAAACGCAAGGAGAAGGCGTCAAGGAGTTCTTCCCGTACATCCTCAGCGTGCAGCAGGCTCCGGAAGTGACGGTGCAAACCCCCACTGTGAAGAGCACGGCGCCGACCGGCATGCTGGAGTTCAACTTCCGGCCCAATGACGGCGTGATGACCTACGCGAAGTACACGCGCGGCTACCGCCAGGGCACGGTCAACATGCTCGCCGATCCGGGGCTGGACACGCACGAACCGGAAACCGTCGACACCTATGAAGTCGGGCTCAAGACCACCTTCGGCGGACTCGTCCCGGGGCGCTTCAACATCGCCCTGTTCGACAACACGCTGACGGACATGCAGCTTCAGGGCGGATATGTATCCACGACGTCAGGGCCGACGACGGCGATTTTCAATGCCGGTGAAGGCAAGTCCCGCGGCCTGGAGATCGAATCCTTCTTCCAGCCCTTCGACGCCCTGACCCTCGGCCTGTCCTATTCCTACCTGGACACGAAGCTGGTCAAGTCGGCCGACTTCTGCTCGCGCGTCGAGTCGGTCGGCTTCATCGAAGGATTTACCTGTACGCCGATTGCCGAAGCCGGCGACGAACTGCCCTTCGCGCCGAACCACACCTATATCGCCAACCTCGGCTGGACGCTGCCGCTGCCCGACAGCTGGGGCCGCGTCGAACTCGGCGGGACCTACGCGTATACCGGTGAGCAGCGCGTGGCGGCGACGAGCTCATCGCCGTTCGCGGTGCTCGATGGCTTCGGCTTGCTGAATCTGAGTCTGGGCTGGACCGACATCTTCGGCGAGACCTACGACCTCAACATCTTCGCGACGAACGTCCTGGACGAGGATTACGTCGTGTTCACCACCGGAACTTTCAGACCCCTGGGCATCGAATCCCGCAACGTCGGAGCGCCACGCATGATCGGCGCACGGCTCCGATACAACTTCTGATCCGCATGAACCTCATGGACTCCACACCACCGGGCAAGACCCGGGCGCAGCGTCCCTACTACGTCGCGACCAGCAACGAAGAGCAGCTGTTCAAGGCCGCCTATCGTCAAGGGCTGTCGATCCTGCTGAAGGGACCGACCGGCTGCGGCAAGACGCGCTTCGTCGAGGCAATGGCGCACGACCTCGACCGACCGCTGATCACGGTTGCCTGCCATGACGACCTGACGACCGCCGACCTCGTCGGCCGCTATCTGCTCAATGGCGGCAAGACCGAATGGGTCGACGGCCCTCTGACCCGCGCCGTGCGCGAGGGCGCGATCTGCTACCTCGATGAAGTCGTCGAGGCGCGCCAGGACACGACCGTCGTGCTGCATCCGCTCGCCGACTACCGTCGACAGCTGCCGCTCGAACGCCTCGGCGTCACGCTCGACGCCGCGCCAGGATTCGGTCTCGTCGTGTCATACAACCCGGGCTATCAGAGCGTGCTCAAGGATCTGAAGGACTCGACGCGCCAGCGCATGGTCGCGATCGAGTTCGGCTTCTCGGCGCCGGACATCGAGGAGCAGATCGTCGCGAAGGAAGCCGGCATCCACCGTGAGCAGGCCGCCCCGCTGATTCGCCTCGGACAGGCGATCCGCCGTCTCGAAACCGGTGGATTGCGTGAAGTCGCTTCAACGCGCGTGCTGATCGCTGCAGGTCGTCTCATCGCCGAGGGCCTTACACCCGCAGAGGCGGCCAGGGCGGCGATCGCCGGTCCGCTCTCCGACGATGCGCAGGTCACCCGCGGACTGGCGAAGATGATCGAGGTCTATCTCGCCTAGGTGTTAACGCTATGGCGATCGCACGGCGCGCGCGCATCAGTCGGCGATCACGACCTCGATCCCCGCCGCCTTGAGCATCTTGCGGTGGACCGGCTTGATGCCGGCGTCGGTGACGATGATGTCGATGTCAGACAACTCGAACGCGCCGTGGCCGGCGGGGGCTTCGAACTTGCTGCTGTCGACCAGCACGACCAGTTCGGCCGCGCGCTCGAACAGGCGGCGTTCGGCCTGGGCGAGGACGAGATCGGCCTGCATGATGCCGTGCGCGCCAATCGCCGCCGCACCCATGAACATCTTCGACGCGCGGTAGCGGCTCATGCCGTCGTCCTCGAACGGCGACAGCACGATGTTCTGTTCGCGGAACACCATGCCGGCGGGAATCGCGACGCGGGTGCCGGCCTGCGGCAGCAGGGCTTCGATGATATGCAGGGAATTGCTCAGCACCTGCAGTTCCAGCGAGGCCAGATGCGGGCACATCTGCAGCGTGGTCGAACCGCCGTCGATGATCACCGACTCGCGCGGCTTGCACAGTGCGGCGGCGGCACGGCCGATGGCTTGCTTGGCGGCGCGATGGCGTTCGACGTTCTCGTTGAACGGCGCGCCGCGCAGGCGCGGCACGTCCGGCTTGGCTACCGCCTCCGGTAATTGCGCGCCGCCGCGGACGCGGACGATGCGGCCGGCGCTTTCGAGCTTGTCGAGATCGCGCCGCAGCGTCGCCGGCGATGCATCCATCAGCTTGTCCAGGTCCTGGAAGGCAATGAAGCCGCGCTCATCCAGTAGCTTCAGGATCAGTCGTTCGCGCTCGGCGGCATGCATGCAGATTTCCTTGGTGATCAGCCGCGGAGTTTAGGGGGTCAGACGATGCCCGCCCCGCCGGCGCTGGCTTTCCTGATGCGCGCCCGGTCCGCGCGCCAGTTCGAAGCGCGATAGGCCGCGATCGGTTCGATCGCACCACCACGCTCATAACGGCTCATCGCCAGGATCGGCGCGACATCGACGTTGTAGGCACGGCGCAGCGACTGGAACGCCATCATCACGTCGTTGCTGCGCTGCTGCTCGCCCAGTTCATCGCGATTGACGAGCAGCGCACGTGCAAACGCACCGGCGATCGCTTCGGCGCTGGACAGCAGGCTTTCGATCGGGTCGGTGATGTTGTGCGACTGGTCGATCATGTAGGCCGGTTGGAAAGTCTGCGGCGCGCGCAATTCGGCTTCGACCAGTTCGTTGAAGATCAGGAACAGCTGGTGCGGATTGATCGAGCCGGAGTCGAGGTCGTCGTCGCCGTACTTGGAATCGTTGAAGTGGAATCCGCCGAGCTTGCCGAAGCGATGCAGGCGCGCAACGATCTGCTCGATATTGACGCTCGGTGCATGGTGACCCAGATCGATCAGGCATTTGGCCTGCGGACCGAGATGCTGCGCAGCGAGACAGCTCGTGCCCCAGTCCGAAATCACCGTCGAATAGAACGCCGGCTCATAAAGCTTGTGCTCGATCAGCATCTGCCAGTCCGTCGGCAGCGCCTTGTAGATTTCCGCAGTCGCTTCGAGATAGCGATCCAGCGCGCCATGCAGCGATGACTGGCCGGGGAAGTTGCTGCCGTCACCGACCCACACCGTGATCGCCTTCGAACCGAGATCCATGCCCAGACGGATGCATTCGATGTTGTGCTCGATCGCCTGCCTGCGCACCCGCGGATCGGTGTGCGACAGCGAGCCGTGGCGATAGCTCTGCGCCTGCCCGGCCTGGTCCTGGAAGGTGTTGGAGTTGACCGCATCGAAGCCGAGGCCCAGCGCGGCGGCGTCAGCGGCCAGCTGCTTCGCATCGCTGACCTTGTCCCACGGGAAATGCGGCGACACGCGCGGCGTGCTGCGGCCGAGCTGCTGCACGACGGCGCAATCCTCGAGCTTCTCGTGCAGATTGGTCGGCTCGCCGGCGATGGGGAAGCGCGCGAAGCGCGTACCGCCGATACCGACGCCCCAGCTCGGCTGCGCCAGTTCAAGCCTGCCGATGCGATCCTTGATGGCGTCGATCTTCATGCCGCGGCGCGCCAGCGTACGGCCGAGCGCGGCGTAGTCTTCCTGCAGCGCTGGCAGCGCGCGTTCGTTGTGTGTCTTGATCAGGTCAGTGCTGATCGGCAACTGGGTGTTGCTCATCTGGGTCTCTCTCCTTGCAGCGTCAGTACTCCCTCTCCCCGCGCGCGGGGAGAGGGAAGTAACAATCAACGCGTGAACGCCTGCGCATTCCCCGCATCTACATTGATGATATTGCCGGTGGACTTGGCTGCTGCGTCGGACGCCAGGAACAGCACCGCTTCTGCGACATCTTCCGGCAACACATCCTGCTTGAGCAGGCTGCGCGCACGGTAGTGCTGCTCCAGCGCCTCGCCGGAGTCGATACCGTAGGCCTGCGCGCGCTCCTTGCGCCACTCGCCGTCCCAGATGCGCGAGCCGCGGATCACCGCGTCCGGATTGACGACGTTGACGCGGATGCCGCTGGGCGCGCCTTCGAGTGCGAGGCAGCGCGCGAGATGCACCGATGCCGCCTTGGCGGATGCGTAGGCCGATGCGCCCGGCGTCGCCGACAGCGCGTTCTTCGAGCCGATGAACACGATGGCCCCGCCCTGCTTCTTCAGCAGCGGGAACGCGGCACGCGAGGTCAGGAAATAGCCTTCGGCGAGCACGTCGTAGTTGCGCCGCCACAGTTCGACGGTGGTTTCCTCGATCGTGGCCGACGACGCGAGACCAGCGTTGGCGACGAGGATGTCGAGACCGCCGTATTCGCGCGCGCAACAGGCAAAGGCCTCTGCAACCTGGGCCTCATGGGTCACGTCGCAGATCGCTGAGCGCAGCTTGTCTGCGCCATGCGCCCGGGCCAGTTGCGCATGCGTGGTTTCCAGCGCAGCCGCATCGCGGTCGGCCAGCACGACGCAGGCGCCCTCGTGCAGCAGGCGCGTTGCGATTGCCGCACCGATGCCACCGGCGGCGCCGGTGACGAAGGCGACACGGCCGACCATGGGTTTGGGTGCCGGCATGCGGCGCAGCTTGGCTTCCTCCAGTGCCCAGTATTCGATGCCGAAGGCTTCGCGTTCGTCGAGACCGACATAGCTGCCGATGGCACCGGCACCGCGCATCACGTTGATCGCATTGCCGTAGAACTCACCGGCAAGGCGCGCGGTGGTCTTGTCGCCGGCAAAACTGAAGCGGCCGACGCCGGGCAGCAGCACAACGACCGGATTCGCATCGCGCACCGCCGGATCGCCGGGCTTGGCGCAACGCGTGTAGTAGGCCTGATAACCCTCGCGATATTTCGCGATTTCCCGCTTCAGGTATTCATCGTCATCGATGCGCGCGAGATCCAGCGGCAGCGGCGCGATCTTGGTGCGCAGGAAGTGATCCGGGCACGAGGTGCCGACCGCGGACAGGCGCACGCAGTCGGCGCTGCCGACGAACTCCAGTGCCTCCGCGTCGTCGCTGAAGTGACCGAGCTTGGGGCGCTCGCCCTGCATCATCGCGCGCAGGCGCGGCATCAGTTCAGACGCGATGCGCCGTCGCTCGACGGGTTCCAGCGGCGCCACGATCTGGCCACCAAAGGCCGGACCCTGGGCGAGGCGCGCATTCAGATAACGCGCGGCCTGGGCGATCAGCTCGATCGAGTTGTCGTAGCAGGACTGGGCCGTATCGCCCCAGCAGATCAGGCCGTGGCCGGCGAGCACGACGCCACGCAGCTTCGGGTTCTGCGCGACATGGTTGCGCAGACGCAGCCCGAGCTCGAAACCCGGACGCTTCCACGCCAGCCAGCCGACCGCGCCGCCATACAACTCGGCCGTCACCGCTTCGCCGTTGCTCGACGCCGCCAGCGCGGTGACCGCATCCGGATGCAGGTGATCGACATGCGCGAACGGCAGGAAGGCATGCAGCGGTGTATCGATCGACGCCGCACGCGCGTTCAAGTTGAACGTGCAGTGCGGCAGGTAGCCGACCATTTCGTCCTCGAAGGCCACACCCTTGTAGAGGCGCTCAAGGCCCTGCAGCTTGTCGAGATACAGCGTCGCGAAGCCGTCGAGCTTCATCGAGCCGATGTCGCCGCCCGAGCCCTTGACCCACAGCACCTGCGCAGCCTGGCCGGTGAGCGGATCGGTGCCGGCGATCTTCGCAGAGGTGTTGCCGCCGCCGAAGTTGGTGACGGTGAGGTCGGAGCCGAGCAGGTTGGAGCGATACAGCAGCAGCTCCTCCGCGGACTTGCCGGCCGCGTCCGTCGCGGACCAGCGATTCGAGGGAATGGCGAAGGGGGAGGCTGCCGAAAACTGGCTTGGAGTCGTCATTGATCAAATATAATCGCAGAACTGGTCTTTTTCAATCATTTTAGATCATAATCCGGGCCGTCATCCGTTCGGCCGAATTCGGCGACCATGTCGCAATCAGATTCGGCCCCGATCCTCTGGCCGTGCAGGAGCAGCGCGTGTTGCTTGGGAAGACCATTGTTCTGGACATCGGCAAGACGGTGAGCAAGCTCAGCGTCTGGGATGCCACGGGCGCCTGCCTTGCGCAGCGCTCACGACCCAACCGCGGCGGCGACGGCAAGACCAATGACACGCTGGATGTCGACGGCATCGACGCCTGGCTGTCGGACACGCTGGCCGAGCTGGCCCAGCTCGGCGATATCCGCACGATCATTCCGGTCGGCCACGGCGCGGCAGCTGCGATCGTTCGCGATGGCCGGCTTGCCTGCCCGGTCACCGACTACGAACAGCCGATTCCGGCCGTGCAGCGCGAAGCCTACGATCGCAGTCGCGATCCCTTCATCGCCACCGGCTCGCCGCGACTGCCGAATGGCCTGAATCTTGGTGCGCAGCTCCATCACATCGAAGCGACGCAGCCGGAAGCACTCAGCGGCACGGCGCAGATCATCCCGTGGCCGCAGTTCTGGGCCTGGAAGCTGTGCGGCGTCGCTGCATCGGAAGTCAGCAGCCTCGGTTGCCATACCGACCTGTGGAATCCGCTCAGCCACACGCCGTCTGCGATGGCGCAGCAGCGCGGATGGGCCGCGCACTTCGCACCGCTGCGTGGCGCACATGAAGTGCTCGGCACGCTGAGCGCCGAATGGGCCGCGCGCACCGGCCTGTCGCGCGACGTGAAGGTCATCTGCGGCCTGCATGATTCCAACGCCGCGCTGCATGCCACGCGCGGCGTTGCCGATTTTGCACGGGGGGACTCCACCGTGGTTTCAACCGGCACCTGGTTCGTTGCGATGCGCACGCCGGCGGCGGGCGCGAAGCTTGATCTGTCGAAGATGGCCGAAGACCGCGACTGCCTGATCAACGTCAATGTCGAAGGCCGGCCGATTCCTTCCGCCCGCTTCATGGGCGGACGTGAACTGATGCTGCTCGGTGGCGTCGAGGATCTGGCCAAGATCCCGGTCGCAGCATCGACGCTGGCAAGCGTGGTCAAGGCCGGCACGATGATTCTGCCCAGCGTGGTCGATGGCGTGGGTCCGTTTCCGCGCAACCGCAGCCGGCGCATCGGCGACGACAACGCGCCTGGCGCACATCAGGCGGCCGTCGCGCTGTATGCCGCATTGATGACGAACGTCTCGCTGGAGCTGATCGGCACACGTGAGCGCGTGCTGATCGAAGGCCGCTTTGCCGATTTCGATCTGTTCACCAGCGCACTGGCGACGCTGCGTCCGGATCTCGAGGTCTACGTCGGCGCTGCTTATGAAGGCGTCGCACTCGGCGCGCTGCGCCTGCTCGATCCGGCTCTGCAGCCGGCGACCGCACTGCGCCGCATTCACGCCCTCGATCTCGATCTGCACGCCTATCACGCCCAGTGGCGACACCTGGCTGAAATGGAATCCAGTGGCCTGCAACCGAGGAATCGATAGCGCCTGGCCGCGTCTCGCGCGCCGATGCGGCGTTGCTCGTCGTCGCCATAGACCCGGCTATGCCTCCTTCTCGCGCCTTGCCTAGCCACACGATCCATCGGCCATGCTCACTCCCTCTTCCTCAGTTACAGGCCACACCGCATGACCCCCGCTTCCGTCTCCGACTACCGCGAACTCGCTCGGCGGCGCCTGCCGCATTTCCTGTTCGAGTACATCGACGGCGGCTCGTATGCCGAAGTCACGCTGCGCCGCAATGCCGAAGACCTGGCCGACATCGCACTGCGCCAGCGCGTGCTGCGCGATGTGTCGAACATTGATCTTTCCACAAACTGGTTCGGCCAGTCGCTGAAGCTGCCGCTCGCGCTCGGCCCTATCGGTCTCGCCGGCATGAACGCGCGTCGCGGTGAAGTCCAGGCCGCACGCGCCGCCGAAGCGGCGGGCGTACCGTTCTGCCTGTCGACGGTCTCCGCGTGTCCGCTGCAGGAAGTCGCTGCCGGCACCGCCCAGCCGTTCTGGTTCCAGCTCTACATGATTCGCGATCGCGCGTTCATGCAGGATCTGCTCGACCAGGCCGCGGCCATCCAGTGTTCTGCGCTGATGTTCACCGTCGACATGCCGGTGCCCGGCACGCGCTATCGCGACTACCGCTCCGGCCTCGCCGGTGCACCGGGCCTCAAGGGCGCACTGCGCCGTTTCGGCCAGGCCACGCTGCGCCCGCAATGGGCCTGGGATGTCGGCGTCTGCGGCCGTCCGCACGTGCTCGGCAATGTCGCACCAGTACTCGGCAGGGATTCCGGCCTCGAGGATTTTTTCGCGTGGATGCGCAACAACTTCGATCCGCGCGTGACCTGGAAAGATCTCGAATGGGTGCGCTCGCGCTGGAAAGGCCCGCTGATCGTCAAGGGCATCCTCGACGCTGACGACGCACGCGCCGCCGCGGATGCCGGCGCCGACGGCATCGTTGTATCGAATCACGGCGGCCGTCAGCTCGATGGTGTGCCATCGACCGCGCGTGCATTGCCGCCGATTGCCGATGCCGTGCGTGATCGTCTGACCGTGCTCGCCGATGGCGGCGTGCGCTCGGGGCTTGATGTCGTGCGCCTGCTCGCACTCGGCGCGCACGGTGCGCTGCTTGGGCGCGCGTGGGCGTTTGCCTTGGCCGGCGGCGGTCAGGCCGGCGTCGCACATATTCTCGAACTGATTGCCGCCGAGATGCGCGTGGCGATGGCGCTGACCGGATGCACGACGATTTCAGCGCTGGATCGGGATTGCCTGGTGCGTTGAGGATTTGGCGCGGGTCTCTCGATACACCTGCTTCGCAGGCACTCGAGACGAACGGGGTTTTGTTGAACCTTCGCCGCACAAACAAGCTCCGTTCGTCTCGAGTGCCGCGCAACGCGCGGTGTATCGAGAGACCGCCACAGACCTAAGCCTTGACCGTTCGCCTCATCAGCAGGATCAACATCAACCCCAACGCCAGCAGCGGATTCATCGCACCACCAAAGCGCCCTGCATCCTCGCTGCCGGGGCCCGAACCTGATCCAATCGCCTGCGACACCGGCGCATTGCCCAGCGGCTCACCACCCGGCCCTTTCGCATACCCAAGCCAGGGCACTGAAGGCTCGTAGCCCTGCGCCGACTGGCTGTAGTCGCAGACACCCGTGACGAAAGTCGCGAGCATGCGCTGCCACTGCGCGTCGCTGAACGTGACGCCGTAACGCGCACGATCCAGCGGCGTGAGCGCGCACTTGATGATGTCGTCCGCCAGCGGTCCGCTGGCGGCAATGCGTGGCGTACCGAAGTACGGGAACGCAGCGTCGCAGAGGCTCATGTCGGTGATTTTCTGGCCGGCTATCCAGCACGCGTCGACCGCCTCGGCCGGCTTGTGACGCAATACCTTCACTGCCCTGGCGTCGTCGCTGGTGTCGGCCTCAATCGCCGCGAGCCACTGATCCATCATCAGAAAGGATTCGGCAAACGACACCGGGTCCGGGAATACCGCGACACCGCCGTTCCAGATGATCTGGTTGTCGTGATGGCCATTGACCTGATCGAGGCGCGCACGCATCGAGTAGCTGTGCACGTCGGTGTGAATCTCGGTCGGCGAGAAGCCGCGCAGATCGACAATCGGCACCTTGGCTGCTTCATGCGGATTGTTGATCCGGCCACCGCGATAGGCGACGCGCAGTGCTTCGGGATCCGCTTCGCTGCGCTGTGACTGGTAGTTCCAGTCGATGTCGATGCCGCCGATCTTCTCGTTGAGATCGACGAACTGCTCGACACTGATCATTCCATCCTCCAGCGCCCGCAGGCCGTACTGGATGCCGACATTGTCATAGGGTCGATTCGCAAAGCCGTCGGACGCACGCTTGCCCCAGATCGAAGCGCCATAATCCTGCACCGTGCAGCGCACACCGGCCGGATTGGTGCTGGCGTTGTACACATAGCTCGTGTCTGCCGCCGGACCGCTGACCGCGAGTGATGCAATCAAGCCGCCGATGCAGTTCTGAGCGAGGTCCGGCTTCATGCTGATCTGCGCGTAGGAGAACTGGCCGGTCGGATTGTCGAACAGGGTGCAGGTCACCGGCGTTGCGAAACCGCTGACCACAGCACGCTGGGTGACGATGGGCCACAGCGTCGGCGACAGCGTGTTGAACACGCGGTTGAGCAGATGGCAGTCCTGCGCCGCGAAGATCACCTGCCACATGTCGGGGAAGCTCGCCGCCGGCTGGATGCCGTCGAGCAGGCCCGGATAGTTCGACACCATCCAGTGCTGCTGGATCGAGCCGCCGGACGCGCCATTGCCGATCACGTAGCGGATTTCGCCGTAGTTCTCGATGAAATGCTCCTTGAGCATCATCATCGACTCGGCACTGACGACGTCATTGCAGTTGTGGCCGAGGATGTTGAGGTTCGAGGTCATCACCGCGAAACCGCGCGACAGCGCCGGCACATCGAGCACGCTGATCGGCTGGCCCTGGCCGTGACGCGGATTGCAGTCGCCGCCGAAGGTCATCAGCACCTTGCCGTTGTAACCATCCTGCGGCGCCCACGGCGCGTAGTCCGGCTGCGTGGGATCGTAGAGCGCGGCGATGCGATAGATGCCGCGATCAATGACGCCGGTTTCGGTGCGCACGATGAAAGGCACGGTCTTGCCCTGGTCCGTCGTCGTCGTGTCGACATCGGTCGGTGGATTTTCCGGATCGTATTCCGGCAACAGGCAGTTCGCAGCAATGCCGCCGGTATCGATGCTCGGAAACACCAGCGGCGCGCAGGTCTTCGGCTTGTAGTTGTAGGTGTAGACCTTCTCCGCCTCGCAGTACGGAGCCACCGATTCGCCCAGGCCCGCAGCGACCGTATCGCAGAACCACGGCAACACCTGCGGGCCGGCGAACACCGGGCCGTGCAGCGGATGATTGGTGATCGTGATCTGCGCGCCCGCGCCATCGATGCGCGCCTGCAACAGGTTCTCGCCGTCGGCGAGTCCGCTCAGCAAGCCGGTGACACGACCATCGGCACGCAAGGAGAAGTCAGCGGTGACGTCGCGGCCATCGACGGTCACGCGCAGGCTGGAAAGATCCGCTGCGGCCGTCAGCTCTATCGCAACCAGTGCATTGCCGCCGCTGATCAGGTCGGCGCGGTTCGACAGAATGCGGATTGCAATGCTGTCATCCGCCTGGACGACCGCGCCCGTCAGCGCCAACAACGCGCCGCACAGCACCACACGCCCGAAGCCCCCGCGCCTCAGTTGCGTCATACCTCCTCCTGCGACCCCGGCTTGGTGCCGGGTGCCTTAGATCTTTGCAGTCGTTCCCCCCTCTCCCCGCGTGCGGGGCGCGACCGCTGACGGTCGCGAGGCTTCTTCAAGCGCCAACCCCGGACTGCGTCCGGGCTACGACTACGACTGCTGTGATGCGCAGCTGCTATGCCGCGTACCGCCCCCCCCCCCCCCCCCCCCCCCCCC
>CAZDPA010000080.1:0-3563 GCA_964507195.1 uncultured Salinisphaerales bacterium | reverse complement strand
CAGCGGGGAGAGGGAGATTCATCTCAAGCCTTCTCAGGCCGTCTTCACCGCAGCCGCTGCCTGTAACCCGAGTTCGGCAATCGACTCGTCACGCATCCTGAACTTCTGGATCTTGCCGGTCACCGTCATCGGAAAGCCATCGACGAACTTCCAGTAGCGCGGCACCTTGAACCCCGCGATGCGCGCCTTGCAGTACGCGGTCAGCTCATCCCCGCTGAGCTCGACGCCCGCGCGCGGCTTGACCCAGGCCATCACTTCCTCGCCGTACTTGATGCTCGGCACGCCGATGACCTGCACGTCGGCAACGCCCGGATGCGAGTACAGGAATTCCTCGATCTCGCGCGGGAAGATATTCTCGCCACCGCGGATGATCATGTCCTTGATGCGGCCGACGATCTTGACGTAGCCCTGCTCGTCCATCGTCGCCAGGTCACCGGTGTGCATCCAGCCATCGGCGTCGATCGCCTTCTGCGTCGCATCGCGGTTGTTCCAGTAGCCGAGCATCACCGAATAGCCGCGCGTGCAGAACTCACCGCTCTCGCCGCGCTTCACGGTCTCGCCGGTTTCCGGATCGACGACGCGGATCTCGACATGCGGATGGACGCGGCCGACGGTGGACACGCGGAACTCGAAGGCATCGTCGGCGCGGGTCTGGGTGGAGATCGGCGAGGTTTCGGTCATGCCGTAGCCGATCGTCACGTCGCGCATGTTCATCAGCGTCGTGACTTTCTTCATGACTTCGACCGGGCATGGCGAGCCGGCCATGATGCCGGTGCGCAGGCTCGACAGATCGAACTTGGCAAAATCCGGATGATCAAGCTCGCCGATGAACATCGTCGGCACGCCATACAGCGACGTGCAGTGCTCGGCCTCGACGCACTTCAGGGTTTCGAGCGGATCGAAGCTCTCCGCCGGCACGACCATGCACGCGCCATGCGCCGTGCAGGCGAGATTGCCGAGCACCATGCCGAAGCAGTGGTAGAACGGCACCGGAATGCAGACACGGTCCTTCTCCGTGTACTCGCAGGTCAGGCCGACGAAGTAGCCATTGTTGAGGATGTTGCTGTGACTCAGCGTCGCACCCTTGGGCAGGCCGGTCGTCCCCGAGGTGTACTGGATGTTGATCGGGTCGTTCGGCTGCAGCTCGCTTTCGCGCGCTGCAAGTTCGCCAACTGGCGTGCGCATGGCGTCATCGAGCAGGGCCTGCCACTCGGTGTCGAGTACCAGCGCGCCGCGCAGCTCCGGGCAGCGCGGCCGCACTTCGGCGAGCATCGCGACGTAGTCGGAAGTGCGGAAGCTGCGCGCCATGATCAGCAGGCTGATCCCGGACTGGTTCAGCGCGTACTCGAGTTCGGAACTGCGATATGCCGGATTGACCGTGACGAGGATCGCGCCGATGCGCGCGGTCGCGTACTGGACGATGACCCACTCGTAGCGGTTCGGCGACCAGATGCCGACACGATCACCTTTCTGCACGCCGCGCGCGATCAGGCCGCGGGCGGCGCGACCAACCTGATCCCACAGCTCGCGGTATGTCGCGCGGTAGTTCTGGTGCGGCACGACCAGCGCTTCGCGATCGGCATGGCACTCGACTGTGCGCTGCAGATTCGCACCAATGGTCTCGCTCAACAGCGCCGGACTGTCGCTGCCTCGTGTTTGTGCAATCTCACTCATGACAGCTTCACCTCCACTGTGGGCTGTGCACCACGCCAGCCATACCACGCCACCAGCAGGAAGCAGGCGGCGGGCAACAGGAATGCGATCGGCGTGCCATGCGATTCGGCAATCAGGCCCATCGGATACGGCAGCAGCACACCGCCGCCGATCGCCATCACCATGATCGACGACGCGCGCTTGGTTTGCGCGCCCAGATCACGCACACCGAGTGCGAAGATCGTCGCGAACATCGTCGACATGAAGAAGAAGGCGGCGATCAGTGCCGCGACCGATATCTGCCCGGCGCCGCTGGCGATGACGACGCACAGCAGCGTGTTGATGACGCCGTAGGTCAGCAGGATCTTGTTCGGTGCGATGCGCGTCATCAGCGCAGTCGTCGCGAAGCGGCCGACCAGATAGCCGAGCATCGCCAGCGACAGCAGATAGGCGGCCTTCTCGGAGCTGAGGCCGGGCAGGGATTCCGTCGCCGCGTTGATGAAGAACGCGCCGCAGCCGACCTGCGCACCGATGTACAGCGCCTGGGTCAGCACCCCAAGCACGAAATGCCGACGCTGCGACAACGGCAGTCCGCCATGGCCGTCCGCAGCCTTCGGTTCGGCGATCTCCGGCAGATGCGCTCGCGCGACGAACGCGGCATACAACAGGATCGCCACGCCGATCACGCCATAGATGATCTGCACCGAATGCAGCTCGGTGCCGGCCTCCTTGGTGCCGAATAGAAAGGCGCCACCGAGCAAGGGGCCGATGAACACGCCGACGCTGTTGAACGACTGCGCGAGGTTCAGGCGCTGCGGCGCGCGATCGGCCGGCCCGAGCACGTTGACGTAGGTGTCGGCAGCGGTTTCGAGAAAGCACAAACCGGTCGCGAGCACGAACATTGCACCGACGAAGAACGGGAAGCTCACGGCCTGTGCGGCCGGCACGAACAGGAAAGCACCGCAAGCCGCGATGACGAGGCCGGAGAGCAGGCCGAACTTGTAGCCGCGACGATGCAGCAGCGCGCCGGCCGGCAGGCTCATCGTCAGATAGGCGCCGAAGTAGGCGATCTGCAGCCAGGTCGACTCCGCCTTGCCGACGTGCAGCACCTCCTGGAAGTGCTTGTTGAGCACATCGAGCAGGCCGTAGGCCAGGCCCCAGATAAAGAACGTGCTGATCGCGTAGGCGAGCGGCGCGCGAAGATCGACGGCACTGGATGTGCCGTTGTCAGCTGACATGAGCGGATTCCCCTTTCATTTCTGTACGTCTCCCCAACACGTCACTTCAGCCAGCTCGTAGTAAACATAGGACGGGACGCGTGCGGTTAAAGCACGCGTTGGCACCGCCGGTTTCGCGACATGGCGGGACACGCTTCGCTTTCCAGCCCTACTTTCCAGCCACAAAGGTAAAGCGACCGGCACCGACCCGATACAACGCGTGCCCATCCTTGATCTCAATGAAGCTTGTCCCAGCCGGTGCCGCGGGTTCCATTGCCGCGCCGATCGGCAGCCAGACCTCGGCGCTGATCCCTGCGGGCACGTCCACATTCAGGGTGAAGGTCTCTGCGTTGCGCTGCCAACTCGATGCCAGTTCGCCATACGGTGTGCGCACGCGGCCGTTCGCTGCGTCGAGACCGCTCGGCGGCTGCGGCTGGATACGTGCGGTCGTGTAGCCGGGTGAAGTCGCACGAATACCTGCGAGGCTCTGATAGAAGTACGAACTGATCGACGCCCAGTAGTGATGGTCCCACGAGCGCGAAGCGAGCTCCCAGCCTTCGGCCATCGTCGACAGCCCGCTGGCGATCCAGAAACCCCAGCTCGGGAAATCCGTGCGCGTCGCGACCTGATAGGCGGTGTCGGCATAGCCGTGATCGGCGAGCATCGTCATCACGTAGCGTCCGGCGTAGACGC